>DASUIM010000083.1:0-19893 GCA_036279775.1 Fluviicoccus sp. | reverse complement strand
ATCGCCACCGCCGCCGTCACCAACAATATCGCCAATGACGAAGCCGTGGACGTCTGCCGCAAGCCGGAGATCATGGCCGACGCCGCCTGGACCATCCTGACCAGCCGCCGCACCGGCCAGAACGAAATTGACGAAGGCGTGCTGCGCGCCGCCGGTGTCACCGATTTCACCCCCTATGCCTGCAATCCCGCCACCATCGACCGCATCCAGAAGGACTTCTTCCTCGATTGATCGCGGTCAATTGATTGGTATTTTCGGACACGCCCTACCCCCAAGTCTTGCGAAGACTGGCTTCAGCGGGTAAGGTAGGGCGCGACTTACAGGACAGACACAATTTCACGGACTGTTCATCACTTCCGTTTCATCCGCAAACCCTGCTTTTGCGCCAGAGGATGCCCCCTACATGAGCAAACAAGACCTCATTACCGTCAAAGACATCGCCCGAAAACTCCCCGAAGTTGTCCGGAAACTGCCCAAGATGGCGTATGGTCTGGCGCTGGGTTCCAGCACCAATCCCACCAAGGCCGGCGGTTTGGGCTGGGCGATCGAAAAGGCCACCAAGGCGAATCCCTACGGTCCGGCGGTCCTCTACAAGGACACCAACCTGAACTACCTGCAGTTCAACCAGTGGGCCAACCGCGTCGCCCACTATTTCATGTCGCAGGGTCTGAAGAAGGGTGATGTGGTCGCCGTCTTCATTGAAAACCGCCCCGAATTGCTGGCCGTGACCACCGGTCTGGCCAAGATCGGCGTTATCTCGGCCATGCTCAACACCTCCCAGACCGGCAAGGTGCTGACGCACAGCATCAATCTGGTGAAGCCGAAAATGGCCATCATCGGCGCCGAACTGGTGGAATCGTTCTCCGAAGTCCGCGGCGACCTGAGCATTCCGTCCGACCGTATCTACTGGCTGGCCGATCAGGACACGCTGAAAGAAACCGGCGATGCCCCGGAATCCTTCCGCAACCTCGCCATCGAACTGCAGAGCGCCCCCAGCTACAACCCGCCGACGACCAATAACGTCTATTACAGCGACGGTCTGTACTACATCTATACCTCCGGCACCACCGGCATGCCCAAAGCCGCCATTTTCAGCCACGGCCGCTGGATGAAGGCCTATGGCGTCTTCGGTTCGGTGATGGACCTGCAAAAGAACGACATCATGTATTGCACCCTGCCCCTCTACCACGCCACCGGCATGGTGGTGTGCTGGGGCGCGGCCATTTACGGCGCCAGCGGTTTCGCCATCCGCCGCAAGTTCTCCGCCCGTGAGTTCTGGGAAGATGTCCGCCGCTTCAACGCCTCGGCTATCGGTTATGTCGGCGAACTGTGCCGCTATCTGATGGAAGTACCCGCCAAGGCCGAAGACCGCGCCCACCGCGTCACCAAGATGGTCGGCAACGGCATGCGGCCGAACATCTGGGGCCCGTTCAAACAACGTTATGGCGTTGATGAAGTTTATGAGCTTTACGCTTCCTCGGAAGGCAACATCGGCTTCAACAACATCTTCAACTTCGACAACACTGTCGGTTTCTCCCCCCTGCCCTACGCCATCGTCAAGTATGACAAGGAAAACGAAAAACCGATCCGCGGCGCTGACGGCTTCATGATCAAGGCCGCCAAGGGCGAGCCGGGCCTGCTGGTCGGCAAGATTACCGAACGCACCCCGTTTGATGGTTACACTGACGCTGCCAAGAACGAAGCCTGCATCCTGCACGACGTGTTCGAAAAGGGCGACCGCTACTTCAACACCGGCGACCTGGTGCGCGATATCGGCTTCCGCCACGCGCAGTTTGTTGACCGTCTGGGCGACACCTTCCGTTGGAAGGGTGAAAACGTTTCGACCACGGAAGTGGAAAATCTGGTCAGTTCGTATCCGTCGATCGCGGAAGCCGTGGTCTACGGGGTGGAAATCCCCAATACCAACGGCCGCGCCGGCATGGCCGCCATTACGCCGCACGAAGGCATCGACATTGACTATGCCCACCTACTGGAGCATCTGCGCCGTGAAATGCCGCCGTACGCCGTCCCGGTCTTCCTGCGCCAGCAGCAGAAGATGGAAACGACCGGCACCTTCAAGTACCAGAAAAACAATCTGAAGAAAGAAGGTTTTGACCCGCACCAGTCACATAAGGAGCCGCTGTTTGTGTGGCTGCCGGGCACCGACCATTACCAGCCGCTGACCCCGGAAATCTGGGAAAACATCGGTAACGGCGCTTATCGTTTCTGATTGAGCCGCGTGAAGAAAAAAGCCGGTTTACCGGCTTTTTTCTTGCCCGGCTGTCGGCGTCCGCGCGGTTTTCCTGCGGAAAAAACTTGCAAAAACAGGTGAAATCCGTAAAATGCACGGCCTCAGCAACGCTCGCTTGCTGGAACTGTAGATTGGGTCGGTAGCTCAGTCGGTAGAGCAGCGGACTTTTAATCCGTTGGTCCCGGGTTCGAATCCCGGCCGACCCACCATTTCAGATTTCCCCTCATTCCCCGTACGATCTATTTGCCATCACCATTCGGCATACCCCTCTGTCTATCCCAGGCTGTTCCCATGGCGGAAACACCGTGCACGCCACACCCGCACTAGGCAACAAGCCCGACGACGCCTACTCTGGACGCATCAGCCCCAACCGGACGCCGGCACATGAATTCTCCCGCACCCGCCCTCTTTATCGGACACGGTTCGCCGGAAAATGCGATCCGCGACAATGCCTTTACCCAAAGCCTGCAAAGGCTGGGCACGCGCCTGCCCCGTCCCCATGCCGCGTTGGTCATTTCCGCGCACTGGTTGACCCGGGGACTGGGCATAACCACGGCTCCCCACCCTCAACAGGTTTTCGATTTCTCGGGATTCCCGGATGCCTTGTACGACATCCGCTATCGCCCACGCACCTCCCCGGAATTGATCGAACGGCTTCTGCATTCAAACCCCGCCATCCAGGCGATTCCGGATCAGGGCTTCGACCATGGCGTCTGGACCGTGCTGAAGCATTTGTGGCCCGATGCGGAGGTTCCCATCGTCCAGCTCAGCCTTGATGTCCGTCTGGACCGCACGGGCCATCTGGCGCTGGGGGAAACCCTCCGTGAGCTCCGGAATGCGGGCTATATGATCATCGCCAGCGGCAACATTGTGCATAACCTGCGCGAACTGGACTGGCGACAGCCGGAGAGCGGCTTCCCGTGGGCGCAGCGCTACGATCTGGCCGTCAAGGTCGCTATTGAGCAAGATGATCATGAGTTCCTGACCCAGCTCCGCGCCATGCAGGACAGTGACGCCCGATTGTCGGTGCCCAGTGAGGATCATTACTGGCCGCTGTTGTACATCACCGGCGCGCGTTTGCCCGCGGATCGGCTCGAATGGGTTTATGAAGGTTATGAATACGGCGGGATTTCGCTGCGGACTTTCCTGTTGCACTGAAAGGCACTGCTGACGGTGGAAAGCGGCTATTCCATCTCGGCATCCAGATCAGAAAGCTCGATTTCCAATGCATCCAGCGAGATGCGGATTTCAACCACTGAAGTGACCAGCGAAACCATCAGTGCCGTCAGGCTGCCGCCGAAGACCCAGCGCCCCAACAGTTCATTGCCAAAGAACAGGCACAGCATTGAGGCCACGCACAGCACAAAGCTAGACACTCCCCAAGTTTGCATACGCCGTATCAGGCGGTTGCGCTTGCGCAGGTTCAGTAGTTGCGCCCGGTAACGGGCATCATGCTTGCGCTGTTCGTGATGGGAGTGAAGATTGCGTATCAGGCTGGCCAACGCCAGGAAACGGTTGGTGTAGGCCAGCATCAGCAATGAAATGGCCGGGAAAAGAATCGCGGGGGTGGTCAGGGTAATTTCCATGATCATGACTATAAAACATTTTCGCCGCGCCAGAAATGAAACAGCCTCCCGAAGGAGGCTGTTTCATTGGCCGTAGACCGGATCAACCGCCCAGCAGGGTTCGCGACACGATATTCACCAGCACCAGCGCCGGTTGCGGATAAACCCCCAGCAACAACACCAGACCGGCAATCATCAGCACCATCACCCCGCCGGCCTGCTGGCCCCAGTTCAATGGAGCATCGTGCTTCTTCAAGCCCGGCGTGGCCATATACAGCGTAACCATGACGCGCAGGTAGTAGTACAACCCGATGGCGCTGCCAAGTACCACGGCCGCCATCAACCACCACATTTCCGCCTTCACGCCGGTCATGATCACGAAGAACTTGCCGATAAAACCGGCCGTCAACGGGATACCGGCCAGCGACAGCATCATCACGGTCATGACGGCCGTCAGGATCGGACGGCGCCAGAACAGGCCGCGATAGTTGAACAAGGCATCGGCGTCGTCATGACGCAACGGGCTGGACATCAAGGTCACGACCCCGAAGGCGCCCAGCGTGGTTACAACATAGGTCAACAGGTAGATCTGCACGGTTTGAATGGCCAGGATTCCACCCGACACCACCGCCGCCAGCAGGTAGCCCAAATGCGCAATCGATGAATAACCCAGAATGCGTTTGATGTTGTTCTGGTTCAGCGCCAGCACGTTGCCCACCACGATGGACAGGACCGCCAGCACCGCCATCACATCACGCAGGGCCATGGAATAGGCGGAAGGGGTTTCAATCAGCCAGCGCAGCAGCACGGCAAACACAGCCAGCTTGCTGACCGAGGCCAGGAAGGCCCCCACCGGCGCCGGAGCACCTTCATAGACATCGGGAGTCCAGAGATGGAACGGAGCGATCGACAGCTTGAACGCGACTCCGATAAGGATCAGACCGACACCCATGACCGACAACGGGCTGTTCACCTGATCCAGCGTGGTGGCTTGGGCCAGTCCCTGGAATTCCAGCGTGCCGGTCATGGCATAAAGCAACGCCATGCCGAACAGCAGGAAAGCCGATGCCGTCGCGGACAGCACCATGTACTTGATGCCGGCCTCCAGTGAGCGCTTGCGCTGGTAGGTATAGGCGACCATGCCGTAAACCGGCACCGACATCAGCTCCAAACCGATGAAGAATGACGCCATGTGCCGGCTGCACACCATGACCATGGCGCCGGTCGCGGCAATCGCCAGCAGCAAATAGATCTCTTCCTTGTTGCTGGTATAGCCCTCCATGTAGGCATGGGCCAAGGTGCAGCAGGCCAGTGTCCCGGCCAGAATCAACGCCATGTAGAAATAGGCGTAGGCATCAACCACCAGCAGGGGTGTCACCATTTGCGGAGCCAGCGGCTGGCTCAGCGCCAGCCAGATGGTCCCAGCCAGTGAGATGTTCAGGCCGACCACGGTCAGGGTGGCGTTCCACCAGTGGTTCCGCCCGAAGGCAATCGCCAGCATCACCACAATGGCCGTCAGGCTGCTCAGGATGATGGGCAATAAAGGCAGCAAACTTTCAATAGTCAGATTCATGGTGACCTCAGCGCAGTTCTGGCGTCATGACGGACGGCACGGGAGCAGCGGCGGAAGCCGACTGGTACATCTGTTCAATGCCGACCATGGCCGATTGGGAGGTGTTCAGCACCGGTTGCGGATACAGCCCGAGGAACAGCAGAATCCCCATCAAGCTGACCATGATCGCGATTTCACGCGGACTCAGGTCGGCAATTTCACCGTCATGCTTCGATTCGCCGAACAGCGCACGATGAATCAGGATCAGCGAGTACAGGCCCGCCAGCACCAGACTGGACGTTGCCAGGATGGTAATCAGCGGCGACACTTTCCAGGCGCCCAGCAGGATCAGGAATTCCCCGACGAAATTGCCGGTGCCGGGCATGCCCAGCAAAGCCGCGCAGAAGAACATCAGGATGGCCGGGAGATACTTGAACTTGCCCCACAAACCGCCCATCTCGCGCAAATCGCGGGTATGGACGCGCTCATAGAGTTCACCGCAGAGGATGAACAGACCGGCGGCGGAGAACCCGTGCGCCAACATCTGCATGACCAGACCCTGCATGGTCAGCAGGTTGCCGGAGTAGATGCCGATCAGCACAAAGCCCATGTGCGAGACGCTGGTATAGGCAATCAGACGTTTGACGTCATCCTGGGCGAACGCCAGGAACGCTCCGTAGAACACACCAATAATGCCCATCGTCATGGCGATCGGTGCAAACTCCTGCGATGCATGCGGGAAGAACGGCAAGGCAAAACGCAGCATGCCATAGGCGGCTGTTTTCAGCAGGATACCGGCCAAATCGACGCTACCGGCCGTCGGGGCCTGCGCATGCGCGTCTGGCAGCCAGGAGTGAAACGGCACAATCGGCAGTTTCACGGCAAAGGCGACAAAGAAGCACAACATCAGCGCCATTTCCACCGATGGCGACATCTGTGTCCCCAACAGATGGTGATAATCAAAGCTCAGGACATGCGTCTGCGAATAATTGATGAACACCAGCGCCAGGATGCCGATCAACATGATCAGACCGGCCGCCTGCGTGAAAATGAAGAACTTGGTGGCGGCATAAATCCGGCTCTTGCCGTCCGTGCCGGAATGGCCCCAGAGCGCAATCAGGAAATAGACCGGCACCAGCATCATTTCCCAGAAGAAGAAGAACAGGAACATGTCGATGGCCAGGAACACCCCGATCACACCGCCCAGACTCCACAGCAGGTTGAGGTGAAAGAAGCCGACATGGCGCTGGATTTCACTCCAGGAACAGGCCACCGCCATGAAGCCGAGCAGGCCGGTCAGCATGATCATCAACAACGACAGGCCATCCAGCGCCAAGTGCACGCTGATGCCCAGCGCCGGAATCCAGGGCGCCTGGTACTCAAGTTGCCATTGCGTCGTCTGCGCGCCGATCGCGGGCAGCGTGTAATTGCCTTCAGCCCAGATTTGCAGCGACAGCAGGAACACCAGCAACATGCTGAGCAGGGCCACCCAACGGGGCAACCCCAAGCCCAGACGCTCGCCCTGCCAGCAGAGCAGGCCGCCGACAAACGGGATCAGGATAAGAGCGGGAAGAATCATATCGGTCATCATCGGGCTTTATCCTTTGAAATTACTGCTCAGGAAAATCAGGGCGGCCAGCACAGCAACAGCGCCGAACGCCATGCTCGCGGCATACCAGCGCAGACGGCCGTTTTCCGTAACGCTGACACCGTGGTGAGCCTGTTTGGCCAGACGCGGGATAAGGGCAATGGCCTGGTCAATGATGTCGTGACGGTTGATCCGGACAATGAACAGGTACGGCTTGACGAACAACTTGTCGTAAATCCAGTCAAAACCCCAGCCGCTCATCCACAACCGGGACAATAACTGACCCGGACCGGATTGCGAGATGGCGGTCGCCAGTTTGCGCTCTCCGAGAAACAGGAACGCGGCCAGACCGACGCCTACCAGCGCCACGGCGCCGGACAGCAACTCGACATAGTGGCGTGCCTCCTCATTGGCGGTGATGTTCAGCGCAGGCAGGACTCCTTCCAACGGCGGATGAATCAACGCACCGACCGCAGTCGACAGCACCAGCAGCACGCCCAGCGGCAACCAGTAAGACACGCCCTTCAAGGCATGGGCATGCGTGTTTTCCTTGCCATGGAAGACAATAAAAATCAGGCGGAACGTATATAGCGAAGTAAAGAAAGCCCCGATTACGCCTGCCCAGAACAAATCAAAATGCTGGGTGGCGAACTCGTCCCACAGGATTTCATCCTTACTGTAGAAGCCCACCGTCAGGAACGGCAGGGCCGCCAGCGCGCCGCCGCCAATCAGGAAGCAGGCATAAACGAAAGGAATCTTTTTCCACAGTCCGCCCATTTTGAAAATGTTTTGCTCGTGGTGACAGGCAATGATCACCGCCCCGGACGAAAGGAACAGCAGCGCCTTGAAGAATGCGTGCGTCATCAGGTGGAACACGGCGGCGCTCCAGGCGCCCGCGCCCAAGGCGAGGAACATGTAGCCGATCTGGCTCATCGTTGAGTAAGCCAGGATACGCTTGATGTCGGTCTGCACCAGCGCGGCGAAACCGGCCAGCACCAGCGTTACCGCTCCGATCAGGCCGACCAGTTGCAGCACATCGGGCGCCATCATGAACAGCACATGTGTGCGGGCGATCAGGTAGACACCGGCCGTAACCATGGTCGCGGCGTGGATCAGCGCGGAAACCGGCGTCGGACCGGCCATGGCGTCAGCCAACCAGGTCTGCAACGGCAACTGGGCGGATTTACCGACCGCGCCGCCCAGCAACATCAGCGCCGCCAAGGTCACCATCGTGTCACCGGTTTTCCAGACTTCCGGCGCGCGCACCAGCACTTCCTGAATATCCAGAGTGCCCAGTTGGTGATAAATGATGAACAAGCCGATGGCCATCAGCACATCGCCGACGCGGGTCACGGTAAATGCCTTGATGGCGGCCTCGCCGTTGGCCTTGTTCTGGTAGTAGAAACCGATCAGCAGATAGCTGCACAGACCAACGCCTTCCCAGCCCAGGTACATCAGCAACAGGTTGTCGCCCAGCACCAGCAACAGCATGCTGGCGACAAACAGGTTCATGTACGAGAAGAACCGTTCGTATCCGGCTTCACCGCGCATATACCAGGAAGCAAAGACATGAATCAGGAAGCCGACGCCGGTAACCACGCCCAGCATGGTCAGCGAGAGCCCGTCCAGATGCAGGCCGAAGGCCGGGGTAAAATCCCCCACCTGCATCCAGGTCCAGAGCACTTGGCCATATGCCCCCTGCCCTTCAATGCTCATGAAGTCGATGCCGACATACAAAGCCGTCAAGGCGGCCAGCCCCATCGAACCGACACCGATTACGGCGGCCAGGTTTTCAGTCAGGCGGCTGCGAATGGTCGACAGCAGCAGGAACCCCACCAAAGGGAAGACAAACGTCAAATAGAGTAGGTTCATCCGCGCATCTCGCTTGCCGCATCAATATCCAGGGAATGATGACGACGGTAAAATTGCAACAGGATTGCCAGGCCGATACTGGCTTCCGCGGCCGCCAGGCTCAGGATCAGAATGAACATGATCTGACCGTCCGGCTGCCCCCAGCGACTGCCCGCCACCACGAACGCCAGGGCGGCGGCATTCATCATGACTTCCAGGCACAGCAGCATGAACAGCAGGTTGCGCCTGACCATCACTCCGACCAGACCCAGCGTGAACAGGAT
Source organism: Fluviicoccus sp. (assembly GCA_036279775.1). Lineage (GTDB taxonomy): Bacteria > Pseudomonadota > Gammaproteobacteria > Pseudomonadales > Moraxellaceae > Fluviicoccus. Next base: position 10,802 of record DASUIM010000083.1, on the reverse strand, counting down.
ACCGGCCACCGCCAGTCCATGCTCCAGAGGAACTCCGTTCATTTGTGACCCCCTTCTACGTGATCATGGGCATGGAGGTTCTCGGCATGCAGGCGCTCCGCCACACGCCGGGCCTGACGGTCCTCATGGTCGTCGTGCTTGCCCAGATGCCAGGCAGCCACCAAGGCGGCCAGCAGCAACATGGACGCCAGTTCGACAGTCAACAGGTAAGGACCGAAAAGCGCGATGCCGACCTGCTTGCCATCCACCAGCGTATGACCAAGCTGCGCTCCCGACGGCTGGGTGAGAATCCAGACCATCTCCGCCAGCAGCGCCACCGCCAGCAGCGTAGGACCAACCCAGACGCGCAGTTGCAGCCATTTGTGCTCCTGGGCGTCTACCTGTGTTCCGAGGTTCAGCATCATCACCACGAAGACAAACAGCACCATGATGGCGCCGGCGTAAACAATCACTTCGAGCGCTCCGGCAAAAGGTGCGCCCAAAGTAAAGAAGATCACCGCTACCGCCAGCAGCGAAATGATCAGGTTCAGCAGCGCGTGCACCGGATTGGCGTTGGTAATCACCCGCAGGGTTGCCAGAATGGCCACCGCCGCCGCTATGTAGAATGCTATTTCCATAAATGCGGCCTCAGGGTAACAGTGACTTGATGTCAACCGGTTGCGATTCGTTCTGGGCCGCGCCTTTGGGCTTGCCCGCGATCGCCATGCCGGAGACACGGTAGAAGTTGTAGTCCGGGTACTTGCCGGGGCCGGAAATGAGCAGGTGTTCCTTTTCGTAAACCAGGTTCTGGCGGTTGTACTCGGCCATTTCAAAATCCGGCGTCAGCTGGATGGCCGTGGTCGGACACGCTTCTTCGCACATGCCGCAGAAAATGCAGCGCGAAAAGTTGATCCGGAAAAACTCCGGATACCAGCGGCCGTCTTCGGTCTCAGCCTTTTGCAGGGAGATACAGCCCACCGGACACGCCACCGCGCACAGGTTGCAGGCGACGCACCGCTCCTGACCGTCCGGGTCGCGGGTCAGCACGATACGACCACGGTAACGCGGCGGCAGGTAGACCGGCTCTTCCGGATATTGCAGGGTGTCGCGCTTGCGGAAGCCATGGCTGAACACCATGACCATGCTGCGCACCTGGCTCCAGATTCCGTCAATCACGTTTTTCATCTTCGAATTCTCTCCGTTAACCGGGCTTGACGGGACTGAACAGCAAAACCAGGGCACCGGTGACGAGCAGGTTGAGCAAGGTCAACGGCAACGCCACCAGCCAACCGGCGGTCATCACCTGGTCATAGCGAGGACGCATCAGCGAACCACGCACCAGCACGAACATCATGATGAAGAAGGCGGTCTTGCCGGCAAACCAGAAAAAGGACGGAATGAAGTCCAGGTACGGCAGGGGCTGCCAGCCGCCAAAATACAAAGTCACAATCAGCGCGGAGATCACCACCACCGCCACGTATTCACCGACGAAGAACATGCCCCACTTCATGCCGGAGTATTCAATGTGGTAACCGTCCGCCAGTTCCTGCTCGGCTTCGGGCTGGTCAAAGGGATGACGGTGGGTTACCGCAATACCGGCAATCATGAAGATGATGAAACCCAGAAACTGCGGAATCACGAACCAGCAGTCCTTTTGAGCCTCAACGATGTCACGCATGTTGAAGGAGCCGGTCTGAATCACCACGCCCATCAGGGCCAAACCCATGAAGACTTCATAGCTGATGGTCTGGGCCGTGGCGCGCACGCCGCCCAGCAGCGAATACTTGTTGTTCGACGACCAGGCGGCAAACATCACGGCGTAGACTGACAAACCGGCCATCGCCATGAAGAAGAGGATGCCGATGTTCAGATCCGCCACACCCCAGGTCGGGGTAATCGGCACGATGACCATGCTGAGCAGCATGCCTGCCATGGCGATCGCGGGCGCCAGGAAGAAGATCATCTTGTCGGCAAATGCAGGTGTCCAGTCTTCCTTGAAGAACATCTTCAGCATGTCTGCGGCGATCTGGAACATCCCGTTGGGACCGACACGGTTCGGACCATAACGATCCTGCCACCACGCCAGCAGGCGACGCTCGATGAAGCTGAGCAGTGCTGCGGTGATGACGGTTGCCAGCAGGATGATCACCGACTTGATCACGGACAGGATGATGTCCAGCGTATCCTGACTGATGTATTGCAGAATGAAACTGTTGAGTTGTTCCATGATCAGGCCCCCTCCCCGCTGACTTGCAGCCACTCGCCACCCTGCAAAACCGGCAGGCCGGGAACCCCGGCAATGACGCCGACTGTACCGGAAGGCTGTTCGGGATCAATACGGGCCGGAATCTTCACCAGCTTCATGTTGACGCTGACAACCGCGGTCTGGCCATCGGTCAGGCGCAATCGGGCAGCATCTTCAGCCGACACGGTGATGCAGGCATCGGGTATGCGGCTGCTCATGACTTCGGCGCGAGCAGCCAATTCGTCGCTGCCGAAGATATGATGCAGCAGATGTACATTCAGGCCTTCCGCGCGAGGGGCAAAAGCCGCCGGGACAGTCTTGAAATAACCGCCGGCATGACGCGGCGCGCTGTCCAGCAGGCGTACGCCGGGATCACCGGCGCGCAAGTGGCCGCCGACTTCATCCTGAAACTTGTTCCAGGCTTGCGGCGAGTTCCAGCCCGGTGCCCAGGCGAAGGAGGTCAGCGCGGCATCATTTTTCGGTCCGACATAACCTTCCATCGAGAAGGCCAGTGCGCTGTCGCCGTCCTGCGGTTGGCGCGGCTCATGCACGCTCAGCTTCGCGCGCATGGCGGTACGACCGCTGTAACGGCGGGGTTCACGGGCCGGACGCACACCGCTGATGCGGAAGGAGGCATTCGGAGCCGCCTGCACCATACCGGCCAAAACGGGAATGGCTTCGGCGCAGGAAGACACGACGTCGTCCAGATGTGTCCAGTCAATATCGCGGTAATCCAGACCGGAGTGGATGGCGTGCAGCCAGCGCCAGCCTTCCTTGATCTGATGCTCCGGCTTGTAATAACTGGAGTCATAGACCTGGAAATAACGCTGCGCCCGGCCTTCATTGTTGACGGCGGTGCCGTCGCCTTCGGCAAAGCTGGCGGCGGACATCAGGATATGGGCCTTGGCGGTAGTGGCTGTTTGTTGGTGATCCAGCACGATCACCTTGGCAGCCTTGGCCAGCGCGGCGTCGACCATCGCGGCGGGGGCACGGCGATAGAGGTCGTTTTCGGCAATGACGACGATTTCGGCCTGACCCGACTTCAAGGACTCCAGCGCGTCTTCCACACTGAGACCGCCGATCAGGCTGACGCCGAGGCTGTTCACTTCCGGAACGGTCAGAGTAATCGCGGCCTGCTTACCCTTGAGCTGCAAGGCCTGCACGATGTTGGCTGCCGCCTGGATCAGGGCTTGGGAGCCAGCGGAAGTTCCGGCCACCACCAGCGGCTTGTCAGCGGCCAGCAGTGCATCCGCTACTTGACGTGCAAAGGCTTGCGCTTCAGCGTCCAGACCAGCAACCGCCGGTGCGTTGCTGTCGATGCAATGGGCGATGGCAAAACCGATACGCGCCTGATCATCCACCGTCGACATGCAGACACCGGTGGCGACATCATCCAGGCGGGTGCCGCTGAAGCTGGTGATGAACAGCGGCGACAGCTCATGCTGGGCAATGTTCTTGACCGCCAGATCCTGCCAGACGGCGGTCTTGCGGTCGGCGGCCAATTTCACGGCCTTGTTCTTCACCGATTGGCGCAAGGCCAGCGCGATACGCGGTGCGGTTTGGGTAACATCTTCACCCAGCACCAGCACGCCGTCCTTGCTTTCGATATCGCGCAGGCTGGGGGTGTCGATGCCTTCGGTTTGCAGCACTTGCAAAGCCAGGTTGATGCAGGCCTGTTCCGCAGCGGCGATACCGGTCGAGAAGTTGGCTTCACCGACCAGCGAGCGCAAGGCGAAGTTGGTTTCAAGGCTGGCGCGTGGCGAGCCGATACCGATCAGCTTCTTGCCGCGCAATGCGGCGATAGCGGAATCCAGCGCCTCATCCACGGACACCACGGCCAGATCCGCACCTTCGCGCATCATGGGCTGGCGGGGACGGTCGCTGCGGTTGACATAGCCGTAGCCGAAACGGCCGCGGTCACACAGGAAGTAATGGTTCACCGAGCCGTTGAAACGGTTTTCAATACGGCGCAGTTCGCCATAACGCTCACCCGGGCTGATGTTACAGCCAACGGAACACTGCTGGCAGATGCTCGGGGCGAACTGCATGTCCCACTTGCGGTTGTAGCGGGCGGAGTGCGTCTTGTCGGTGAAAACCCCGGTCGGACAGACTTCGGTCAGGTTGCCGGAGAACTCGCTTTCCAGCGTGCCGTCGGTCGGACGGCCGAAATAGACATTGTCGTGCGCACCGTAGACACCCAGATCCTCGCCGCCCGCATAGTCCTTGTAGTAGCGGACACAACGGTAACAGGCGATGCACCGGTTCATTTCATGACTGATGAAAGGACCGAGATCCTGGTTCTGGTGGGTGCGCTTGGTGAAGCGGTAGGTCCGGCGGTCATGGCCGGTCATCACCGTCATGTCCTGCAAGTGGCAGTGACCGCCCTCTTCGCAGACCGGGCAGTCGTGCGGGTGATTGGTCATCAGCAACTCGACGATGGTGGCGCGGAAAGCCTTGGCTTCCTCGTCATCAATCGAGATGTAGGTATTATCGGTGGACGGCGACATGCAGGACATGACGATGCGTCCGCGCTTGTCTTCCGGATTGGCGTACTGCTTGACCGCGCACTGGCGGCAGGCGCCCACGCTGCCAAGCGCGGGGTGCCAGCAAAAATAAGGGATGTCGAGCCCGAGCGACAGGCAGGCCTGCAACAGGTTGTCTGCGCCGTTGACCTCGTGGGGCTTGCCATCTACATATATGGTGGCCATTCGTCTGGATACCTGTATTTAGGCGGTCGCTTTCGCGATGCCTTGTTCAAACTCGGAACGGAAATATTTCAGGGCGCTCATCAGCGGCTCCATGGCGCCGGGCGCGTGAGCGCAGAAGGTCTTGCCGATCCAGAGATCGCGTGTCAGCTTGCTCAGCTGCTCGATATCCTCGGCGCTGCCTTCACCACGCTCCAGCGCGCGCAGGATCTTGACGCCCCAAGGCAAACCATCGCGGCAAGGCGTGCACCAGCCGCAGGATTCGCGGGCAAAGAACTCTTCCAGATTGCGCAGCACGGAAATCATGTTCTGCTTGTGATCAACCACCATGATCAGACCGGTACCCATGCGGCTGCCGGCCTTGGAAATGGTGTCGTAGTCCATCGCCAGATCCAGATGCTCGGGCAACAGGAAGTCGGTGGACGCACCGCCGGGCAGCCAGCACTTCAGGTCCAGCCCGTCCTGCATGCCACCGGCATGAACCTCCAGCAATTCACGGGCGGTGGTGCCGATCGGCAGCTCCCAGACGCCGGTGCGCTTCGCGCGGCCGGACACCCCGTAGAGCTTGGTGCCCGCATCCGGGCTCTTGCCTTCGGACAGCCCCTTGAACCAGTTGGCGCCGCGCATGACTATCGCGGGCACGTTGCAAAGGGTTTCGACGTTGTTGACGATGGTCGGCTTGCCCCACGCCCCGGCGATCTGCGGGAACGGCGGCTTGGCGCGCGGGTTGGCGCGACGGCCTTCCAGCGAGTTGATCAGCGCCGTTTCCTCGCCACAAATGTAACGGCCGGCCCCGGTGTGGACATACAGGTCCATGCTCCAGCCGGAACCGAGGATATTCTCCCCGAGGTAGCCGGCGGCCTTGGCCTGTTTGATCGCATCATTGAGGCGCTCGGCGGCGAGGATGTATTCGCCGCGCAGGAAGATGTAGGCGCGCGTTGCCTGAATGGCGTAACCGGCTACGATCATGGCTTCGACCAGCTGGTGCGGCAGCTTTTCCATCAGCAGGCGGTCCTTGAAGGTGCCCGGTTCCATCTCGTCAGCATTGCAAACCAGATACTTCGGACCGGCATCCGGACCCATCGGGATCAGGCTCCACTTCACGCCCGCAGGAAAGCCTGCGCCGCCCCGACCGCGCAGGTTGGCGTCCTTGACGAGCAGTTGCACGTCCTGCGGACTCATTTCCTTGAGCGCCTTGCGCACGGCGGCATAGCCTTCCAGCGCTTCATAGCCCTTCAGGTCGAGATTGGCGTCGCCATGTTGCAGCCGCCAGGTGAGCGGCCGGGTGTCTGCAGATACCACGGTCATGGATACTGCTCCAGTAAGGAAGGAATCTGTTCGATGCTGACCGGGCCGTGCGTGTCATCATTGATCATCAACGTCGGCCCCTTGTCGCAGTTGCCCAGACAGCAGATCGGCAACAGCGTGTAGCGGTTGTCGGCGGTGGTCTGGCCGTATTCGATGTTCAGATGCTTCTTGATGGCGCTGATCAGGTCTTCATAGCCGGTCAGGAAGCAGCCGATGCTGTCGCAGACGAAAATGACGTTGCGGCCGACCGGCTTGCGGAAAATCTTGTTGTAGAAGGTGGCGACACCGTCCACATCGGCGGCGGGAATCCCCAGCACCTGACCGATGGCGACAATGGCGCTGTCGGAAACCCAGCCGTGATGCTTCTGGATCAGTTTCAGCGCGTCAATCGAAGCGGCGCGCGGATCTTCATAGTGCGCCATGTGGTGCTCGATTTCCGTCCGCTCTTCCACCGTCAGTTCATAAGGCTCAATCTTTGGCCGTTTGTCAGTACAAATAATCATCGAGTCAGCCTCAATCAGCGGTCTACGTCCGCCATCACAAAGTCAATACTGGCAAGGTGCGCAATCAGGTCGGGAATCATGCTGCCGTTCACCACCGCCGGAATCTGCTGCAAGTGCGCGAAGCTGGGCGTGCGGATACGCGTGCGGTAGCTCATCGTGCTCTTGTCGCTGGTCAGGTAGTAGCTGTTGATGCCCTTGGTGGCTTCGATCAGCTGGCAGGACTCCCCGGCGGGCATCACCGGACCCCAGGACACGCTCAGGAAGTGCGTGATCAGGGTTTCGATGTGCTGCAGGGTGCGTTCCTTGGGCGGCGGACAGGTCAACGGATGGTCGGCCTTGTAGTCGCCGGCAGGCATGTTTTCCAGGCACTGTTTGATGATGCGGATGCTCTGGCGCATTTCTTCAATGCGGACCAGACAGCGGTCATAAGCATCGCCGTTGTGGGCCAGCGGCACTTCAAAGTCGAAGTTCTCGTAGCCGGAATATGGACGCTTCTTGCGCAGGTCGAAATCGACGCCGGTGGCGCGCAGGCCGGGACCGGTGACACCCCACTCCAGCGCCTGCTTCGAGTTGTACTGGGCGACATCGACAGTACGCGCCTTGACGATGCCATTGGACACGGCCGCCTTGACATATTCGTCCAGACGTTTCGGCAGCCACTCGACAAAGTTGCGCACCAGGCGGTCCCAGCCCTTCGGCAAGTCATGCGCCACACCGCCGATGCGGAACCAGGCCGGATGCATCCGGAAACCGGTGATGGCTTCGATGACGTCATACGCCTTCTGGCGGTCGGTGAACATGAAGAAGATGGGGGTCATGCCGCCCACGTCCTGGATGTAGGTGCCGAGGAACAGCAGGTGGCTGGTGATGCGGAAGAATTCCGCCATCATCACGCGGATGGTCTGCACCCGCGCCGGCACGGTGATGCCGGCCAGCTTTTCGACGGCCAGCACGTACGGCAGGTTGTTCATCACCCCGCCCAGATAGTCGATCCGGTCGGTATAGGGAATGTAGCTGTGCCAGGTCTGGCGCTCGCCCATCTTTTCCGCGCCGCGATGGTGGTAACCGATATCCGGCACGCAATCGACGATTTCTTCCCCGTCCAGTTGCAACACGATACGGAACGCGCCGTGGGCCGACGGATGGTTCGGTCCGAGGTTGAGGAACATGAAGTCCTCATCGGCGGTGCCCTTCTTCATGCCCCACTCTTCCGGACGGAACAGCAGCGCTTCCTGCTCGGCGTCCTGCTTGGCGGCGTCGAGCATGAAGGGGTCGAATTCGGTGGCGCGCGCCGGGTAATCCTTGCGCAGCGGGTGGCCGGTCCAGTTGCGGGGCAGCAGGATGCGATACAGGTGCGGGTGACCGTCGAAGGTCACGCCGAACAGATCCCAGACTTCGCGCTCGTACCAGTTGGCGTTCGGCCATATATTGATGGCCGTCGGCACATGCAGGTCGTCAGCGGACAGGGCCACCTTGATGCGCACGTCGCTGTTGCGGTCGATCGACAGCAGGTGGTAGAACACCGTGAAGTCGGAAGGCGGCAGACCCTGACGATTGACACGCAGACGCTCGTCAACCGCGCTCAGGTCGAGCAGCATCACATAGGGGCGCGGAGCCTGGCGCAGGAACGCCAGTATCTCCACCAGTTTTGCGCGCGGAACCCACAGCGTCGGCACATCGTCCAGCGTGGACTGGAACACGAAAGTGTCCTGACCGAATCGCTCATACAGCTCGCGCACCACCTCGTACTTCGCGCCGGGCGCCGAAGTTACCGGAACATCGTCAGCCATCTGATTTCGTCATCACAAGATTAATGAATAGGGGTGTCAGCCACGTCAGACTTCGTCAGGGCTACGCAAATTGGTGACCGCGATCCGTTCGGCCTGGCGCACATCGCGCTGGGCGGGCAGATTGGGCTTGTACACGCCCTGATCCCCCACCACCCACGACAACGGCCGACGCTCCTTGCCGATCTGTTCCTGCAACAGCATCAGCGCCTGCAGGAACGCTTCGGGACGCGGCGGGCAACCGGGAATGTAGACATCCACGGGAATGAACTTGTCGACACCCTGCACCACGGAGTAAATGTCGTACATGCCGCCGGAGTTGGCGCACGAACCCATCGAGATCACCCACTTCGGCTCCAGCAACTGCTCGTACAGGCGCTGGACCACGGGCGCCATCTTCACGAAACATGTGCCGGCCACCACCATCAGGTCGGCCTGGCGCGGTGACGCGCGGATCACTTCCGCCCCGAAACGGGCCAGGTCGTGCGGCGCGGTAAAGGCAGTCGCCATTTCCACGTAGCAGCAGGACAGACCGAAGTTATACGGCCACAGCGAGTTCTTGCGCCCCCAATTGACGGCCCCGTGCACCATTTCCTCCAGCTTGCCGAGGTAAATGTTCTTGTGCACCTGCTCTTCCAGCGGGTCGCGCACGGTCTCGCGCTTCTGCATCGGGTAACGGCCGCCGGGACTGTCCGGGTCGACTCGGGTCAGGGTGTAGTCCATCGTAATAAACCTCAGGTTTCGGACTTGGCGGCATTCCGGAGCGCACGCTTGCGGCGTTGCGCCGGAGACCAGTCAAGGGCTCCGATTTTCCAGACATAGACCAAGCCGGCCAAAAGAACGGAAATGAAAATCAGCACTTCAATGAAGCCCGCCCAGCCGGTCTCGCGAACCGAAACGGACCAGGCATACAGGAACAGGGCTTCAACGTCGAAAATCACGAAGAACATGGCCACCAGATAGAACTTGGCCGAGAAACGCATGCGGGCGGTGCCGGACGAAACGACGCCGGATTCAAACGGCTCGTTCTTGGCGCGACCCCAGTCGCGGCCGCCCAGCAGGCGGGGAATGAAGAGCATGAAGGCGCAGATAAAAATCACACCGAAAACGAAAATCCCGAAGGACCAGTTGTGCGCTACATCAGCGGGAGACATGCCGAAGACTCTCCAGACAATTCATTTCAGGGAAGGCGTGACACAGGGACTGCGCCAGTGCCCCCGATGGCAGGGGCGGCTTACATAAAGTTACAGGCAATTATATATCAGCCGTCCGTCTCTCTGCCAGACACGGCGACTGCCGATTTTGTTGATGCACGCCATTTGGGCAGCCCGCCCCATCCTGAAGCACAGGTTGGGAGCAGCCTGATCCTATTCGCCCAGATAGGCGGCGCGCACCCTCGCATCGGCCGCGAGTTCCGCAGCGGGTCCTTCCAGCGTAATCCGTCCGCTCTCCATCACATAGGCGCGCTGCGCCAGTTTCAGCGCAGCGCGGGCATTCTGCTCCACCAGCAGCACGGCAACGCCATCGGCGGTGACTTCGGCGATGGTGGCGAAAATCTTTTCCACCATCAGCGGCGCCAATCCCATCGAAGGCTCATCAAGCAGCAACAGCTTCGGTTTGCTGAGCAGCGCGCGGACGATGGCCAGCATCTGCTGCTCGCCGCCGGACAGGGTTCCCGCCAACTGGTCGCGGCGCTCGTGCAGGCGCGGGAAACGCTCGAAGGCCTTTTCCAGCTCGCCCGGCTGCAACTTGCGGGCATAGGCCCCCATTTGCAGGTTTTCCGCGACAGTCAGGCGCGAGAACACACCCCGCCCTTCCGGCACCAGCGACAAGCCGAGACGGACACGGTCATGGGCCGCTATCGCCAGCAGGTCCTTACCCTGATACTGAATGCTGCCTCCCGAAGGTTTCAGCAGACCGCCCAGACAATTCAGGGTCGTGGTTTTACCCGCACCGTTGGCGCCGATCAAGCAAACCAGTTCGCCGGGATGCACTTCCAGATCAATGCCCTTGACCGCCTGGATGCCGCCATAAGCCACCTGCAGGCTGGAAATCTTCAGCAAACTCATTCCCCGCCTCCCAGATAGGCTTCGATAACCTTTGGATTGGCCTGAATTTCAGCCGGAGTGCCTTCCGCAATCACCTGCCCGAAATCGAGCACGGCAACGCGGTCGCACAAGCCCATCACCAGTTTCACGTCATGCTCGATCAGCAGCACGTTGGTGCGGTCGGTGCGGATGCGCTGGATCAGCTTGGCCAGATCGGCGGTTTCGGT
>DASUIM010000082.1:0-5028 GCA_036279775.1 Fluviicoccus sp. | reverse complement strand
AGCTCCAGCGCAACGGCGCTGGTGCGCATCACGGAGTCCGGCAGCAGGCGGGTGGCGATGGGCAGGGCGCGCTCGATCTCGTTGGCCAGTTCGGTCAGGTCGAGACCGCCGTACATGTCGCTGAGGAAGAACTGGGTGGCGGCGCGATAGCGCTCGTCTTCCAGCAGGGCGATGTGGGTGCGCTTGAGGCGTTCCACCTGCCACAGCTGCACGGCGACAAACCATTCACGGAACTGCGGTTCCTGATGGGAGCGCCAGGAGCGGAAACGCGCCAGTTCATAGCGCATCAGGTCACCGGTGCTTTTGATGTCTTCACGGTTCATGGGCATACCTGCGGAAAAGGGGGTGTCGGTCGCGTCCAGGGTGCTTGTCGCTTGCATTCCGTTCTCCAGGGACAAAGGAGTAAATACATGGAAACCGGCCGGATTGTAGCCTGACGGGATGTGTTACGACAGTACCTGATTGCCGGAGCCGTGATGACGGTCTGAATTTCCGTCATCACGCCCGGTGTCAGCTGAAGTAGTCGCGGATCTTGTTTTCGATGATGGCTTGCGGGGCGATAAAGGGTTTGTCGGTGATGGTGATCTCGATGTCCTTGCCGTTGATAACCGCGTACTTGCCCTTGACCATGCCGATGGGGGTGACGCCGGCGAAGTTGCCCTGCGAGGTGTCCCCGGAGAATTGGCCGCCCTTGCCGGTAATGGTGGTTTCAACACGCTTGAGGGTGGCCTGGAGGTCGTCTTTGGGGGAAACGGTGAATTTGTGTGCCATGTTTGATCAGGTCTTTGTGGATGTTATCCAACGATTGTAGCCAACAAGCGGCTGTTCGGGCGGTTTGCGTTAAGTTTGGAAACAATTACCGGGTGGAAAATATGCACTTGAATGGCGGATTTGTGTCGGCCTGGCTGGTGTTGAGGCCGCCCGAGGGCGGCTTTTTCATACGTATGGCGATCCGGTGTCAGAGAATAAACCGGCTCAGATCCTCGTTCTGCACCAGATAGCCCAAGTGGGTATTCACATCCTCGACGCCGATGTCGAGCGTTTCACCATGACGTTCGGCTGCCAGGTCACCCGCTGTAAAGGAAATGTCTTCCAGCAGTCGTTCCAGCACGGTATGCAGCCGCCGCGCGCCGATGTTCTCGGTGCGCTCGTTGATCTCGAACGCCACCTCGGCCAACCGCTTCACGGCTTCCGGGGTAAAACGGATGTTCAGTCCTTCGGTGGCCAGCAGCGCCTTGTACTGTTCGGTCAGCGAGAAGTGCGGTTCGGTCAGGATGCGCTCGAAATCCGCCGGGGTCAGCGCGTTCAGTTCGACACGGATCGGCAGGCGGCCCTGCAGTTCGGGAATCAGGTCCGACGGTTTGGCCAGATGGAAGGCCCCCGAGGCGATGAACAGGATGTGGTCGGTCTTGATCATGCCGTGCTTGGTGTTGACAGTGCAGCCTTCGATCAGCGGCAGCAGGTCGCGCTGCACGCCCTCGCGCGAGACATCCGCGCCGTGGGCTTCGCCGCGACGGCAGACCTTGTCAATCTCGTCGAGGAAGACAATGCCGTTCTGTTCGACGGCGCTGAGGGCGGCGGCCTTCAAGTCCTCTTCATTCAACAGCTTGGCGGCTTCCTCCTCCTGGATGCGTTTCAGCGCCTCGCTGATTTTCACCCGCTTGCTGCTGGTGCGTTCCTTGTTCAGGCTGCTGAACATTTTGGAGAGCTGACCGGCCATGTCTTCCATGCCGGGCGGTGCCATGATGTCGACGCCGATCGGGGCGGTACTCAGTTCGATTTCAATTTCACGGTCATCCAGTTCACCCGCTTGCAGCTTGCGACGGAAAATGGCGCGGGTGGACGAATCGGTCTTGTCGGCGGCATGTTCATGCGCGTCCCAGTCTGAGGTGCGGGCAGGACGCAGCAATACATCCAGGATGCGCTCCTCGGCGGCTTCGCGGGCGCGGAACTCCACCTTCTGCATGCCGTGCAGGCGGGCGTCCTTCAGTGCGACATCGACCAGATCGCGGATGATGGTTTCGACATCGCGGCCGACGTAGCCGACTTCGGTGAACTTGGTGGCTTCCACCTTCAGGAACGGGGCGTTGGCCAGCTTCGCCAGTCGGCGGGCGATCTCGGTCTTGCCGACGCCGGTGGGGCCGATCATCAGGATGTTCTTAGGCGTCACCTCGTGACGCTGGTCTTCCGGCAACTGCATGCGCCGCCAGCGGTTGCGCAGGGCGAGGGCGACGGCGCGCTTGGCGGCGTTCTGGCCGACAATGTGGCGATCCAGTTCATGGACGATTTCACGGGGAGTCATGGTGCTCATGGCGGCGTCCTCAGTACTGGATGACTTCAACAATATGATTCTGATTGCTGTAGACGCAGATGTCGCCGGCAATGGCCAGGCTCTTGCGTACAATCGTTTCGGCATCCAGTTCGGTGTTGTCGCTAAGGGCGCGGGCGGCGGACAGTGCGTAGTTGCCGCCGGAGCCGATGGCCAGGACGCCGTGTTCGGGCTCCAGCACATCACCGGTGCCGGTGATGATGAAGGAGGCGGTCTTGTCGGCGACAATCAGCATCGCCTCCAGACGGCGCAGGGTGCGGTCGGTGCGCCAGTCCTTGGCCAGTTCGACGGCGGCGCGGATCAGCTGGCCGCCGTGTTTTTCCAGCTTGGCCTCGAAGTGGTCGAACAGGGTGAAGGCGTCGGCGGTGCCGCCCGCGAAACCGGCGATGACCTGGTTGTGGTAAAGGCGGCGGACCTTGCGCGCGGTGCCCTTGATGATGGTGTTGCCCAACGAAACCTGGCCGTCGCCGCCCAGGGCGACACTGTTGCCGCGGCGGACACAGACGATAGTGGTCATGTGAATAATCCTTGAAGTGACCTGTCTGTAATGGGGAGGCGCGGCGGGGATTTCAAGCGGGGGGATTGTGAGCGAATGTAGCGGGGCGTCGTGGCGCTGATCCGGCGGGCACGGTCGCCCGGCCGGATCATTTCTTTTCCTTCACCATCAGGCTGTCGATTCCACCGCCGCGCAGTTCGCCCTGTGCCTTGTCGGAAGCGGTCTTGCCCTTGAACGGGCCGACGATGACGCGATACCAGACCTGGCCTTCCTTGACGGTGACCTGCTGCACGCGGGCGGGCAGACCTTGCAGGGCGACTTTCGCCTTGCGGCGCTCGGCTTCCGCCTGACTTTTGAACGAACCGGCCTGCAGCGAGAATTTACCGCTGTCAGCTTCCTTATCCTTCGCGGGTTCCTTGGCCTTTTCCTTGGCAACACTGTCCGGCTTGGCCTTTTCCGGCGCGGGCGCTTTTTTGCCTTCCAGGATAGCCTCGGCGCGTTGTTTGTCGGCTTCGCGCTTCCTGGCGTCATCCGCCGCCTGTTTGGCGGCGGCGTCTGGCTTGACGACGGGTTTAGGCGCAGCCGGCGGTGTCACTTCGGGAGGCGGTTCATTCGGAACCACTTTCTGGCTGGGCAGCAGGCGGTAGAAGTCGAAGCGCGGCTCGGCGGATTTGGTTTCGGCGGCGGGTGTATCAGGTGCGGCGACGGAGGGTTGCGCGATCTCGCGCTTGACCGGCTGCCAAGGCTTCCACAGGTACAGCATGAACGCCAGGAACAGGCCGATGCTCATGCCCAACCCGACCAGCAGCCAGCCGGGCAGGGCGGAACGCGGGCTTGCGGCCGGTTGCGCCTGGCGGCCAAGGTTGCGGGTCGCACCCTGAGGTTTTTTCTTGCCGTACTTGAACACGTCAGCCTCGGTTACATTTGTTCGGGAGCAGCGACGCCCAGCAGCCCCAATCCGTTGGCCAAAACCTGCTTCACCGCCAGGCTCAATAATAAGCGGCCGTTACGGATATTGGTATCGTCATTCAGCACGATGTGATCGTTGTACCAGCCGTGGAACTGGGCAGCCAGTTCTTTCAGGTAATTGCTGACATGGTGCGGCTCGTAGGCCAGCGCGGCAGCCTGCACCACTTCCGGATAGGCGGCCAGCTTTTTCACCAGTTCGCGCTCCACATCTTCCTTCAGTCCGGACAGGGCGGCCAGGCCGTCGGCCTCGGTGAAGCTGAGACCGCGCTCGGCCAGCTTGTCAAAGACGCGGCAGATGCGGGCGTGGGCGTACTGGATGTAGTACACCGGGTTGTCCTTGCTTTGCGACTTGGCCAGATCGAGGTCAAAGTCGATGTGCTGTTCGCTCTTGCGGGTGATGTAGTAGAAACGGGCGGCGTCGTTGCCCACTTCCTCGCGCAGTTCGCGCAGGGTGATGAACTGGCCGGAACGCGAGGACATCTGCACCTGCTCGCCGCCGCGCCAGAGGGTGACGAACTGCACCAGTTGTACGTCCAGCTTGCCTGCGTCCAGCCCCATGGCGGTGATGGCGGCCTTGACGCGCGGGATGTAGCCGTGGTGGTCGGCACCCCAGATGTTCAGCACCTTGTCGAAACCGCGCTCGAACTTGTTGAGGTGGTAGGCGATGTCGGAGGCGAAGTAGGTGGCCTGTCCGTTGTCGCGCACCACGACCCGGTCCTTCTCGTCGCCGTAGTCAGTGGACTTGAACCACAGCGCGCCGCCTTTCTCATAGACGGTGCCGTTGGCCTGCAGGGTCTTGATGGCGCGGTCGATGGCGCCGCTGTCGGCCAGCGACTTCTCGCTGAACCATTCGTCGTAGGTGACGCCGAAACCGGCCAGGTCGTCCTTGATGTCGCCCAATATGCTGTCCAGAGCGGCGCGGAAGAACACGTCATAACCTTCCGGACCGAGCAGGGCGCGGGCGTTGTCGATCAGCCCGTCGATATGCGCTTCCTTGTCGCCGTCGATCACTTCACCGGCTTCGTTCTTCACTTCATCGGCGGGGACGTTGGCGAAGACATCGGCGGCGGGCCTGACCAGCGCCTTGCCATGGGCGTCAAACACGGTTTGGGCGATGTCGCGCATGTAGTCGCCGCGATAGCCGTTCGACGGGAACTTGAAGCTTTCGCCGCACAGTTCGATATAGCGCAGGAAGGTGCTGGTGGCCAGGATCGCCATCTGGCGTCCGGCGTCG
>DASUIM010000081.1:0-7420 GCA_036279775.1 Fluviicoccus sp. | reverse complement strand
CGCAGGCCGTTGACGTTGACGGAAATGATTCGCATGGCTGTATCCCCTTCAAGAAGGCGGCTATGATAACCGCATCGATCCCCAGCCCTGAAGGAAATCATCATGCTTGAGTATCAGCGCCTGTTCATCAAGCTGGCCATGCACCGCGAAGTCTTGCGTTTCGGCTCCTTTACCCTGAAGTCAGGGCGGGTCAGCCCCTATTTTTTCAATGCCGGGCTGTTTCGAGACGGTATGTCGATATCGGCGCTGGGCAACTGTTATGCCGAGGCCATCCAGCGCTCCGGGCTGGAATTCGATGTCATTTTCGGACCGGCGTACAAGGGTATTCCCATCGCCATCGCCACGGCGATGCAGTTGAACGACCGTTTCGGCATCAACAAGCCGTGGTGCTTCAACCGCAAGGAAGCCAAGGATCATGGTGAAGGCGGTTCGCTGGTGGGGTCGCCGCTGGAAGGGCGCCGGGTGCTGATCCTGGATGATGTGATCACCGCCGGGACCGCGATTGGCGAAGTCATGCATATTCTGGAGGCGGAACGCGCCAAGGCGGCGGGGATCATCGTGGCGCTGGACCGTCAGGAGCGCGGCGCCGGTGAATATTCGGCGATTCAGGAAGTTCGCTCCAAGTTCAATGTGCCGGTGCACAGCATCATCAAGCTGGATCATGTGACCGAATACCTGCGCGAGCACGGGGGGCAGGACGAAACCATCAAGCTGATCCACTCCTATCAGGCCCGTTACGGTTCCAAGGACCGCAATGACTGGTACGCGGACGGGGCCTGATTGATGACGGTCAACCTGCTGGTGGTGATGGATGACATTTCCCGGATCAAGATCAAGAAAGATTCCAGCATCGCCATGCTGTGGGCGGCGGCCCGCCGCGGCTGGACGCTCTGGTACGCGGAGCAGGACGACCTGTACGTGCGCGACGGTGAGGCCCGGGGCCGCCTGACGCCCTTGCGCGTGTTCGAGTCGGCAGAGTGCTGGCACGAATTCGGCGAGGCGGCGGACAAGCCGCTGGCCGACATGCAGGTGATCCTGATGCGCAAGGATCCGCCCTTCGACATGCGCTTCATCTACACCACCTACATCCTGGAGCGCGCGGAAGAAGCCGGGGCGCTGGTGGTGAACCGGCCGCAGTCGCTGCGCGACTGCAACGAGAAATTCTTCGCCACCTTCTTCCCGCACTGCATGGCCCCGACGCTGGTGTCGTCGGACATGGCGCGCATCCGCGCCTTTGTCGTCGAGCAGGGCGATGTCATCGTCAAGCCGATGGACGGCATGGGCGGCACCGGCATCTTCCGTTTGCAGCAGGGCGGGCTGAATATCGGCGCGACGCTGGAAACCCTGACGATGAACGGCTCGCTGCCGATCATGGCGCAACGCTTCATTCCGGAGATCGTCAAGGGTGACAAGCGTATCCTGCTGATTGACGGCGAGCCGGTGCCATACTGCCTGGCGCGGGTGCCGACGGAAGGGGAGACGCGCGGCAATCTGGCGGCGGGGGGCAGCGGCGTGCCGCAATTGCTGTCGCCGCGTGATTACTGGCTGGCGGCGCAGGTCGGTCCGGAACTGCGCAAGCGCGGCCTGCTGTTCGTGGGGCTGGACGTGATCGGCGATTACATCACCGAAGTCAATGTCACCAGTCCGACCTGCATCCGTGAAATTGACGCCCGTTACGGCTTCGGCATCGCCGACCGGCTGATGGCAGCGATCGACAAGAAACTGGCGCAAGCACCCGCCTGACAGGAAAATTCATGTATCAACATACCCGTATCGATGGTTCCGTGATCGACCTGCCGGTCGGCAAGGCGGTCTGCGTCGGACGCAACTACGCCGCGCACGCCCGCGAGCTGGGCAATGCCGTGCCGGACGCCCCGATCCTGTTCCTGAAACCGCGCACGGCGATCGTGCCGCTGTCGCCGTCCTTCGCCATTCCGGCCGGACGCGGCAGTTGCCACCATGAAACCGAAATCGCGGTGCTGATCGGCCAAACGGCGAAAGACCTGACGGTGGACGCCGTGCCGGGCGTCATCGCCGGTTACGGCCTGGCGCTGGACCTGACGCTGCGCGACCTGCAGAACGATCTGAAGAAGCAGGGCTATCCCTGGGAAGTGGCGAAGGCCTTTGACGGGGCGTGTCCGCTGTCTCCGTTCCTGACGCCGGATGCCTTTGGCGCGGTGGAAACCGCCGGGCTGGCGCTGTCGGTGAATGGCGCGCCACGGCAAAACGGGCTGACGCGGGACATGATTACCGGCATTTATGAACTGATCGCCCATATCAGCCATATCTTCACGCTGGAGCCGGGTGACATCGTGCTGACCGGAACCCCGGAAGGCGTCGCGGCACTGGCGTCCGGCGATGCGCTGGAGTTGACGTTGCTGAATCACGGCCAGCCGCTGGCGGTGTTTTCCACCCGCGTGGCCTGAACCTGGCGGGTGTCCGCGCGGCGCCCGCTCTCCGTTTGACCTTTCCCGCCGAACCATTCGTCGGCTTGTCGGCAAGTATCAATCCAAGCCGTCGAGCATTGCTCATTATTCCGCTGCATAAACGTACAAGAACAACGTGCACTGCGGAGCTCTCCTTCATGAAAAAACTTGCCGTCCTCTCCGGTCTGCTGCTGGCCGCCACCCAGGGCTGGGCTGACTCTTCCTGGCCGCTGTCGCAGGGCATGGAATTGCAATACGACACTCCCGTCAACCGGTTGCAAATTCTCGGCGCGCATAATGCCTGGAACGATTCCGACGCCACCTGGGCGAACCAGCGCTGGTCGCTGGACAAGCTGATGGACAACGGCGTGCGCAATATCGACCTCGACATTCATGTCGATGACGGCGTGGTGAAGCTGTGCCACAGCCAGTGCAACCAGATTTACAGCGCCGAGGACAGCTATCCCGGCGAGTTGCAGAAGATCGCCAATTGGTTGGCTGCGCATCCCAAGGAAATCATTTTCCTCGATCTGGAAGACCGCGTCGGCAACCAGGCCACGGTGGAAGGCCCGCTGTACAGTATCTTCGGCAGCCTGCTCTACAAGCCGTCCGACAAGCCCGCCAACCGCTGGGAAAGCCCGCGCGAGATGGTGGCCAAGGGCAAGCGCATTATCGTCAAGGGCGCGAACAACACCTATGACGGCAGCCTGATCTGGGACGGCCGCATTTTCGCCACCGGCGCGGCGGGCGGCTGGAACTCGCGGCCGGTGAAGTACTTCAACACCGCCAACTGCACGATGGACGGCGCGGCGCTGGCGCTCGGCAGCATCTACACGATTTCCGACAGCAAGCTGGGCAAGGACCTGCTGCCGGACAGCTGGATTGATGAAACCGGCACCATCGACAGCAGCAACATTCCCGGCCTGTTCGCCTGCGGCGTCAACAATGTCGATGCCGACCGCTGGGATGACAGCATGACCGGCGCGGCGGTGTGGAGCTGGGGCGGCGGTGAGCCGAACAACGCCGGTTCCGGTGGTGAAAACTGCGCCGAGCGTCGCGGCGACGGTCGCTGGAACGATGTCAGCTGTGGCAACATCCGTCGTTTCGCCTGCCAGAACGTGGCCAATGCCGATGACTGGCGGCTGACCTCGGGCAGCGGTGCGTGGGAACAGGGCCGCGCCCAGTGCGCCAGCGAATTCCCCGGCTACCGCTTTGCCGTTCCCGCCAATTCTTACCAGAACGAACGCCTGAAGGCGGTCAGCAGTGGTCAGACGGTCTGGTTGAACCTCTCCGACAAGGCGCGTGAAGGCAAGTGGGAAGCCTACTACGCCGCCAGTACCAACTGGTCTTCCGGCAGCTACGCTGCCAGCCAGGTGGTGTACCAGACCCTGTACATTCCCGGCGCCAGCGCGGTCACCGTGACGGTTTCCGGCGGTCTGGACGGCATCGGCGACAGCCTGCAGGTCTTCAACGGCAGCCGCCAGCTGCAGCGCACGCTGACCGGCACGAACGTAGCCACGACTTTCACGGTTAATGACAACAGCGTCATCCTGCGCCTCAGCAGCGACGCCGCCGTGTCGGGCAATGTCTCGGTGCAAATCCAGAGCACGACGCTGAACGAAGTACCGGTCTGGCGTTCGCTGGTCAACGGCAAGGGCAAGTGCCTGGACCTGGAAGACCGCAGCACCGCCAACGGCGCGATCGTCCATCACTGGAGCTGCCACGGCGCGGACAGCCAGAAATGGTGGCAGGATGCCCAGGGCCGAATTCATAGCAAGGCCAACCCGAACCGCTGCATCGATGTTTCCGGCGCGGGCACCTCGAACGGCACGAAGATTGTCCTGTGGGACTGCCATAACGGCGCGAACCAGGTCTGGCTGCGCGGCGCGGGTAACTCCTTGCGCCCGGCGCATGCACCGTCCAAGGCCATGGACATCAAGGATGCCTGGTGGGGCGCCTTTGACGGCCAGGACACCCATCTCTGGGACGGCCAGAACAGCTGGGGCCAAAGCTGGTCCTGGCAGTAAGCCGGACGACGGGCGGCGCGGAGCCGTCCGTCAGCTGAAAACAAAAAGGCCGCTGATATCAGCGGCCTTTTTGTTTGGGGCGGAGGATTACAGCCCGGCGTCGGCGCGCAGCGCCTCCGCCTTGTCGGTCTTTTCCCAGGTGAAGGTGGTGAAGGTGTCGTCACCCACGGTCACCGTTTCGGACGCGCGGCCGAAGTGGCCGTAGGCGGCGGTGCGGCGGTACATCGGGTGCAGCAGGTCCAGCATCTTGGTGATGGCGTAGGGGCGCAGGTCGAAGTGGCGGCGCACCAGTTCAATGATGCGTTCATCGCTGATCTTGCCGGTACCGAAGGTGTTGATAGAGATCGAGGTCGGCAGCGCCACGCCGATGGCGTAGGACACCTGGATTTCGCAACGGTCGGCCAGACCGGCGGCGACGATGTTCTTCGCCACATAGCGACCGGCATAGGCGGCCGAGCGGTCCACCTTCGACGGGTCCTTGCCGGAGAAAGCCCCGCCGCCATGACGGGCCATGCCGCCATAACTGTCGACGATGATCTTGCGCCCGGTCAGGCCGCAGTCGCCCACCGGACCGCCGATGACGAACTGGCCGGTCGGGTTGATGTGGAACTGGGTGTCCTTGTGCAGCCATTCGGCGGGCAGCACGTGCTTGATCACCAGTTCCATCACGGCTTCGCGCAGGTCCTTGTAGGCGATGTCCGGATTGTGCTGGGTGGACAGCACCACGGCGTCAATCGCCACCGGCTTGCCGTTTTCATAGCGGAAGGTGACCTGCGACTTGGCGTCCGGGCGCAGCCACGGCAGCAGGCCGGTCTTGCGCGCTTCGGCCTGACGCTCTACCAGCCGGTGGGCGTAGCAGATCGGGGCGGGCATCAGCACGTCGGTGTCATTGCTGGCGTAGCCGAACATCAGGCCCTGGTCGCCGGCGCCCTGGTCTTCCGAGCGGGCGCGGTCCACGCCCTGGGCGATATCCACCGACTGCTTGCCGATGATGTTGATGATGCCGCAGGTGGAGCCGTCGAAGCCGACGGTGGAGGAGTTGTAGCCGATGTCGTTGATGACGCCGCGCACCAGGTCTTCCAGGTCGACCCAGGCGCTGGTGGTGATTTCGCCGGAAACGATGGCGACGCCGGTCTTGACCATGGTTTCACAGGCGACGCGGGCGTATTTGTCCTTGGCGATGATGGCGTCGAGGACGGCGTCGGAGATCTGGTCGGCGATCTTGTCGGGATGGCCTTCGGAGACGGATTCGCTGGTGAATACGCTGTAGTCGCTCATGGGAGGAAACCTGTGGGAAGCTAGGGGCTGATCGAACCGGCAAAGATAAGGTTTTCAGCGGGGAAGGGCAAGGGAACAGCGAATTCTCCGCCCGTTTCTCCGATAATTGCATTTGCCCCTCCACCCCAATTCGGCGACAATTGCGCCTTTCCTCCGAAAGCCCGCTCTGGAGTCTTTTATGACCGCTGCCGCCCTTCCTGAACGTCGTCTCGCCAATGCGATCCGCGCCCTGGCCATGGATGCCGTCCAACAAGCCAATTCCGGTCATCCCGGTGCCCCGATGGGCATGGCGGACATTGCGGAAGTGCTGTGGCGCGGCGTGATGCGGTACAACCCGGCCAACCCCGGCTGGACCAACCGCGACCGCTTCGTGCTCTCCAACGGCCACGGCTCCATGCTGCAGTACGCGCTGCTGCACCTCAGCGGCTTCGACCTGTCCATCGACGACCTGAAACAGTTCCGCCAACTGCACAGCAAGACGCCCGGCCACCCCGAATACGGTTACACCCCCGGTGTCGAGACCACCACCGGTCCGCTGGGGCAGGGCATCGCCAATGCCGTCGGCATGGCGCTGGCCGAGAAGACGCTGGCCGCGCAGTTCAACCGTGAAGGCTATCCGGTCATCGACCACTTCACCTATTGCTTCCTCGGCGACGGCTGCCTGATGGAAGGCATTTCGCACGAAGTCTGCTCGCTGGCGGGTACGCTGAAGCTGGGCAAGCTGGTCGCCTTCTATGACGACAACGGTATTTCCATTGACGGCGAAGTGGAAGGCTGGTTCACCGACAACACCGTGCAACGCTTTCAGGCCTACAACTGGCAGGTGATCGGCCCCATCGACGGCCACGACAGCGAAGCCGTGCGCAGCGCCATCATCCAGGCCCACGCCGACAGCCAGCGCCCGACGCTGATCATCTGCAAGACCGTGATCGGCTGCGGTTCCCCCAACAAGCAGGGCAAGGAAGACTGCCACGGCGCGCCGCTGGGCGCCGCCGAAATCGCCCTGACCCGTGAGGCGATGGGCTGGGAACACGGCCCCTTCGAAATTCCCGAAGACATCTATGAAGCCTGGGACAACCGCGCCCGCGGTGAAGCGCTGGAGCAGACCTGGGCGGCGCTGTACAACGCCTACCGCAAGGCGCATCCCGAGTTGGCGGAAGAACTGGACCGACGCCTGAAGGGCCAGCTGCCCGCGTCCTTCGACCTGCAGGCCAACGCCTATATCCAGGAAGTGGCCGCCAAGGGCGAAACCATTGCTTCACGCAAGGCTTCGCAGAACGCGCTGAATGCCTTCGGCCCGCTGCTGCCGGAACTGCTGGGCGGCTCCGCCGACCTCGCCGGTTCCAACCTGACCCTGTGGAAGGGCTGTCACGGCATCCAGGAAAACGCCGCCGGCAACTACGTGTTCTACGGCGTGCGCGAATTCGGCATGAGCGCCATCATGAACGGCGTCGCCCTGCACGGCGGCTTCATTCCCTACGGCGCCACCTTCCTGATCTTCATGGAATACGCCCGCAACGCCGTGCGCATGAGCGCGCTGATGAAGCAGCGCGTCATTCAGGTCTATACCCACGACTCCATCGGTCTGGGCGAGGACGGCCCCACCCACCAGCCCATCGAGCAGCTGGCCAGCCTGCGCGGCACGCCGAACATGTCGGTGTGGCGTCCGGCCGACGCCGTCGAATCCGC
>DASUIM010000080.1:0-1790 GCA_036279775.1 Fluviicoccus sp. | reverse complement strand
CTGGCCGACCTGTATGAACTGGCCCGCCAGCGCCTCACCCGCGCCGGGGTGGGCATGATCAGCGGCGGCGGCCTGTGTACCTATACCGATGCCGAACGCTTCTATTCCTACCGCCGCAACAGCCAGACCGGACGCATGGCTTCGGTGATCTGGCTGGGCTGAATCCCGCCATTCCATTCCTTCCAGACACAGCCTGTTTGAGAGTTGACAACCGTCAATGACGCGACAGGCTGCGTCGTGCAAGAGGCACAAGATATAGTGTTTTTATGTTGTTGATAACACTATAAAAATATTCAAGTTGTTGTTTTTAAATGAAATATAAACAAGCCATCCGGGGTTCACATCCGGCAGGGGCGGGCGTATGCTGTTGTCCTTCCCCAGAACTCGAATGGAGTCGTTCATGACCGCCCATGAAACGCTGCCCGCCCATAAAAATCCCGTTTCCGCCCTGCCGCCCCAGCCCATTTCGGCGGAAGTCCTGATCGAAAAATACGCCAAGGGTGACGAGCTCACCGTGCAGGACGTGCGCTTGCGCGTGGCCAAGGCGCTGGCGCGTGTCGAGGATGAGTCCGTGCGCGCCGAGTGGGAGCAGCGCTTCTTCGAGGCGCAGGAAAACGGCTTCGTGCCCGCCGGACGCATCAACTCCGCCGCCGGCACCCGACTCACCGCCACCCTGATCAACTGCTTCGTGCAGCCGGTGGGTGACGCCGTTACCGAATCCGTCGATGGCCGCCCCGGCATCTATACCGCGCTGGCCGAGGCCGCTGAAACCATGCGGCGCGGCGGGGGCGTCGGCTATGACTTCTCCAGCATCCGGCCGTCCGGGGCGTTCGTGAAGGGCACGCAATCGCGGGCCAGCGGTCCGGTGTCGTACATGCGCGTCTTCGACCGTTCCTGCGAAACCGTGGAATCCGCCGGGGCAAGGCGCGGCGCGCAGATGGGCGTCTTGCGCTGCGATCATCCCGATATCGAAGCCTTCATCCACGCCAAGGACGAAGGCGACCTGCGCAATTTCAACATCTCGGTTGGCGTCACCGATGCTTTCATGCAGGCGGTGGAAGCCGACGGTGATGTCGAGCTGGCGCACAAGGCCGAGCCTTCGCCGGAGTGGAAGGAGAAGGGCGCGTGGCAGCGCGAGGACGGGCAGTGGGTGTACCGCAAGGTGCGCGCCCGCGAGCTGTGGGACCAGATCATGCGTTCCACCTATGACCACGCCGAGCCGGGCATTTTGTTCCTGGACCGCATGAACCAGGACAACAACCTGCATTACTGCGAAACCATCGAGGCCACCAATCCCTGCGCCGAACAGCCGCTGCCGCCCTATGGCTGCTGCTGTCTGGGTTCGATCGACCTGACCCGCTTTGTGCGTGACGCCTACAGCGAAAGCGCCAGTTTTGATTACGACGCTTTCGCCGCCAACATCGCGGTGTCGGTGCGCATGCTGGACAACGTGCTGGACTCCACGCACTGGCCCTTGCCCGCACAGGCTCAGGAGGCCGCCAACAAGCGCCGCGTAGGGCTGGGCTTTACCGGGCTGGGCGATGCGCTGATCATGCTGCGCCTGCGCTATGACAGCGCCGAAGCACGTGACATGGCCGGAAAGATTTCGATCTTCCTGCGCGACCATGCGTATCTGGCTTCGGTGGAACTGGCGAAGGAGCGCGGCCCCTTCCCCTTGTTTGATGCGGACAAATATCTGAGCGGGCAGAGCTTCGCCACCCGTCTGCCGAAAGAAATCCAGAAACAGATCCGCCAGCATGGCCTGCGCAACTCGCACCTGCTGTCGATCG
>DASUIM010000079.1:0-3915 GCA_036279775.1 Fluviicoccus sp. | reverse complement strand
TCTCGGGGCTGAGGATGGGGTCCACGCCCGGGAACTTGGCGAAGGGGAAGACCGCTTCCTTCACGCTGAAGTAGGGCGGGATGATTTCCTTGGTGAACTGCTGCTCGACCAGGCTCTTGCCGGCCATGCAGCGCGCCGCGATCTTGGCCAGCGAGGTGCCGATGCACTTGGACACGAAGGGCACGGTGCGCGAGGCGCGCGGGTTCACTTCGAGCACGTAGACGTCCTCGCCCTTGACCGCGAACTGCACGTTCATGAGGCCGGACACGCCGAGCTCGCGCGCCATGGCCACGGTCTGCTCGCGCATCACGTCCTGGATGGACTGCGGCAGGTTGTAGGGCGGCAGCGAGCAAGCGGAGTCGCCGGAGTGGATGCCGGCCTGCTCGATGTGCTGCATGATGGCGCCGATCACCACGTCCTTGCCGTCGGACACCGCGTCGACGTCGACTTCGATGGCGTCGTCGAGGAAGCGGTCGAGCAGCACGGGGGAGTCGTTGGAGACCTGCACGGCAGTGCGCATGTAGTGGCGCAGCTCGTCTTCGTTGAAGACGATTTCCATGGCGCGGCCGCCCAGCACGTAGGACGGGCGCACCACCAGCGGATAGCCGATCTCGGCCGCCAGGCGCACACCGTCTTCGGCGTTGCGGGCTGTGCGGTTGGGAGGCTGCTTCAGGTTCAGGCGTTCCACCATCTGCTGGAAGCGCTCGCGGTCTTCGGCGCGGTCAATGGCGTCCGGGCTGGTGCCGATGATCGGCACGCCCGCGGCTTCCAGATCGCGGGCCAGCTTCAGCGGCGTCTGGCCGCCATACTGCACGATCACGCCCTTCGGCTTCTCGACGCGGACGATTTCCAGCACGTCTTCCAGCGTCACCGGCTCGAAGAACAGGCGGTCGGAGGTGTCGTAGTCGGTGGACACGGTTTCCGGGTTGCAGTTGACCATGATCGTTTCATAGCCGTCTTCGCGCATGGCGAGTGCGGCGTGAACGCAGCAATAGTCGAATTCGATGCCCTGGCCGATGCGGTTCGGACCGCCGCCCAGCACCATGATCTTGTCACGGCTGCTCGGGTTGGCTTCGCACTCTTCCTCGTAGGTGGAGTACATGTAGGCGGTGCCGGTGGCGAATTCAGCAGCGCAGGTGTCGACCCTCTTGTAGACCGGGTATACGCCCAGTTCCCAGCGCTTCTTGCGCAACTGCTTCTCGCTGACGCCCAGCAAGGCGGCCAGACGGCTGTCGGCAAAGCCCTTGCGCTTCAGCTGCCACAGCACGTCACGGGTGCAACCGGCGAAGCCGAGTTGCTTGACCTTGTCCTCGGCCTTGATGATGTCTTCGATCTGCACCAGGAACCAGCGGTCAACGGCGGTGTACTCATAGACCTGCTCGACGCTGAGGCCCATGCGGAAGGCGTCGCCGATATACCAGATGCGCTCCGGACCGGGGTTCTTCAACTCATGGCGCAGCTTGTCGATGGCGTCCTTCTGGCCGGGCTGGATCTTCGGGTTGAAACCGTCCGAGCCGACTTCCAGACCGCGCAGGGCCTTCTGCACCGACTCCTGGAAGGTGCGGCCGATGGCCATCACTTCGCCCACCGACTTCATCTGGGTGGTGAGGCGGGCGTCGGCCTGCGGGAACTTCTCGAAATTGAAGCGGGGAATCTTGGTAACGACATAGTCGATCGACGGCTCGAACGAGGCCGGGGTCTTGCCGCCGGTGATGTCGTTCTTCAGTTCGTCCAGCGTATAACCGACGGCCAGCTTGGCGGCGACCTTGGCGATCGGGAAGCCGGTGGCCTTGGAAGCCAATGCCGAGGAGCGCGACACGCGCGGGTTCATTTCGATCACGACCATGCGGCCGGTGGTCGGGCTGATGCCGAACTGGACGTTGGAACCGCCGGTCTCGACGCCGATCTCGCGCAGCACCGCGATGCTGGCGTTGCGCATGATCTGGTATTCCTTGTCGGTCAGGGTTTGCGCCGGAGCGACGGTGATCGAGTCGCCGGTGTGCACGCCCATGGCGTCGAAGTTTTCGATGGAGCAGACAATGATGCAGTTGTCGTTCTTGTCACGAACGACTTCCATCTCGTATTCCTTCCAGCCGATCAGCGACTCGTCGATCAGCAGTTCCTTGGTCGGCGACAGGTCGAAACCGCGCTCGCAGATTTCCACGAATTCTTCGCGGTTGTAGGCGATGCCGCCGCCCGAGCCGCCCATGGTAAAGGACGGACGGATGATGCAGGGGAAACCCAGCGTCGCCTGGATGGCGAAGGCCTGTTCCATGTTGCCCGCCACGGCGGCGCGCGGGCATTCCAGCCCGATACGGCGCATGGCTTCATCGAACAGCTTGCGGTCTTCGGCCATCTTGATGGCGTCCTTGGACGCGCCGATCAGTTCGACGCCGAATTTTTCCAGCACGCCGTGCTTGTCGAGGTCGAGCGCGCAGTTCAGCGCGGTCTGGCCGCCCATGGTCGGCAGCACCGCGTCCGGACGCTCTTTCTCGATGATCTTGGCCACGGTCTGCCAGGTGATCGGTTCGATGTAGGTGGAGTCGGCCATCGCCGGGTCGGTCATGATGGTGGCCGGGTTCGAGTTCACCAGGATGACGCGATAGCCTTCCTCGCGCAGCGCCTTGCAGGCCTGCGCGCCGGAGTAGTCGAATTCACAGGCCTGGCCGATGACGATCGGGCCCGCGCCAATGATGAGGATGCTTTTGAGATCGGTACGCTTTGGCATGATTCCGCCCTAAGATTTTTTAACGCCACCCTCTCGGCAGTAGCCCCCTCTCCCCTTGTGGGAGAGGGTTGGGGAGAGGGGTATAAATCAGTTACTTCCGCGCCTGCATCAGTTCGATGAAGTGGTCGAACAGGCCGTCCGCATCGTGCGGGCCGGGGCTGGCTTCGGGGTGACCCTGAAAGCTGAACGCCGGCTTGTCGGTGCGGTGGATACCCTGCAGCGAGCCGTCGAACAGCGACTTGTGCGTGGCGCGCAGGTTGGCGGGCAAGGTCGCCTCATCGGCGGCAAAACCGTGGTTCTGGCTGGTGATCATCACCCGGCCGGTTTCCAGGTCCTGCACCGGATGATTGGCGCCGTGGTGGCCGAACTTCATCTTCAGCGTCTTCGCGCCGGAGGCCAGCGCCAGCAGCTGGTGGCCGAGGCAGATGCCGAAGACGGGAATGTCGGTTTCCAGGAAGGCGCGGATGGCCTCGATGGCATAGGTGCAGGGCTCGGGGTCGCCGGGGCCGTTGGACAGGAAGATGCCGTCCGGGTTCAGCGCCAGCACATCCTTGGCCGGGGTTTGCGCGGGCACCACGGTCACGTCGCAGCCGCGATCGACCAGCATGCGCAGGATGTTGCGCTTGACGCCGAAGTCATAGGCCACGACCTTGAACTTCGGGGCTTCAGCCGGCGTCACGTGCCCCTTGCCCAGCTGCCAGCTGCCTTCGGTCCACTTATAGCTTTCGGTCACCGACACCACCTTGGCCAGGTCGGCGCCCTTCAGTCCGGGGAAGGTGCGGGCCTGGGCCAGCGCCGCTTCCTCGCTGATGTTGTCACCGGCCATGATGCAGCCGTTCTGCGCGCCCTTTTCACGCAGAATGCGGGTCAGGCGGCGGGTGTCGATATCGGCGATGCCGACAATGCCGTGACGGCGCAGGTAATCGCTGAGCGATTCTTCGTTGCGGAAGCTGCTGGGAATCATCGACAGGTCGCGGATGATCAGACCGGCCGCCCAGAGCTTGGCGGCTTCCTCATCTTCGCTGTTGATACCGGTGTTGCCGATATGGGGATACGTCAGGGTGACGATTTGCTGGCAATAGGAAGGGTCGGTGAGAATTTCCTGATAGCCGGTCAGGGCCGTGTTGAAAACCACTTCACCGCTGGTGCTGCTATCGGCACCAATGGAAATACCCCGGAAGATGCTG
>DASUIM010000078.1:0-2199 GCA_036279775.1 Fluviicoccus sp. | reverse complement strand
GGGACACTCCTACACGCTTAAACCACCTATTCCAACAGATGGCTGACCTAACCTTCTCCGTCCCCACATCGCATCTAGAATCGGTACAGGAATATTGACCTGTTTCCCATCGACTACGCTTTTCAGCCTCGCCTTAGGGGCCGACTCACCCTACGCCGATGAACGTTGCGTAGGAAACCTTGGGCTTTCGGCGAGGGAGCTTTTCACTCCCTTTATCGCTACTCATGTCAGCATTCGCACTTCTGATATCTCCAGCATCCTTTACAAGACACCTTCACAGACCTACAGAACGCTCCCCTACCATATCTTTCGATATCCGCAGCTTCGGTGCACAGTTTGAGCCCCGTTACATCTTCCGCGCAGGACGACTCGACTAGTGAGCTATTACGCTTTCTTTAAAGGATGGCTGCTTCTAAGCCAACCTCCTAGCTGTCTATGCCTTCCCACTTCGTTTCCCACTTAACTGTGTCTTGGGGACCTTAGCTGGCGGTCTGGGTTGTTTCCCTCTTGACAATGGACGTTAGCACCCACTGTCTGTCTGCCTTACTCGCACTTGACGGTATTCAGAGTTTGCCATGGTTTGGTAAGTCGCGATGACCCCCTAGCCATAACAGTGCTTTACCCCCGTCAGTGATATAAGACGCACTACCTAAATAGTTTTCGGGGAGAACCAGCTATTTCCGGATTTGTTTAGCCTTTCACCCCTATCCACAGCTCATCCCCTAGTTTTGCAACACTAGTGGGTTCGGACCTCCAGTGCGTGTTACCGCACCTTCATCCTGGCCATGGATAGATCACTCGGTTTCGGGTCTACACCCAGCGACTAAGACGCCCTATTCGGACTCGGTTTCCCTACGCCTCCCCTATTCGGTTAAGCTTGCCACTGAATGTAAGTCGCTGACCCATTATACAAAAGGTACGCAGTCACCCGTTTCCAGGCTCCCACTGTTTGTATGCATCCGGTTTCAGGTTCTATTTCACTCCCCTCCCGGGGTTCTTTTCGCCTTTCCCTCACGGTACTGGTTCACTATCGGTCGATCACGAGTATTTAGCCTTGGAGGATGGTCCCCCCATATTCAGACAGGATTTCGCGTGTCCCGCCCTACTTCTCGTACGCCTAGTTCTTGAAATGTCTTTTCGTGTACGGGGCTATCACCCACTACGGCAGGCCTTTCCAGGACCTTTCCACTAAAACAATCCATAACACGTACAGGCTCTTCCGCGTTCGCTCGCCACTACTTACGGAATCTCGGTTGATTTCTTTTCCTCGGGGTACTTAGATGTTTCAGTTCTCCCGGTTCGCTCTACCTGCCCTATATATTCAGGCAGGAGTACTCCTTGCGGAGTGGGTTTCCCCATTCGGATATCAGTGGATCAAAGCTTCATTGCCAGCTCCCCACTGCTTTTCGCAGGCTTGCACGTCCTTCATCGCCTGTGATCGCCAAGGCATCCACCAGATGCACTTATTCACTTGACCCTATCATTTCAGTTGCCTTACTTTGATAACATCGAGTTTGCGTGACAAACCTCTCGGTTTGTCGCGATACAATCTTCTACCCAAGTCGGCGATCAAACCAATGAAGAGTTAACTCCATCGCTTCTCTCGCCGCTTGTATTTCGGCTTCTTCAATTTGTTAAAGATCGGGCGTTTTTTACAACGCAAACAGAAATTCACAGGCTGCCGCCTATGCGCTTTTGTTTGCATTGGATGGTGGAGGATGACGGGATCGAACCGACGACCCCCTGCTTGCAAAGCAGGTGCTCTCCCAACTGAGCTAATCCCCCAAAGGGTACACTGGTGGGTCTGGTTGGACTCGAACCAACGACCCCCGCGTTATCAACACGGTGCTCTAACCAGCTGAGCTACAAACCCAGTCTTGCTACCACACAGCCACTCTCGCAACTGTGTCGCCCTTAACTTCGAATAACCGATAGGCTGTAAGTGCCCAACCTCGCCTTCTCTAGAAAGGAGGTGATCCAGCCGCAGGTTCCCCTACGGCTACCTTGTTACGACTTCACCCCAGTCATGAAACCTACCGTGGTAAGCGGGCTCCCTAAGGTTACCCTACCCACTTCTGGCGGATTCCACTCCCATGGTGTGACGGGCGGTGTGTACAAGGCCCGGGAACGTATTCACCGCAGTATGCTGACCTGCGATTACTAGCGATTCCGACTTCATGGAGTCGAGTTGCAGACTCC
>DASUIM010000077.1:0-15501 GCA_036279775.1 Fluviicoccus sp. | reverse complement strand
GTTATCCCCCCGCCGAAAGCGCCAGCAGGCGCTCGTAGGCGACATAATGCCCCACCATGTCCGCCAGCCCCTGCGTCAGCTCTTCGAAACTGACCGGCGGGTTGGGGTCGGAGAGGTGGCGGATCACCGCAAACACCCCGCCGTTGATGAAGATGTAACTCATTGCCGGAATGTTGCGCATGCGCATGTTCTCCGGGTGGTGCATCAGGTGGTTCATCACCAGTTCGGAGAGGATCTTCACGATCGGATCGAGATAGCCCTTGATGTCGACCCGGATCGCCTGCCGCGCGCATTTCAGGTAGCGCTCGTCATCCTTGCGCAGGAAATTGCTGAACTGGCCGAGCAGGGTGTGCACCGCCTCGGTGATGTCCATGCGCATCAGCTGCGGCAGCAGCGGCTGGATCATCGCCACCACGTCCGTCACCATCCGCTGGTTCATCGCTTCATAGATCGCCTGCTTGTTGCTGAAGTATTCGTAGAGTGAGCCGACGCTGATGCCGGCGCGCTCGGCAATATGCCGGGTGGTGGTGCCGGTAATGCCCAGTTCAGCGACACATATGAACCCTGCCTCGATGATAGCGTCGACGGTGGCGCGGGAGCGTTGCTGGCGGGGCTTTCTGGGCATGGCGGTTTCCGAATTGAATCCGAACAATGGTTCGGATTAATGTGTCATCAATGGATGTAACAGTCAATGGTAGACACCCTGATTCCTTCCACCCCGATGCACCCGGAGCCGCGCACCATGAAAACGACCGTCAACCCGACCGCCGCCAAACCCCGCAAGCTGGCCGGAGCCACCGTCGGCATTCCGCCCCGCCAGATGGAATTCCGCGGGCTGGAGCAGGGCTCGCGCTATTTTTATGACAACAACCCGACCGCTACCCTGTTCTTCGCCATGCTGTCGGCCATTTTTCCGCCGGGCGAGCTGTTCTTCATGGACACGGTGCGGCATTACCGCGATCGCGTCACCGATCCTGTGCTGAAGGCGAAGATTTCCGGCTTCATCGGCCAGGAGGCGATTCATACCCGCGAGCATGAGCGTCTGAACGAGCTGCTGAAGGCGCGCGGTTTTGATGTGATGGTGGCGCAGAAGGGTGTTGCTGCCGGATTGAAGCTGTTGGAGAAATTGTCGCCCAGCCAGCAACTGGCCTGCACCACCTTCATGGAGCACTTTACGGCCTTGCTGGGTGAGCAACTGCTGAATGATGAGAACTTCCGCGGTAAGGCCGATCCGGAAATGATCGGCCTGTGGCAGTGGCATGCGCTGGAAGAACTGGAGCACAAGGCGGTGGCGTATGAGGTCTATGAGCTGATCGGCAACAGCCGCACTGAGCGCCTGCTGAGTTATCCGCTGGTGGTTGCGGCGCTGTTGCCGCCGATCCTGGGCAGCTGGTTGTGGATGGTGGCGAAGGACGGGCAGTTGCTGAACTGGAAGGAAAACCGCCGCGGCCTGCAGCTGCTGCTTGGTCGGAACGGTTTCGTGACGCGCATCCTGCCGCGCATGGGCCTGTTCGCGCGCAAGGATTTCCACCCGAACCGCCATCATACGGCCGAGCTGGAGAAGGTGTGGCGCGAGAAGCTGTTTGGCGCGCAGGGTGTGCTGAACGCCGAATTGCGCAACCGCGAGGCGCTGGCGGCCTGAGCGGCGTCAGTCGCGCTCGCGCGGCTCCAGATGCGTCAGGATGTGGGTGTTGGGCAGGGCGTTGGCGATTTCCGCCTCGACCGCGTCCAGCAGGTCGTGGCCTTGCTGCACCGACCATTCGCCCGGCACCTGCACATGCACGGTGATGAACTTGCTGGCGCCGGACTGACGGGTGCGCAGCTCCGAATAACGTGCGCCCCGGTCGTGATAGCTGTCGAGGATGTGGCGGATGGCCGTCAGCTCTTCCGGCGGCAGGGCGGTGTCCATCAGCCCGGTCACCGAGCGGTACATCAGGTGCATGCCGGTCCAGACAATATTGGCGGCGACCAGCAGCGCAATCACCGGGTCAAGGATATACCAGCCGGTAGCCGCCACCAGCGCCACGGCAATCAGGACGCCGGCGGAGGTCCAGACATCGGTCATCAGGTGATGGGCGTCCGCTTCCAGCGTAATCGAGTGATATTGCTTGCCCGCCTTGAACAGCACGCGCGACACCCACAGGTTCACCAGCGACGCGCCCACCGAAATCGCCATGCCCAGCCCGACCTGCTCAATGGGCTGGGGATCGAACAGGCGCGGGAAGGCCGTCCAGGCAATGCCCGCCGCCGCCACGAGAATCAATAGTCCTTCCAGCGCGCTGGAAAAGTATTCGGCCTTGCTGTGGCCGTAGGCATGATCGTCATCGGGCGGCTGGGCGGCGACATGCAGCATCGCCAGCGCCATGATCGCCGCCGCCAGGTTCACCAGTGACTCCAGCGCATCGGACAGCAGGCCGACCGAACCGGTCAGGGCATAGGCCACCATCTTCAGGCTGAGGGTGATCAGGGCGGCGGCGATGGACAGCCAGGCAAAGCGGGTCAGCGAGGGTGGGGTCATGGCAATGCCGTTCAGGACGGAGAATGCGCGCATCCTAGCATACCCGCCTTAAGACAGGCTTAGGCGGCCGGTAGATAGCCGCGGATTTCGGCCAGACCTTCCTCGAAGCTGCGAACCGGGTGGTAACCGAGGTCGCGGCGGATGCGGTCGATGCGGTAACGGCGGGGCAGGGCGATGAAGTCCAGCTGGAAGCGCGACAACGGCGGCGTGCTTTTCAGCCCGAACATGCGCCACACGCTTTCCACCACGGGCGCCAGCGGCTTCACCAGCGCCGACGGCAGGCTGTTTTCCGGCACGGCCAGACCATTAGCGCTGATCAGTGCTCCCAGAAATTGCCGTGCCGGCATCGGGTGATCGTCCGTCACGAAATACACCCCCTTGTGCATGCCGTGATTCATCGCCAGCCGGATCGCCTCGACAACATTATCGACATGGACCATTTCCATGGGAATCTCCCCGCGGTCGATCCAGACAAACTGTTTGCGGCGCACCCGGTCCAGCAGCGCGCTCAGCTGGCTGTCTCCCGCCCCCCAGATGAAGGAGGGGCGGAGGATGATCAGGGTGGTTGTCCGGGCATGGGTCAGCAAGGCCTGCTCGGCCAGCTTCTTGGCCTTGCCATACAGGGAGTTCGGTTCCAGCGGGTAGGGGGTGGCTTCGTCGATATCCAGCAGCGGCGCGCGGTCCTGCAATACGGATTCGGAGCTGAGGTGGATGAAGCGCTTGACCCGCTGCTCACACGCGGCTTCGTAGAGTTGCAGGCTGGCATCGACAATCTCGCGCCGGAAGTCCGGCCAATGGCCCCAGACGTCCACCGGGGCGGCGGCATGCACGACAATGTCGTGATCATGGAGCTGGCGCGACCAGGCGGGGATATCGTTTAGGGAGCCTCGAACCGGGACGGCGCCCAGCCCCTCAAGCTTCAGGTCACTGTCGGGATTGCGGGACAGCCCCGAAACCCCGTGCCCTTCCGCGATCAGGCGGCGGATCAGCCGCTGTCCGAGAAAACCGCTGCCGCCGGTCACAAATATCCGCATGTTCCATCCCCGCGGGAGGGCCGTTCAGGCCTGTTGCGGCTCAGCATAGCCGCCAGCAAAGTGCTCCGCCAGCCATTTGCGGATGCGGGTGGAACATTCATGCGGGCGTTCGGCGAGGGAAATATGGCCGGTGGCGGCAATCACCTCGAAATGATGCACGGGGATGGCGGCGGCGGCCTTTTTCAGGGTTTCGACCGGCAACAGGGTGTCATCTTCACCGGCGATGACCAGCACCGGCATTTTCAGTTCGCCCAGTTCGGGGATCAGGGACGGGCGCTCGACCAGCACTGATCGGATGGCGGTATACAGGCCGGGGTTGTCGAAGGTTTCTTCCTGGTCCAGAAAATTCTGGATCACTTCGGGGTGGCGCAACCCGGTCGCCGGGGAGAAGAAAGCCTTGGCGATGCCGCTGCGGAAAAAGGCTTTGCCGGGAATGAAGCGTGTCATCGCCAGGATCAGGCGCGTGCGCAGGCTGGGGGACTTCTCCATGCCGAACGGCGGGTTGGCCAGGATCAGGCCCTTGACTCGCTGGCCGTGACTGATCAGGGCGTGGGTCATGGCCACCAGGCCGCCCCACGAGGAGCCGACAGCGATGGCGGCCGGGATGCCCAGTTCGCGCAAGACGTCTTCCTGAGCCTGGGCGCAGAGCGCAAGCGTCAGGTGATCCGGACATCCATGGCTACGGCCATGGCCCGGCGCATCCAGCAGGATCATGGGGTTTGGCAGCCATTCGGTCAGCCCCAGATACAACGAATGGTCGTAGAAAATCGAGGGCCAAAGGACCAAGGGGATGCCGTTTCCTTCCCGGTGCCGAACAAACAGCGAGCCGGCGGAGGTTTCGACGTGTTGAACGCGCCATGAAGCGGGGCGTATCATGATTTCTCCTGAAGTACAGATTCTGCAGGCTTCACTGGTTATTATTATGGCGGCCGGCGGGCCGGTCGCTAGAGAGCGGTACGCCCAGGGGTGCAAAAAACGATGCGTTTGCAGGCTAACGCCGAATGCAATGCCGTACAAGGGGGCAAACCCGTCTTCCTGCAATTTCAGCGTAATGTCCCCTGCCGGCAAGCGTTCGGGAAGTTTCGTGCAATCCGGCTGGAAAACGGCTAAACTTTACACTGTAAAGACGATATTCACTCCAGTTGATGATGCCATGATGACCGTGAAGCCGCTGACTGTTCCGGAACCCCGCCCGCCCTACCATCATGGCGATCTGGCGCGCGCCCTGCTGCAAGCAGCCGGCGACCTGATCGAGGAAGAGGGGCTGGAGTCCTTTACCCTGCGCGCCTGCGCCCGCCGCGCGGGGGTGTCGCATGCCGCCCCGGCCCATCATTTCCGCGATCGTGCCGGACTGTTGTCCGCCTATGCCGCCAGCGTTTTCCGTGACATGACCGCCCAGGGCGCGGAGCGGGTCGCGGCGGCCGGTCCCAATCCCTACGCCAGACTCAAGGCGGTGGGGTTGTCCTATATCGACTTCGCGATTCTCCGTCCCGGGGCTTTCCGGCTGGTTTTCCGTTGCGAGGCGCTGGACAAGGAAAACGCCCTGCTGCGTGAGGCCGGGGATGAGTGCTTTGCCCTGCTGTCGGACGTGGTCGGCAGCCTGACACCCCCGGATCGCAAGGACCAGGTTTTCCTGTACAGCATGCTGGCGTGGAGCGTGGTGCATGGTTTTGCGCACCTGTGGCTGGAAGGCAATTTCACCCAGGCTTTCTGTCACCACAGTGATGAGCCGGATGTTCAGGCCGACATCCTGGCCAGCCGCATCCTCGATCTGCTCAAGCCTGCGTTTGGCAAGGGCTGAACGCTAAACACACCGGGGACAGTGTCGTCCCGATATGGCAAAATCGCGGCCTT
Source organism: Fluviicoccus sp. (assembly GCA_036279775.1). Taxonomy (GTDB): domain Bacteria; phylum Pseudomonadota; class Gammaproteobacteria; order Pseudomonadales; family Moraxellaceae; genus Fluviicoccus. The sequence goes on along the minus strand of DASUIM010000077.1, from coordinate 10,095 downwards.
GACCGTCCAACCTGTCTTGCCGAGGAATCCTATGCGTCATGTATGGCCCGCCCTAGCCGTCAGCGCCGTTATGCTGGCGGGATGCTCCGCGCCGCAGATCCAGCCGCCGCCCAATGCGCCCGCTCCGTTTGTGATGCCGGCGGTCAATCCGTCATTGATCAACCTGCCTATTTCCCTGGACCTGGAGGCCATGAGGACCGAAGTGCTGCGCACCTCGCCGAAGCCCTTGTCCGCCGCCACGACTACCCAGTCCATCGGCATCGGCAACGCCGACATCAAGCATCAGGTCTTCCTGAAGGACCTGAAGTTGTCGCTGACCGGTAACCAGTTCATGGCCACCACCCAGCTGGATTTTTCGCTTGACTCGAATATCCGCACCGCCGGGCTGAATCTGGGCGGAGTGAGTTGCGGTATCAATGGCGAGGAAATGCCGCGTATCGAATTCTCCCTGCCCGGCCGCATGTACTGGACCCAGAGCGGTGATCTGGCCCTGCAGCCCGATCCCTGGCAACTGAAGTGGCTGAAACCCTGCAACATCACCAAGCTCAACCTGCCGGTCGAGAAGCTCCTCAACCTGCCGATCGTGCGGGACAAGGTGCAGGCGATGGTGACGCAGGCGATCACCGACAATTTCAAGCAGTTCGGCCTGAAAGCGATGCTCGCCAAGTCCTGGCCGCTGCTGAACGAGCCGCGCGAAGTGCACAAGAATATCTGGCTGCTGCTGCAACCCGAGGCCATCGGTCTGGCGGATATCAAGGGCACCGGCCGGATGGTGACCACCGCCGTCAGTGTTCAGGCGCGCCCGCAAATCGTTACCGGCGACAAGCCCCGGCTGCCGCTGCCGTCCATTCCCCAGCCCCAACGCCTCACCGCTCCGCAGGACTCCTTCTATCTGGCGGTTCGTGGCGATATCGGGCTGGATACCGCCAATGCCCTGTTGAATGAAAAACTGGTCGGCAAGCCTTTTGACGCCGGCGGTCGCGAAGTGTTGATCGACAGCCTGCGCTTCTACGGCAGCGGCGACAAGGCGGTGTTGGGATTGAAGCTGCAAAAGCCGATTGTCGCCGAGGTCTATCTGCTGGGTCGTCCCGTGCTGGATGCCGAAACGAATGAAATGCGGCTTGAGGATGTCTCTTTCGAACTTTCCACCAGCAGCTTCCTGGCGCGGACCGCCAACTGGATGTTGCACGGTACCTTCCGCGACGCCATCCAGGAAAAGGCCCGCTTCAATTTTGACAAGGATATGGCCGAAGTGCTGAAGGACTTCCGGGATTACCGTCAGGATCTGGGTTACGGCATGAACTTGCGCGTGCAGGTGGCCGGCGTCAAGCCGCAGGGCGTGTTCTTCACACCGACGGAACTGAAAGCCCTGGTGGTGGTGGACGGCAAGCTGGCCATTGATTCGGTCAAACCGCCGGTAACGCCGATCACGGCTCCGCCGGCGACACCGGCTGCAGCCAAGCCGCTGTTACCGCAACCGGCAATCTGACCCATGAAAAACGGCCCGTTCAGGGCCGTTTTTCATGGAGTTTTACTCGCTGTCCGGTTTGGAGCCGTCCTCAAAGTCACGGGCTGACGCTACCGGGATACGGTAGCTCTCGGCGGCCCATCCTCCCAGGTCAATCAGTTTGCAGCGCTCGCAACAGAACGGCCGGAAGGGATTGTCTTGCCAGCGGGAAGGTTGCCCGCAGCGGGGGCAGGGGAAGACAGCCGGTGTTGATGGGGAAGGTTCAGGCATAATTCAGTTCAGCCGCCATGTCGAGGTACTTGCGGTGCATGTCATCGAGTTGCAAGTAGAGATCTTCGGGCGCGCCATGGTTGGTGATGATGTCATCCGCCCGGCGCAGCCGCTCTTCCCGTGACAGTTGCGCCGCCATGATGCTGGCAATCTGGGCCTCGCTGACGCCGTCGCGGCTGGAGGCCCTTGCCTTTTGGTCGTGTTCTTCCGCATCAATCACCAGCGTGCGCTGGCAAAAGCCAGCCTGTCCGGTTTCAAACAGCAGAGGGGATACCAGCAGGGTGTAGGGGGAAGTACTGTCCTGCAAGTGCTGCAGGATCCGGGCACGGATGGCGGGGTGGGTGATTGACTCCAGCGCGGCGCGTTCGGCGGGGTCGGCAAACACCCGCTGACGCAGCGCCGGACGGTTCAGTGAGCCGTCAGCCAGCAGCATTTCCGGTCCGAAGCGTGCCGCGATGGCATCCAGGGCCGGTTCTCCCGGTTGCACCACCTCACGCGCCACCTGATCGGCATCAACCACGGTAATGCCCTGTTCCGCCAGATAGTCGCTGGCCAGGGTCTTGCCGCTGCCGATGCCGCCGGTCAGTCCGATGATCAGCATCTGTCAGTGATTCCAGGTGCCAAGGTACCAGGTCACGATTTCCGGCCCGCCCAGCAGGGCGATGAAACCGGCAATAGCCAGATAGGGGCCGAAGGCGAACGGGGCGCTTTCCTTGCGGATGGCCATATAGATGCCGCCGATCACGGCGCCGACACCGGACGATAGCAGGATGATCAGCGGCAGTTGTGCGGGGCCCAGCCAAGCGCCAAGAGCCGCCAGCAGTTTGAAGTCGCCATACCCCATGCCTTCCTTGCCGGTTACCAGCTTGAACAGCCAATAGACACTCCACAGCGAGAGATAACCCAGCATGGCGCCGATCACCGCCAGTTGCAGGCTGACCCACATGCCGCCCTGCATATTCACCAGCAGGCCCGCCCACAGCAGGGGAAGGGTGATGGAGTCCGGCAGCAACTGGGTATCGAAGTCAATCATGGTCAGGGCAATCAGCGCCCAGGTCAGCAACAGCGCGGCCAGCATCTTGCCGCTGGGACCAAAAATCAGGAAGACAATCAGGGAGAGCAGCCCGGTCGTGATTTCAATCAAGGGATAGCGCGCCGAGATGGCGGTCTTGCAGCTCTTGCACCGTCCGCGCAACAGCAGCCAACTGATGACGGGAATGTTTTCCAGCGGGCCGATGGCATGACCGCACTTGGGGCAGCGGGAAGGCGGCCACATCAGGTTGAAACGGGGGATTTCCGGTTCCGGCAGCTCGAGAATGGCGGAGGCTTCCTGCCGCCATTGATGGTTCAGCATGACCGGCAGACGGTAGATGACCACATTGAGAAAGCTGCCGATACACAGGCCCAGCACGAAAAAGAGGCCCCCTGCAAGCAGGGGGCTGGAGATCAGGAGTTCGAACATGCGGCTTAGGTCACGGAGCCGAGCTGGAAGATTGGCAGGTACATGGCCACAACCAGACCGCCGACCAGCACCCCCAGAACCGCCATGATCAGCGGCTCCATCATGCTGGTGAGGCCGTCGACGGCATTGTCCACTTCGTTTTCGTAGTGGGTCGCGACTTTTTCCAGCATGGCGTCAAGGGCGCCGGACTCTTCGCCGATGGAGACCATTTGCAGGGCCATGGACGGGAAAATACCGGATTGCCGCATGGCAAAACCCAGCTGCTGGCCGGTTGCCACGTCATCACGAATCCGCAGGATGGCATCCTTGTACACAATATTGCCTGCAGCCCCGGCGCAGGATACCAAGGCATCAATCAGGGGCACGCCGGCGGAAAAGGTGGTGGCCAGTGTCCGGGAGAAACGCGCGACGGTGGATTTGAAGACAATGTCGCCGACAACGGGGAGCTTCAGGTAGAGGCGGTCGAGGAAGTTGACGAAGGCGGGTATTCGCTTCTTGGCCTCAATAAAGCCCCCGATCATGCCCACGACAACAATCAGGACGACAAACCACCACTCCTGCAACCACTTGGACATATTGATGACCATCATGGTGAAGGCGGGAAGTTCAGCGCCAAAGCTGGAAAAGAGATCCTGGAACACAGGAACCACTTTCAGCAGCAGGATGACGGTAACAATCAATGCCACGGCCATGACCGACATCGGGTATTTCATGGCCTTCTTGATTTTCTGCTTGAGCAGTTCGCTCTTTTCCTTGTACTGGGCCACACGGTCCAGCATGGTTTCCAGCGCACCGGACTGTTCGCCGGAATTCACCAGGCTGCAGAACAGTTCATCAAACAGCAAGGGGTACTTGCGCAATGATCCGGCGAAGGTGTTGCCGCCTTCGACCTCATTCTTGATGCCGTTAACCACCTCCCGCATCGAGGGGTTGTCCAGGCCATCCGCCACAATTTCGAAGGACTGGACCAGCGGAACCCCGGCCTTCATCATGGTGGCGAGTTGCCGGGTAAAAATCGCGATGTCCATCGGGGATATCTTCTTCTTGCGACTTCCGAAGGAAATCCCCTGACTTTTCTTATGGATTTTAAGTACGTTGATGCCTTGCTTGCGCAACTGGGCCTTGGCCAGGGCAATATTCTTGCCTGTCGTCTCGCCCTTGACCTTCTGGCCCCGTTTGTCGGTGCCCTCGTAGGCAAAGTTCAGTAATGCGTCTGCTTTGTTGGTTGCCATGTTGAGCTACACTCGGTTAATCAACACCGGTTACCCGGTTGACTTCGGTCAGGCTGGTCACGCCAGCCATTACTTTTTTTAATCCGGAACGACGGAGGTCCGGGAATCCTTCCGACTTGGCCGCCTCGGCGATTTCAATCGAGTTGCCTTCTTCCATGATGATACGGGCAATTTTCGGGGTGACTTTCATCACTTCGTAGATACCGACCCGACCCTTGTAGCCGTCGCGGCATTGATCGCAGCCGATCGGTTCGTAGACGACAAAGCCGGTGTTCAGGTCATCCTCGGTGTAGCCCATTTCCAACAGGCTGGCCTTGGGGACGTCCATCGGCTTCTTGCACGCGCTGCACAGCCGACGGGCCAGTCGCTGGGCAATCACCAGATTCACGGAGGTCGCGATGTTGAACGATGGCACCCCCATGTTCCGCAGGCGGGTCAGGGTTTCCGGCGCGCTGTTGGTGTGCAGCGTCGACATCACCATGTGACCGGTCTGGGCGGCCTTGACCGCGATTTCCGCCGTTTCCAGATCCCGGATTTCACCAATCATGATGATTTCCGGATCCTGACGCAGGAAGGCTTTCAGCGCCGAGGCGAAGGTGAGGCCGACCTTGGGGTTGACGTTGACCTGATTGATGCCTTCAAGGTTGATTTCGACCGGATCCTCGGCGGTGGAGATGTTGTTTTCCACGGTATTGAGGATATTGAGGCCGGTGTAGAGCGACACGGTCTTGCCGGAGCCGGTGGGGCCGGTAATCAGCAGCATGCCCTGCGGCTTTTCCAGAGCGCCCATGAACAGCGCTTTCTGGTCCGGTTCATAACCCAGCATGTCAATGCCCAGTGAAGCGCTGGACGGATCAAGGATACGCAAGCAAAGCTTTTCGCCGAACAGGGTCGGCATGGAATTGACCCGGAAGTCGATGGCGCGGGTCTTGGACAGTTTCAGCTTGATCCGGCCGTCCTGAGGCACGCGGCGCTCGGAAATGTCCATTTGCGACATGACCTTGAGGCGGGCGGACATTTTCCCGGCCAGCTGTACCGGCGGGCGGGTGATTTCACGTAATACGCCGTCAACCCGGAAACGGATCCGGTAGGATTTTTCATACGGCTCGAAGTGCAAGTCGGATGCGCCCATCTTGATGGCATCGAGCAGGATCTTGTTGATGTACTTGACGATGGGGGCGTCGTCCTCGGAAGCACTGCTGGTGCCGCTGTCCTTGGCGCCGCCGTCCTCTTCGCCGCCGGTGATATCCAGGTTTTCCAGATCATCATCCAGGCCCTCGAAGGCCTTGTTGCTGCTGCCTTCCAGAATGCGCTCGATCAGTTTGAGCAGGCGGTCTTCCTCGGCGACGATGGTTTCGACGGTCATGCCGGTGTTGAAACGGATGGCGTCGATGGCGTCGAGGCGGGTGGGATCGCTCATGGCGACAAACAGGCGCTTGCCCCGCTTGAAAATGGGCAGGGCGTTGTACTTGCGGACGATCTTCTCGTCGAGCAGGTCCTTGGGGATCAGGTCGGTGTCGATCAGGTCCAGATCAATCAGCGGATCACCGAATTCGTCGGCCATGGTCCAGGCGACCTGCGCGGCCTTGGCGAGCTTGTTGTTGACCAGATAAGTGACGAGCGAAATCTGCTCGCGCTGGGATTCGACCAGCGCTTTCTGCATGGCGTTGGCATCAACCACGCCTTCCATGACCAGGCGCTTGGCCAGGCCTCCAAAGGATGTCGTGGGTGAGGACGGTGACACTGCCATGTTGATACCTGCTGCCGTTGTTGTATTTCTTGGTGAGGAAAGAATGCTAAGATTCTGGAATATAAATCAAATCCCGTGCATACGCCAAGCATCGCGCTTCTATATTTAGCGCGGCCCGGTTTCCTGTGAGCGGTATTGTAGACGGAATTTTCAACGACATGGAGTGTTGAGTGGTGAATATGCGGACTGGCGCTGTTTTTGGCGTTTTTTTGGGGGCGATGTTGCTGGTTTCGGCGGTTCCGGCCTGTGAGCCGGAGGTCAAGGCGCCAGGCGGCGCGGCCGGAAATGGCAAGGTCAACATCAATACGGCGGATGCGGCCACCCTGGCCCTGCGGTTAAAGGGGGTGGGGCAGGCGAAGGCGGAGGCCATCGTGCGCTGGCGGTCGGAGAAAGGTAAATTCACCAGCCTGCAGCAGCTGGACGCGGTCAAGGGGTTCGGCCCGGCGCTGATCGACAGCAACCGGGACCGGATCGTTTTCCAGGATTAGGCGGCCTGTTGCCCGAAGTCGGGCATGGCCTCTTCCAGTCCCCGGGCGCGCTTGCGGGCTTCTTCCGCCAGATTGGCGTCCAGCTTTTCGAAGGCGCGCGGGGCATACTTGCGCGCCAGCGCATTCAGGCGGTCTTCCACGAATTTGGGCAGCGCGATGCCCAGCGGGTTTGATTCCTTCAGGTCTTCCGAACTGATGACCCGCGTCCCCATGATGTAATCAAACCAGGGCTTGGTCACGCACCAGTTGGCGTCCTGGTTGGTGTTCATGTGGTGGTCGTAGTGCCAGGGAATCTTCTTCTTGCCCCACTCGGTATCCAGGTGCGACTGGCTGTGGACATGCCAGTAATTCCAGGCGCAGTACCAGGTGGTCAGGGTAAAGAAGGGCGCAACCGGAAACACCACGCCGGTGGCGGCGCACAGCTTGAGCAGCGCGGCGACCTCGGCCTTGGCGTCGGGGCTGTTGTTGAAATCGGCGTACAGGTCGTCATCGCGGTATTTCTGCAGGCGCACCCGGCGGTGATGGCTCCAGTGCCGCTTCATGAACGGCTCGGAGATGGACTTGCGCCCGCCTTCCGGTTTGGGAACGCCGTGCAGGGCGTATTTGTGCAGATACCATTCGGTCGCGTTCGAGGCGAGCAGGCCAATGGGAATACCAATCATAACTTCACCTGTGTGGCTATACTTGCGGGAAACCAGACATTCCGGTGTCGCCGTCATCCAGGTACGTTCGTACTGGATTCAGCATAGCACCGGTTGTCGGTCTCACTTGACATTTTGTGCCAAAAACGGGAATAGCCCTGAAACGGCGGCGGTCCCCGGGAGACGTCATGTTCCATCCTGATGCCGCGCGCGCCGCCATTCCGATGTTTGATCCGGACCGCCCCTGGCCGGAGCAGGGCGCGGCGGATGATTACAGCCGTTATTACGGGCTGGACGAGGAGCGCCGTCATCCCGGCCTGCTGCATGCCGGCGGCTGGATTGAGGCGGCCGGGTACCGGGTGCTGGTGCATTGTTTCCGTCCCGCCGTCTGCCGGGGCACGGTGTTTATCGTCCATGGCTATCTGGAGCATAGCGGACTGTATCCGCAATTGCTGCCCCGCATTCTGCAGCAGGGCTATGCGGTGGTGATACATGATTTGCCGGGGCACGGCCTGTCCAGCGGCGTGCGCGTCGGCATCCGCGATTTCAGCGAGTACCAGATACTGCTGGACCGGCTGCTGGCGCGGGTGGCGGCTTCGGCGCCGAAGCCCTGGCTGGGGCTGGGGCAGAGCACCGGCGGCGGCATTCTGATGGAACATGTGCTGCAAGCCTGCCAGGACGGCCGTCCTCCGGCGTTCGAACGGTTGTTCCTGCTGGCGCCGCTGGTGTTGCCGACACCGTTCCAGTGGTGGCAGATCCGGGGGGCATTCTGGCTGGTCGGGGCCTTGCGGACGGTGATGCCGCGCAATTTCCGCCGCAATACCAGCGATGATGACTTCCTGCATTTTGTGCGGCACGACGATCCCCTGCAATCGCGCTGGATGCCGGTGGGGTGGATCAATGCCCTGCGCCGCTGGGTGCCGAGGATGCATCGCTTTCCCCCGGCCGATTTTCCGGTCTGGCTGGTGCAGGGCGAGCGCGATACCACGGTCAACGGTCGCTACAACCGGCGTTTCATCCACAGCCGTTTTCGCGTCAGGGTCAGTCTGCGCCTTGGCGAGGCCTCGCATCAGCTGGCCAACGAGCGGCGCGATATCCGTGCGCCCCTTGACATTCTGTTGACGGATTTCCTGCAACAATAATCATCGCCCTGAACCTTCACAGTCCGCGCCGTTTTCGGTAAAAGTCGGTCAGGCAGTTATTTCTGGAGAGAATGAGAACATGGCCCACAATTGGCGTTTTATTCGCTACGGCGGTTTTGATCAGGTCTTCATTGACCGGGTGGAGGATCTGGAAAACCTGCCCGAGCTGGACCAGAAGCTGTGGGCGGCGCTGGCCTGCCCGACGCGCGGACTGGAGATGGATAACCGGACGCTGGACTATATCGACACCGACAAGGACGGCCGCATCCGCGCCCCGGAGTTGCTGGAAGCGGTACGCTGGTCGCTGTCGCTGCTGAAGGACAAGTCGGTGCTGCTGTCCGGCGACGGTCTGCCGTTGCTGGCGATTGATGCCGGCACCGAAAGCGGCCGCAAGCTGGTGACCGGCGCGGGTGAATTGTTGTCACGGCTGGGGCGCGGCGAGGCCACCGTGGTGACGGCGGTTGATACCGAAGACCTGGCCAAGGTTTTCCCGCCTGTTATGCCCAATGGCGACGGCATTGTGCCCGCCGCGATGGCGACGGCGCCCGGTCTGGCCGAGGCGATTAACGACATTCTGGCCTGCACCGGTTCTGAAACCGACCGCAGCGGCGACGCCGGTGTCACAGAAGCGTTGATCCGCCAATTCTTTACCGATCTGGCGCAGGTGACGGACTGGCAGCGGGCCAAGGTCAGCGAGCCGCTGGGCGATGCCACCCCGGCCGCCTGCGAGGCGCTGCTGGCGGTTGAGGCCAAGATTGATGATTATTTTTCCCGCACCCAGCTGGCCGGGTTTGACCTGCGCGCGCAACCGGCGCTGAACGGCAGTGATGACGATTTCGCCCGCCTGGGTGCGCAGGCCCTGACGCTCGGCAGCGAGGACATGGCGCGCCTGCCGTTGTCGCTGATTGCGCCGGACCAGCCGTTGAACCTGTTGTCGGGCGTCAATCCGGCCTGGCGCGACCGTCTGGCGGCCTTCAAGGAATTGGTGGCGGACCCGCTGACGGGCGTGGGTCTGGTAACGCTGGATGCCGCCGCCTGGTCTGGCATCAAGTCGCGTTTCACGGCCTATCGTGACTGGCAGGCCGCCAAACCGGCCGTGCCGCAGGCCGCCCTGACCGATGAGCGGTTGGCGGCGCTGTCCGCGCCCGGTGTCATGGAGGCCCTGCTGGGGTTGGTGACGGCGGATCTGGCCGTGGCCGACGCGGCGGACAGTCTGGTGGATCTGGACCGGCTGGTGCGTTACCAGCGCGATCTGAAAACCCTGCTCAATAATTTCGTATCGCTGAGCGACTTCTATACCCGTCGCGATAAAGCGGTGTTTCAGGCCGGAACCCTGTATATCGACGGCCGCAGCTGCGATTTGTGCGTGAAGGTCAATGACATGGGACGGCATGCGGCCATGGCCGGGCTGAGCGGCACGTATCTGATCTACGCTGACTGCGTGCGCAAGGGCAGCGCCGAGAAAATCACCATTGTCGCGGCGCTGACCGCCGGTGAGGCGGGCAAGATGATTGTCGGCCGCAACGGCATTTTCTATGACCGCGACGGCAACGACTGGGACGCCACCGTCGTCAAGCTGGTGGAAAACGCGATCTCGGTGCGCGAGGCCTTCTGGAGTCCCTACCGCCGTATCAGCCGCATG
>DASUIM010000076.1:0-12196 GCA_036279775.1 Fluviicoccus sp. | reverse complement strand
CCGGCCGGGCGCCGGTCTTGTTGAGAGGCAGGACACCATGACTTTTGTCGTTACCGAAAACTGTATCAAGTGCAAATATCAGGACTGTGTGGAAGTCTGCCCCGTTGACTGCTTCTACGAAGGCCCGAACTTCCTGGTCATTCACCCGGACGAGTGCATTGACTGCGCGCTGTGCGAGCCGGAATGTCCCGCCAACGCCATTTTCTCGGAAGACGAAGTGCCGAAGGGGCAGGAAGCATTCATCAAGCTGAACGCCGATCTGGCGCAGGTCTGGCCGAACATCACCGAAAAGGGCGATGCCCCGGCCGACGCCAAGGAATGGGATGGCGTGCCCGACAAGATGAAGTATCTGGAAAAATAAGCTTTCCGGAACTGAAAGAAACCGTCGAGGTTCACGCCCGGCGGTTTTTTTATGGGCAGTATTTGGGGCAGGGGAGAGGCGGTGTTTGATCAGTGGGTCGCGGCGGCAGTGACGTCGGGGATTATGGAGATACGGCAGAGGGTGTTGCGACAGCATATTTTGTGCGGGCCGGAAATGCAAACGGGGCGGATAATCCGCCCCGATTTGTATCCTTCCCGTTGGCATCCATACACGTCCCGGTGTCTCCAGTCCCTATCCATGTGCCTCGCGGCAATCAGTCCCTTTCCCTATTCCCGTGTCACTTCCATTTGATTCCCTAATGATGCCTCCTGGCATCTCCTTGCGTGCTTCCCGGCACTATCAGCTTCCCGCTAATCCTGTACTGCCCTGTGACTCTTCCTGAGCCTTCCAGTCCACGCAGTCCTGTTTGCGTTCCGTTGAAGCTATGTTACCACATCACGCCCTGACGGCAATCCACTGCCCGGACAGCCACGCTGTGATCTTGAGCAAGTAATGACGTATAAACGTTATGCAATTCAACGGGAGATGGTTAAGGAGGCACGGATTTCAGTGGATTTCGGCGTGAAAATTCAGAAAAATCCGATGTGGTTTGTAGGAAAAATCCTACAAGGTTTGTCGAATTTTTCCGTTCTGGGTGCCGGGGGATAACGTTGAGCAACCGTGGATTAACAAAATCCAACAGCCTTGGCGGTCAAATCCACGTACCTTTGCCGTACTGAATTTCCATGCAAGTCAGAGTACATGATCAATCGAGGGTACCCATGAGGATGAGCCGGTTGGCAGCCAGTTATGTCGGGTTGGCGATGATCGTCCTGGCCGCTGTCGCCGTCGGTGAGGAAGCGCCTCCACCGCATTACTACACCTTGTCCATCAGCCTGGCCCCCGCCCTGTGCAAGCTTCATCCCGAAAACCGTGAATTACGCATCTGCCAGGAAGGTTATTCCGTGATCGTCCAGGGGTACTGGCCCGAACGCGAGGACGGCCGCAAGGTGCAGAATTGCAGTCGTGAAAACCCGGAGCTTTCGCCGGTGCAGGAGCGGGTGCTGGAAAAGCTGATGCCCGATGACCCCATGCGCGCCAAGGAGTGGCAGAAGCACGGTTCATGCACGGGCATGACCGCCCGGGAATATTTCCGTGCGTTGATGTCCAGCGCCAACCGCCTGCGCCTGCCCAGCCAGATCAACAGCGAGGGCAAGGATCAGGTCATGGACCGCAATCATCTGGTGGCTGAAATCATCAAGCTGAATTCCGGCCTGCCTGAAAAAGGGATTTACCTGCGTTGCAACGGCCAGGACAACAATTCCCAATTGTTGACGGAGTTGCGCGTCTGTTACAAGCCCAACGGGCAGTTCACCGAATGCACCACCTCGTTCAGGCCGAATTGTCCGGCCACGGTCACTATCCGCGCGGTGCCCTGATCAGACGGCGCCGAACCGGCGGGCATCCCGCCAGGCATGAGTTTCCCAACTGTTTCGCGCCAGCCTGAGCATGCTTTTGGCGCCGTCCCTCAGATTATCTCCCAGTTCCAGCCATTCGCCGGTTTCCCGGGGCAAGTTGAAGCGGGTGAAGTTGCCTTGGTAGACCGCTTCCTTGGCGGCCAGGAATCCGGGATGCACCAGGGCCTGGGAGGGCAGCAACAGCAATCCGGTGTCGCCAAAGCTCATCAGGCGGGGCATGGTCAGGGGCCGGTATTCGCGCGGGGGACGCTTTTGCAACTGCCGGTGCAGGTTTCCGGCGATGCGGCCGCCCATGGCAATCGCGTGAAAAGCCTGCTTGTCGAGCGGGAGAGGAAAGCCGGCGGTGTCGCCCGCAATCCAGATATGTTCATCGACAACGGATTGCAATGTCGGGAGTACTTGCGGATAACGGCCTGCCTGGGCGAGTCCGGAGGCGGCCGGAAGGGCGGGAGGCAGGTCTCCGGCGCACCACAATGTCAGTCGCGAGTCCAGACGGGTGCCGTCATCCAGCAGGACCGTTTCCCGCTCCACGGTTTTGACCAGCCTGCCGAAATGCCAATGGATGTCCAGATCGGCGCACTGCTCCCGAAACCAGCTGTCCAGCCCGATGTAAGCGGGCATGATGCCGGGCTGGACATCGACGACATGCAGGTTAAAGCGCCATTGGCGGCGGAAACGGCGAATAATTTCCCCCAGCAGTTCCAGACCGACAAAGTTGGCGCCCACCAGCACGATGGGGCGTGATGGCAGGCTGAGCGCATCCAGACGCTGCAATTGCTGCCCGATGCGCTCGGCATCTTCTATCGTGGCGCACGGTAACGCAAAGCGGCTGGCGTCGGGAATGCGGTCTATATTGGCGGTGTTGCCGATGGCCAAGACCAGATCATCATAAGGCAGTGAGCGGCCGTCGGTGGTGGTGATTCGTTTTTGGGCGCGATCAATCTCGGTGACGGCAGTACTGACAAAGTCATGGCCAAGCCGGTCCAGAATTTGTCGGCGCGAGTGCCGCAACTGCGCCGGTTTTTTCTGACGCGAGACGACTTCGTGGATGTTGGGATACCACTCAAAATCCTGGCCCGGATCCACCACGGTGACCTGGAAACGGCGGCTGCAAAGGCCGCGCGCCACCGTCAGTCCGGCAAAGTTTCCACCGGCGATGATAATCTGTCGCCGAGATTGCATACCCATGCACCAACTCCTACACTGCCCGGTAACCGGGGATTCCACAGAATCAAAAAAATGCCCAAAGATTACTGCAAATATCATCCGCTAACTACCGCCAGATGGCATTGTGATACCTGCTGCATCGAGGTTTGTGACGATTGCGCGCCTGCAGGCACGGACATGGAATCCCTGCCCAATTGCATCCTGTGCAACCATCCTTTGCGCTCGGCCACGAGCGGGCCCGCCGTAGAGCCGTTCTGGCAGCGCTATACCGATTTCCTGCGTGTGCCCTTTGCGATGACCGGGATGGGGATATTGCTGCTGCTGATGGTCTTGCCGGTCATGGTACCGGACAACATTTTGTTGCCGGTGGCTTTCGGTTCGTATGTGTTGATCATGCTGGTCGGCTGGAGCATCCTTTTACAGGGAGCGACAGGTTCGGTGACTTTCCCCGGACCGGCCCAGCTTGGCAAGTTGATGTCCGGTCCGGCGTTGCCGCTCGCGGTCGTGGTTTCCTTGCTGATGACCGGCCTGGGTTGGGCGGGGGGTGAATTCCCGTTTGTGGCGTTTGTGCTGGCTGTCGTTGTGGCATGCCTGTTGCCGGCGTTGTTGATGATTGTCGGCAGGGACAAGGGCATGACCGGGGTGGTGCAGAAAGACAGCTGGATGGCTGTCTTTCAGGGTGTGCGCTTTCTGTACATTCCACTGGGCGGCGGCGCCCTGGCCCTGTTTGTATTTCTGCAGGCGCTGGTCAGCCTGTTGTCGGATGTGGCGTCGCCCGGCATTGTTCAGGGCATGCATAACGGCGCGTATGGCTATGGGGTGTGGGTGATTGCCGCCGTTTCCGGATATTGCCTGCTGCAATTCCAGGATGCGCTTGGATTCCAGGCCGAGGGCGCGCGCGGCAAGGGGCGCAAGTCAGCGATCCGGCGACTGGACAGCAATACGGCCCGGTTTGAAGTTCTGTTGAAGGAGGGCATGTATGACAAGGCCGTGAGCCTGTTGCGCGGCCAGGCCGAGAAGCACCCGAACGCCATCGATATCCAGGAGCGCTATTTCCAGTTGCTGGTTTTTCTCAAGGATAAGAGCGGGGTCGCCCATCAGGGTGAAAGCTTCCTGTCGGCCTTGCTGGCGGGCGACAAACAGGAGGAGGCCATGGTGGTGCTGTCCAAGATACTGCTGGTCATGCCTGAATACCGCCCTGAAGATCCGGGCACGGCCTTGGGACTGGCCAAGGTCTGCGCCGAGTTCCGCGAGTTCGGTCGCGCCGTGCAGTTGCTGGATGGCATGCACCAGACCTCTCCTCATTTCCCGCAACTGCCGGAAGCCTACATGCTTCGGGCAAAACTGCTTCACGAAAAGCTGGGGCAGTCGTCGCAGGCGCTGGAAACCATGGAGTATCTGGTCACGCGATTTCAGAAGCATCCGCGCTACGAACTGATGCGCACGTACTGGAAACAGCTGGGCGGCCAGGATAGTGGCGGTGATTTCCTGGTATAGACCCAGTCCGCCGCAGGCCCGGCGGAAAGGGAGGCCACGCCGGGATGGTGGGTTAAGCGGATTTGGCCAGATTGGCGTAATAGCCGGCGCGCTGTTCCATGTTGCTGGCCACCAGGGCTTGCGCCAATGCATTGGCGGCCTTGGCAAGGAGCGGGGCCTGGCGATTGGCATCCAGAGCCCTCTTGAAAGCCTCCTCAGCATCCTTGAGGGCATTGATCCGGGTAAAGCGCAGCACCAGTTGCAGGCAAGTGTTGTCATCCAGGGCGACAAACGTATGGCTGCGCTTGACGTAATCACGATAAATGCGCAAGGAAACGTGATTGCTGCGCGGTTGGTTCGGCAGGGTCAGCAGCCCAAAGGCGATTTCCTCAAACTCCAGGTTGTTGGGTGAAAGCTTGGCCAGATGGTAAAGCTGTTCCAATAACCGCGGATCATTCGGGTAGGTTTCCAGCAGCCCGCGAATATTCTTTTCGGCGGCGACAAACTGCATCTGGGACAACTTTTGCATGACCTGGTTGAGATCATTGCGGTAAGGCTCGCTGGTCGGCAGCTCCGGAGGAATGATTTCAGGCAGGTCATGCTGCCGTTTACGCTCCAGCCGGATGGCGAAGCTGCCGGCGGCTACTCCGGCTAT
The DNA here is from genome assembly GCA_036279775.1 of Fluviicoccus sp. Classification (GTDB taxonomy): domain Bacteria; phylum Pseudomonadota; class Gammaproteobacteria; order Pseudomonadales; family Moraxellaceae; genus Fluviicoccus. The sequence continues at coordinate 7,059 of DASUIM010000076.1, read as the reverse complement.
GCACGCCGAGCTCAGGGAAATCAGCCATGCCGGATCCGATTGACGGGTCAGCCAGACCAGTGCGATGGTGGCCCCCGCGACCAGCAGGAAAACCCAGCCGCCAAACAGCATGGCTGATTCCAGAAACCGCAGGCTGCGCTGGCCGCGAAAAACCCAGAATGCCGCGCCGATCACGCCCAGAACCGCATGAGTGCTGCCGGTAAGCGGTGTCACGTCACGATAATGCATGATGAGATAAGCCAGCCCGCCCGCGACGCTGCCCGCGCACCAGGCGCCCAGCACCGCGCCACTGCCCAGACGGCGTTCAAGAGGCATGCCCGCGAACAGCAGCAGGACGACCGATAGCAGCACGCTGTTGAGGTTCAGGTCGGTAAAGGCATGACTGATGAAGGTGATGGGCCGTAAGCGTTGAGGGTCAAGGCCAATGACTTGGGCGCTCAGCCGGTTTCTTTCCTCGTCATAGCGGGCGCGGGCGCCCGACCAGTTGGCCAGTGCCTCGGCGTCCAGATAGTCCTTGCCGCCCTTGCGGATATTTTCGGCAAAGGCGCGGTCGTAGCCCAGCTGTCGGGCGACCAGTTCGACATGACCTTGCGCGCGATCGGTTTCCAGCCGGAGATATTCCCGGCTGCGTCCGTTTTGCATCAGGAAAGGGCCATACAGCGGCCATTCGGTGGCCAGTAACTGGGCGCTGTAGAGCTGGTCGGTTTCGCTCTGGCGGGCGTAGTCGCGCGGGAAAAGCACAAAAGCCAGCAAGAGCAACAGTCCGGCCAGCCCGAGCGCCAAACGCGGAGGATTGCGATAGTCGTATGGCTTGTCCGACGGCGCCAGCAGCATGTCAGTGTCCCCAAACAAAGCTGATGCCAACGGCAACCAGCAGGCAGGCAAAAAGTTTTTTCAGCATTTCGGCGGGCAGCCTGTGGGCCAGTCGGGCGCCAAGCCGGGCAAATATCAGGCTGGTGGCACTGATGCCGATGAACGCCGGTAAATACACAAACCCCCACGCACCGGAGGGCAGCTGTGTCGAATGCAGTCCGGCCGTCATGAAGCCGATGGCTCCCGCTAGAGCGATGGGCATGCCGCAAGCCGAGGCGCTGGCCACCGCATTGGTCATGGCCACGCCGTGCCAGGTCAGGTAGGGCACGGTGAAGGTGCCGCCGCCGATGCCGAAAACAGCCGATGCCGCGCCAATGCCGCCGCCGGCCGCCCACAGTCCGTTTCGTCCGGGCAGGGGGGTATGTCCCATTTTGCCTTTCCAGCCGCTGAACATCTGTGCGGCGGTTAAAAAAGCAAAACATCCGATCAGAATTTGCAGCATCCGCGCGGGCAGCCATGATGCCACCTGGGCTCCCAGGAACGCACCGGCCAGCAGGCCGGGCGCCAGATGCCGCACCACCGGCCACAACACCGCGCCGCGCTTGTGATGTGCCAGCACGGCGCTCACTGACGTCACCATGATTGTGGCCAGCGAAGTGCCGATGGCCAAATGTGTCAGGATGCCGTTATCAAAGCCACGGGCGGCAAAGCTGTACACCAGCACCGGCACAATCACCATGCCGCCGCCGATGCCGAACAACCCGGCGACAAAGCCCGCAAAACAACCCAAGCCCAAATACAACAAATAGTCCATCGAAAGAAATTCGCAAGCCGATTATTCAGGAGATTACCATACCTTAAATCTGGCGCACCCTGAAGCTGCGGCCCTTGATCCCGCGGTTTCGCAGCTGGTTGAGCGCTTGACCGGCGCTGGCGCGGCGGATGGCGACATAGGACACCATGTCGGCGACATCAATCTTGCCGACATCACCGCCGGGAATGCCCGCGTCGCCGGTCAATGCGCCCAGAATATCGCCGGGACGGATCTTGTCCTTGCGTCCGCCCTGAATGGCCAGGGTCACCATCGGCGGCGGCAGGGGCTGATCGCGCCCGTGATCCAGTTCATTCAGGGGTTTGAGGGTGATCGGCGCTTTCTGGTACGTTTCAATGGCCGCGATGCGTCCGGCTTCGCGCGCGGCAAAGAGCGTCAGCGCCAGTCCCTTCTGCCCGGCGCGGCCGGTACGGCCGACGCGATGGACGTGCACTTCCGGATCCCAGGCCGGTTCGAAGTTGATCACGGCCGACAAGTCCTTGATGTCCAGCCCCCGTGCGGCGACATCGGTTGCCACCAGCACCGAAACACTCTTGTTGGAAAAGCGCACCAGCACCAGATCGCGGTCCTTCTGCTCCAGATCCCCGTGCAGCTCCAGCGCGGAAAAGCCCTGATCGGCCAAGGCATCGGCGACATCCTGGCAATCCGCTTTGGTATTGCAGAAGACCACCGTGGATTCCGGGTGATAGTGCCGCAACAGCCTGTTGAGTGCATCCAGTCGCTGCTCGGGCGTAATTTCGAAGAAGACCTGCTCCAGGTCGTTGTTGTGGTGCTGGGTTTCGACGGTGACTTCAAGCGGATTGCGCTGGACGGACCGGCTCATTTTCAGGATGCCGTCCGGGTAGGTGGCGGAAAACAGCAGTGTCTGCCGGTTGGCGGGCATGTGCCTGATGACCTCGCGGATGGCTTCCTCGAAGCCCATGTCCAGCATGCGGTCCGCCTCATCCAGCACCAGGGTTTGCATCCGGTTCAGGCGCAGCGTGCCCATGTCCAGATGTTTCTGGATCCGGCCCGGTGTGCCGACAATGATGTGCGCCCCGTATTCCAGCGAACCGATTTGCGGCCCCAGCGCGGTGCCGCCGCACAAGGTGACCAGCTTGATGTTGGGCAGGGTGCGGGCCAGCTTGCGGATATCCTTGCCGACCTGGTCGGCCAGTTCGCGGGTAGGGCATAGCACAACCGCCTGGACGTTGAAGTTGGCGGGGTCGAGCTTGGACAGGATGCCCAGACCGAAAGCGGCGGTCTTGCCGCTGCCGGTCTTGGCCTTGGCGATGACATCGCGGCCTTGCAGGATGTCCGGCAGGCTCTGCGCCTGAATGGGCGTCATGGCCTTGAAGTCCAGGGATTGCAGATTGTCCAGCAACGCCGGGGAAAGAGACAGGGAGGCAAAATCGGTATTCACGTGAAAGCTCGGGCAGGCGCGACGGATGTCGGGAGACGGCTATGATAACAGTTCGCCGCCGGATAATTTCCGCAAGCGTTGACCCGAAAGACGGTGTCGTGGCGTTTACCGGTAAGGGGAAAGCTCGGCTGGCGCGATCCGGTGTTTTTGCCGGGAACGGAAACCTTGCCCTTGCGCAGCACGAAGGCATGTTGTATCAAGCCCACATTCAACGGAAACGCATCTCATCATGACTGATATTCAGGACGAAACGCTGATGCTGGCCTGGCAAACCGGGGACAAGGCGGCGTTCAATGTACTTTACGGGCGCTATCGGCCCCGGCTGTTTTCTTACCTGATGCGCCATCTGGGCCAGCGCGCGCAGGCGGAGGAAGTTTATCAGGAGGTCTGGATGACCCTGATCCGCCGCCGTCAGGAGTATTCCGTGACCTCGGCATTTGGCAGCTATCTGTTTTGCATTGCGCATTCGCGGCTGCACGATCACTACCGGAAACAGGGACGCCGTTGGAGTCACGAGCAGGAAACGGAGGATGGCGTGCTGGCGGAAATGCCCGCCTGTGAAACGGCGCATCCGGAAGTACAGCTGGATCAGGAACAGCAGTGGCAGCGGTTACGGTTCTGCCTGCAACAACTGCCGCCGGAACAGCGCAGCATCATGCTGTTGCGGCTGGAAGCGGAGCTGACCCTGCAAGCGGTCTCCGAGCAGTTGCAAGTGGCGTTCGAGACGGTGAAAAGCCGGTTTCGCTATGCCCAGAAGAAGTTGCAATCCTGTCTGGGTCTGGAGGTTGAAGCATGAGCGACGAACTGGATCCGCGCTTGCAGGCGTTGTACCGGCAATTGCCCAAGGAAGAGCCATCGGCCGCCGTGGACAAGGTGATTCTTGATGCCGCAGGGCGTCCCTTGCCGCGCAGTCAGGCGTGGCTGCTGTCCTTTGGAGCGGCGGCCAGCGTCGTACTGGTCAGCTCGCTGGTGGTCTATCTGCAAACACGGTCGCCGGAAGACTTGCACGAGGCGGTGACGCCTACGGTGGCCGCTACGTCCGCCACCCCGGCTGCACCGCCGCTGGCGGATAGTGCGCTGCCGGAGGAGGAAATGGCGGCGCGACGCTCCGCCGAGCTGGCGCGCTTGCGGGCGGAAATGGCCCCGCAGCAACCCCGGGAAGCTTCCACCGAGGAGAAGATTACGCCGCCGCCGGACTTGCCGGTTGTACGGCTAAGCCCGCCGGGCGGCATTGCCAACCGGCAGGAGGCCATGGGGGGGGGGAATGCCCCGGACTCGGCCGGGGAGCGCATGGCTCCGGCGGCGGCGCCGGTTCAGGCACGGCCGGAGATGGCGGTGGGCAAGCTGAAGTCGATGGCTGATGACAACCCGGCCCGCGCCGGTATTGCTTCCGTGCTGATGGAAGGCGTCAGTCTGGGCATGCATCGCGAGGATCTGGCCGCGCTGGGCTGGGGTTGCGCCCAGACGGCCTGCACGCGGGTGATTACCGATCCCCGGCAGCCGGATTATTGGGGAATGAGCGCAGCCGGAGCCACTCAGCGTGTCCAATTCGTCAATGAGGCCGTGGTTGCCATGACCCTGTCCCAATCCGGTGTGCCGCTCAACAATGTCAAGCTGAGCCTGGAGCGGATCGGCAAACCGGCGGAGCAAGCCTGCACGTTCGGTGCGGTGGGCGAGCTGATTGTCAGCCGTCTGGCGGGGCGGATGCTGTTGAATCTGTGGCAGGAAGGGGAGGTCACGACACTGCGGGTGTGTCTGGCCAAATAGTCCGGCTGAGTACGAAATGTTTGGGGGCAAGGACTGCCCCTGGGTCGACAGGCGATTATTTGACGCAAATAAAAAGGCCTGCATGTTACCATGCAGGCCTTTTTATCGAATTGGTGATCCCACGGGGAATCGAACCCCGGTTACCGCCGTGAAAGGGCGATGTCCTAACCGCTAGACGATGGGACCCTGTTTGGTGGAGCTAAGCGGGATCGAACCGCTGACCTCTACAATGCCATTGTAGCGCTCTCCCAGCTGAGCTATAGCCCCGCACAGGCCGCGAATGTTATAGGGGAGTCGGGGGTGTGTCAACGGGAGTCGTGAATATTTTACCTCAAGATGTGTTGAGTGCCTGAAAAAAACACAAAATGCCCAAAAAGCCACCAGTGCAGCGTTATTAGGGCTTTTCGAGAGCAAAGGGAACGTCCTTGTTCTTCCGGTTTGCGAAGGGGAGTGCTAGCCTTTCCGCTCGTTCAAAAAGATCGTGTTTGCACCCATGAGCAATTCCCTGAAGAACCAGTTGCTGAAATCCGGACTGGCCGACCCCAAGAAGCTGAAAAAGCTGGAACATGAAAAGCGCACCGCTGCTGATAAGGATGAGGCGCGCAAGCTGGCGCAAAAGGCCCTGGAAGAGAAGCAGGCCCGTGACCGCGAGTTGAACCGTCAGCAGCAGGAAGAACGTGAGGCCAGGGCGCGGGAAGCCCAGGTCATCAATATGGTCGAGACGCAGGCGATCAGCCGCAAGGGTGGGGAAACCGCCTACCAGTTTGCCGACGGTGGCAAGATCAAGAAGCTGTACGTCACCGAGCCCCAGTTCAATCAGCTGGTGAAGGGGCAGGTTGCCGTGGTGCGCAAGGGTGACGGTTATGAACTGGTGCCGACGGTGGTGGCGGAAAAGATCCGTACCCGGGATGAGTCGGTGGTGGTGGTCTTGAATACGCGGGTTGAAAAGCAGGAAGTGGACGAGGAGGATCCGTACAAGGATTACGTGATTCCCGATGATCTGATGTGGTAAGCACGAACCCTCTCCCCGGTCAGGGGAGAGGGTTCGTTACTTATTCGCGAGGCAGCGCCTGCCATTCCTTCTGCCAATCGCTCTGCTCATTTTTCGACAGCCCGCCAAGCGCTTCTACGCCGTGGCGCAGGCGGTGGAAAGTCAGGTCAGGGCCGAGGATGGCCATCGCCTCCATGACCGGCGTGCTGGAAGACGAGCCCGCGATTGCCACGAAGTAGGGCGCCATGAAGTCGCGCAGCTTAACGCCCATGGCGGTGCTGATGCGTTGCAGTGTGGCGCCGACGGTTTCGTGATTCCACAGCATCACCTTTTCCAGTTCCCATAGCCCGAACTGCAGCACCTTCTTCACTTCCTCCGGCGACAGCTTCTTGTGCGCCAGCTTGTCGGCAGTGACGCCCACCTGTCCGGCAAAGAAGAAACCGGCCCAGTTGACGGCTTCGGACAGTGTCTCGATGCGCGGCTGGATCTGCCTGGCCACCTTGGACAGGTAATCCGGGTTCACCGCCCATTGCTGGAAGGCGTGCATGAAGTCGGGCAGGGCCATTTCCTTCAGCCATTGGCCGTTCAGCCAGCTCAGCTTGGCGACATCGAAAGTGGGACCGCCCAGCGACACGCGGCTGATGTCGAAGTGGCTGATCATTTCGTCCAGCGTGAACTTTTCGCGTTCGTCCGGCATCGACCAGCCCATGCGGCCCAGATAGTTCAGCATCGCCTGCGGCAGGTAGCCCATGCGTTCGTAGTAGGTGATGCTGGTGGGGTTCTTGCGCTTGCTGAGCTTGCTCTTGTCGGGGTTGCGCAGCAGCGGCATATGGCACAGCACCGGCGCGGTCCAGCCGAAATACTTGTACAGCAACAGATGCTTCGGCGCCGAGTTGATCCACTCCTCGCCGCGAATGACGTGGGTGATTTCCATCAGGTGGTCATCGACCACATTGGCGAGGTGATAGGTCGGCAGACCGTCGGCCTTCAGCAGCACCTGCATGTCGACCTGCGCCCATTCGATTTCGATGCGGCCGCGCAGCATGTCGTCGATTTCACAGACGCCCTCGCGGGGCACCTTCATGCGGATCACCGAGGACTCCCCGGCGGTCAGGCGGCGTTGCACCTCCGCCGCATCGAGGCTCATGCACAGGCCGTCATAACCGATGGTTTCCTTGGCGGCGGTTTGCCGGGCGCGCAGTTCTTCCAGACGGTGGTTGTCGCAGAAGCAGTGGAAGGCATGACCGGCCTTGA
>DASUIM010000075.1:0-3931 GCA_036279775.1 Fluviicoccus sp. | reverse complement strand
CAGTTCGGCATTGCGCGGGCGGTGCTGCCGCGCGTGCTGTCGCTGGGGCAGATCGCCGCCGTGCTGCGGCAGACGCCGGTGGAGATCGAGGTCTTCGGTTTCGGCAGCCTGTGCGTGATGGTGGAAGGGCGCTGCCTGCTGTCGTCCTACGCCACCGGCGATTCGCCCAACAACCACGGTGCCTGCTCGCCCGCGCCCGCCGTGCGCTGGGACCACACCGCCGCCGGGCTGGAAACGCGGCTGAACGGCGTGCTGATCGACCGTTTCGGCGACGGCGAGAAGGCCGGGTACCCGACGCTGTGCAAGGGCCGCTTCAAGGTTCACGACGACACCTATTACGCCATTGAGGAACCCACCAGTTTGAACACGCTGGAACTGCTGCCGCAGCTGATCGGCATGGGGGTGAAGGCGATCAAGATCGAGGGTCGGCAGCGCAGTCCGGCCTACATCGCCACCGTCGCCCGCACCTGGCGGCAGGCCATCGATAACGCCTTGCGCGACCGCGAGCGCTATATCGTGCGCAGCGACTGGACCACGGACCTGGACCGGCTTTCGGAAGGCAGCCAGCACACGCTGGGCGCCTATCACCGTCCCTGGAAATAACCGGAGTATGACCATGACCGCATCCGCCCGCCTGTCGCTGGGCCCCTTGCTCTACTACTGGCCGCGACAACAGATCCTCGATTTCTACGACGAGATGGCTGCGTCGCCGGTAGACATTGTCTATCTGGGCGAAACCGTCTGCGCCCGCCGCCACGAGCTTGAACTGGACGACTGGGTCGGCATCGGCCAGCGCTTGCGCGAGGCCGGGAAGGAAGTGGTGTTTTCCAGCCAGGTGCTGCTGGAGTCGGAAAGCGACGTGCGGCGGCTGAAGGCGCTGTTGGCGGCGTCATCCGGGCTGGAGGCCAACGACATGACAGCCGTCAACCTGTTGCAGCAGGCGGGCGGCGCGGTCTTTGTCGCGGGCATGACGCTGAACCTCTACAACGAGGACGCGCTGGGCATGCTGGCGGCCTTGGGCGCGCGGCGCTGGGTGGCGTCGGTGGAGCTGGACGCCGACCAGCTGGGCATGCTGGCGCAGTCGGTGGCGGGGCGGGTGGAAACGGAAGTGTTCGCCTTCGGCCGCATGCCGCTGGCCTATTCGGCGCGCTGCTTTACCGCCCGCCATTTCAACCGGCAGAAGGACGGCTGCCAGTTTGTCTGCCGCGACTACCCGGACGGGCTGGAAATGCGCACGCAGGAGGATGAGCCCTTCCTGGTGCTGAACGGCATCCAGACGCAATCGGTGAAAAGCTGTGATCTGCTGGCCGACATTCCCGAACTGCTGCAACTGGGGGTGAACGTGCTGCGCATCAGCCCGCAGGCGGCGCACACCGGCGACGTGATCCGGTTGTTCCGCGACGTGCTGGACGGCCTGCTGGCCCCTCATGACGCCTTCCGCCGCGCCGACCGCCTGCGCAGCGCCGAGCCCTGCAACGGCTACCTGCACGGCAGGCCGGGGCTGGATCTGGTGTTTCACCGCAGCGCGAGTGCGGCCTGATGCGTCCCGAACCGTTGTCCGCCCGCGCCCTGAAGGCGGCCGCCGGACTGAACGTACCGCCGCCGCTGACCCGTTTCCTGTTCCGCCTGCCGCAGTTTCCGCCGTCGCTGGCGCTGGCCACCGCGCTGAATCTGGCGCTGGGCGAATCCGGGCTGGCCGCCATTCCCCCCGACCTGACCGGCCGTCAGGTGCGGCTGGTGGTGACCGATCTGGGCATGGAACTGGCGTTGCTGCTGACCGCGAAGGGCTTCGTGCCGCCACACCTGCCGTCGGCGACGCCGGAGGTGACGATCCGCGCCGGCAAGGCGGACTTTCTGGCGATGGCATCACGCACCGAGGATTCGGACACGCTGTTTTTCAGTCGTCGTCTGGTCATGGAAGGAGATACCGCGCTGGGCCTGCTGGTGCGCAACCTGCTGGACTCGGTGGATCTGGCGGCGCTGGGCGCGCGGGAATTTTCGCCGTGGCGGGTGGCAGGGATGGTGGGGGGATTGTTGAAGGGGCGGAAGGGGGAACGGTGGGTGGTGTGGTAATTCAATTTCCCCATCCCGGCCCATCCCCCGCCAGCCCCACCTGCTTCAACACCCGGTCCACGACAAAACCCACCAGCCCGTCGATATCCGTCGGCCGGTGATAAAAACCGGGGCAGGGCGGCATCACCGTCACGCCCAGTTTCGCCAGCGTCAGCATGTGCTGCAGGTGGATGGCGGAGAAGGGCATTTCGCGCGGCAGCAGCACCAGCCGGTGGCCTTCCTTGATCGCCACGTCGGCGGCGCGTTCGATCAGGGTGTTGCTGAGGCCGGTGGCTACTGCCGCCAGCGTGCCCATGCTGCACGGGCAGATGATCATGCGCCGGGGCGCACCGGAGCCAGAGGCGGCGGCGCAGCTCCAGTCGTTATTGGAATACAGGCGGACCAGTCCCTCGCGGTCACCGGACAACTCGCGGAAACAGGCTTCGGCATCGGCGAGGTCGGCGGGGATCAGCAGGTCGTGTTCCAGCCGCAGCACCTCGCGGGCGGCGTCGGACACCAGCAGAGTCACCGCCTGGCGGCGGGCCGTCAGCGCCTTCAGCAGGCCGAGGGCGTAGGGCATGCCGGATGCGCCGGTGAGGGCGAGGGTGAGGCGGTGGGGCATGGACGGGGCTCCGGATTCAATACTGTGATTAGGGCTGTCAGCACCATGAAATTCCACGACCTCCGTCAATTCCTCACCTTCCTCGAACAGCGCGGCGAGCTGCGCCGCATCAGCCGCGAAATCGACCCGAAGCTGGAACTGACCGAGATTGCCGACCGCGTGCTGCGCGCGCACGGCCCGGCCTTGCTGTTCGAAAAACCCAAGGGCTACGCGCTGCCGGTGTTGGCCAACCTGTTCGGCACGCCGCAGCGGATCGCCTGGGGATTGGGGCTGGAAAGTCCCGCCGCCCTGCGCGGGCTGGGGGAGACGCTGGCGAAATTGAAGGACCCGCAGCAGGTGAACGACGCGGCCAGTCTGTTCAGCCACCTGCCGATGGTGAAGCAGGTGCTGAACATGTCGCCGAAGCAGACCGGGCGCGCGCCCTGCCAGGAACGGGTGCTGACCGGGCCGGAAGTCGATCTGGGCCTGCTGCCGGTCCAGACCTGCTGGCCGGACGACGCCGCGCCGCTGCTGACCTGGCCGCTGGTGATCACGCGCGGGCCGGAGAAGCCACGGCTGAATGTCGGCATCTACCGCATGCAGTTGTTGGGGCGAAACCGGCTGATCCTGCGCTGGCTGTCGCATCGCGGCGGCGCGCTGGATTACCAGGCGTGGCAGGCGCGCCATCCCGGCAAGCCCTTCCCGGTGGCGGTGGCGATCGGGGCCGACCCGGCGACGATGCTGGCGGCGGTAACGCCCATCCCCGATACCCTGTCCGAATTCGCCTTCGCCGGACTGCTGCGCGGTGGCAAGACCGTGCTCACCGATTGCCTCAGCCACGAGCTGCAAGTGCCCGCCCACGCCGAGATCGTGCTGGAAGGCTTCATCCGTCCCGGCGACACCGCGCCGGAAGGGCCTTATGGCGACCACACCGGCTACTACAACGAGGTGGCGGAATTTCCGGTGTTCACCGTCGAGCGGATGACGCTGCGCCGCGACGCCATCTACCACAGCACCTATACCGGCCGTCCGCCCGACGAGCCCTCGGTGCTGGGGGCGGCGATGAACGAGCTGTTGGTGCCGCTGCTGCAACAGCAATTCCCGGAGATTGTCGATTTCTGGCTGCCGCCGGAGGGCTGTTCCTACCGGCTGGCCATCATCAGCATCCGCAAGCAGTACGCGGGCCACGCGCGGCGGGTGATGATGGGCATCTGGTCCTTCCTGCGCCAGTTCACCTACACCAAATTCCTGATCGTCACCGACGCCGACATCAACGTG
>DASUIM010000074.1:0-2626 GCA_036279775.1 Fluviicoccus sp. | reverse complement strand
GCCGCGCATCCGGGTGAATGCCATCGCCCCGTCACTGACTCGCACCGGCCTGGCCGCCGGGCTGCTGGCTAACGAAAAGACCGCGCAGGCGCTGGCCGAGCTGCATCCGCTGCCGCGTGTCGGCGAGCCGGCGGAGGTGGCTGCGCTGGCGCGCTTCCTGTTGTCCGGGGAGGCGTCGTGGATGACCGGGCAGGTGATTGCGCTGGACGGGGGGAGGTCGGGGGTGAGGCCGAAGGGGTAGGGAGAACTACCCGCGCAACACCGAAAACTCCTGAAACAATGCTACTGGCATGTCCTTCTGCAACTCCCAGACAACCGACATCGGCCGGTCACCGCTGATGCTCAACTGCGTGACAGCACCCAGCGCATGGTAGGCCGAATCGGCGTTCTGTCGCACAAACAGGAAGAATTGCCAGCCATTGCCCGGACTTTCCAGATATTGCTGACCGGCTTTGGTGGTGGGACCGGCGGCATTTTGGGTTTGCCAGTGAAAGCGGCGCGGGCTGATCGCATAATCCCGATAGGCAATACTGTCGTGAAAGCCTTCCGTCTTATCCAGCGTCACAAACATCAGTTCGGTCTTTTCCTCGGCCAATCGCAAGATGCCTTCCCGATTGTGGGCGCGTTGACCGTCCTGATGCTTGCCCACCGCCGCCAGAATCTCGGCGCGGGTGTAGCGACCGTGCAGGCAGAGGGGGCTGTGCGCCAACCAACCCGTCAGGGGGTGGCCGCTAATCGACGATTGATCCAGCAGGATACCGGCCAGTTGATTAAGTTCGAGTCGCAAAGCTGGGTGGGTTGTTAGCGTTTCTCGGACCTGTTCAATGGTGATCGGGTCTTTGGCCAACAGTTGATAGCCCAGCATCAGCCAGCGCCGGCGTTCGGTTTCATGCAATAGGTCGGGTGAGTCGACCGACAACGATTCCAGAAAACGCAGGTAACCGGGATCATTGTGATGCAACAGCGATGACAGCCGTTTCGCCATTTGCATTCCGTTGGTCGTCCACGACTCATCATGCAGCCCCGCCGCCGTCCGCAGCATCGTCCAGCCACTGGGCATGGTCGGACGATAGAGGTCTGTCAACTCAATATGCTGATCGTAGAGGAAGTCAGGCAAGCCATAAGCTTTGCCTTGCCGGGTGAAGTGGTATGCCCTTAACTCCTGAACCAACTGGCTCCAGCGCTGATTCACCGAATCCCGCAGATTCTTTAACACCACTTCCCGGCTCTTGCGGTCGAACTGCACCACGCAACCCGGCGGCAAGTGCGGGAACTGATGGTTCATCGCCTGCGCCAGCTCCCGGCGGGTCATGCCGGTGAGGCTGCCCCAGAGCCGGTCGAAGCGGAATTGCTTGCCGTATTGGCCGATGAAGTCGAGCACCAGGCAGTTCGGCTTGTTCGGCCACAAACGCAGCCCCCGGCCCAGTTGCTGGGTGAAGACCAGCGGACTGTCCGTCGGGCGCAGCAATAACAGCGTGTTGACGAAGGGCAGGTCGATGCCCTCGTTGTACAGGTCGCAGGAGAAAATGGCGCGGATTTCGCCCTGTTCCAGCCGCAGACGAATCGAATCGCGCTCCAGAGTCGTCAAACCGCCATGTGCTGTGGCCGAGGGGATGCCCTGCCGGGTGAAATGCTCGGCCATCAGCCGCGCGTGATCGACCGAGACGCAAAAACCCAGCGCCCGCATCTGCTGCGAATCATCCACATAGTTGTAGACGGTATCGCTGATAATTTTCGCACGCCGTTCGTTGCGCAGGACGATGACGTTCAGCGCCTCGCGCTCCAGCTGGGTTCGCCCCCAGGGCACCGCACTGAAATCGGTGGCATCGTGAATACCGTAGTATTCGAAGGGAGCCAGCAATTGCTGGTCCAGCGCATCCCACAACCGCAGTTCGGCCGCCGGGCTGCCATCGGGCCGGGTATCGAAGGCGAACTGGATCGACTCACCGTCCCCCCGTTCCGGCGTGGCCGTCAGCCCCAGCAGAAACTGCGGTTGGACGAGGGTGACAAACTCGCGGAAGCTGGCCGCCGCGATGTGATGACATTCATCCACCACCACGATGCGCCAATAATCCACGCCGTAGTTCGCCTGCAATTGCCGCGACAGTGCACTCTGGATGGTGGTGAACAGGTGTTCTTTGCTGTCCGGATCGTAGGCGCCCGTCATCAACTCGCCAAAGCCGGGGTCACGCAGCACATGCCGGTAGGTGGCCAAGGCCTGTTGCAAAATTTCCTGCCGATGCGCCACGAACAGCAGGCGGGGCCGTCCGCCCAATTGCTGGCACAGTTGCCGGTAATCCAAAGCAGCAATCACGGTTTTACCGGTGCCGGTGGCTGAGACCAGCAGATTGCGGTGACGGCCATGCAGGCGTTCGTGCGCCAGGCGGTCGAGCATGATCTGCTGGAAGGGTTTGGGCTGGATGTCGAACCAGGTGGTAAGACAAGGCGTTTGTGTCAGGCGGTCTTGCGGGCCGCGCTTTTCCCGGCTTAGTGCTTCTCGCAGTCGCTGTACATGCGCCGGGTCCGCAGGGTCATAGGACTGGAATTCCGGGTCTGCCCACAGCGTCTCGAAATGCGCGACCGATTTTTCATAGACATCGCGCTGACCGGACTGGGTGACCTTGAT
>DASUIM010000073.1:0-4200 GCA_036279775.1 Fluviicoccus sp. | reverse complement strand
GTCTAGAATAGGCGGCCTGATGACGCGGGAATAGCTCAGTTGGTAGAGCACGACCTTGCCAAGGTCGGGGTCGCGAGTTCGAGTCTCGTTTCCCGCTCCAGATTTTCCGAAGCCGACTTTATTAAGTCGGCTTTTTGTTTTCTGTGATTTGTTGTAGCCGCCGCGTCCTGCGCATACGGTTTGTCTTGTCTTTCCGGCAAACCTGCGGCTACCATTATCGCTTTTCGTGATAGTGGAGAATCGGCATGATTACCGGCAGTCTTGTGGCGCTTGTCACTCCCATGCAGCCCGATGGCGCGATTGACTGGCCAGCCCTCAAGTCGCTGGTGGAGTGGCACATCGCCGAAGGCACCCACGCGATTGTCGCGGTTGGCACGACCGGCGAATCCGCCACGCTTGACGTCTCCGAGCATTGCGCCGTTGTCCGCTCCGTCGTTGAAACGGCGGGCGGGCGGATTCCGGTCATTGCCGGTACCGGCGCCAATTCAACGCGTGAAGCCATTGAGCTGACCCAGACCTGCAAGGATTTAGGCGCCGATGCCTGCCTGCTGGTGACTCCCTATTACAACAAGCCTACCCAGGAAGGGCTGTTTCGCCACTACCGCGCCATTGCCGAAGCGGTCAACATCCCCCAGATCCTGTACAACGTGCCCGGCCGCACCGGCGTCGACATGAGCAATGCCACGGTCGCCCGTCTCGCTGGCACGCCGAATATCAGCGGCATCAAGGATGCCACCGGCAACCTGGAACGCGGCAAGGAGCTGATCAGCTTGGTCGGCAGCCGCATGGCTGTTTACTCCGGCGATGACGCCACGGCCTGGGAACTGATCCTGATGGGCGCGCGCGGCAATATCTCGGTTACCGCCAATGTCGCCCCCAAGCTGATGAGCGCCATCTGTGAAGCCGCGCTGGACGGCAACGCCGACCTGGCCCGCCAGTTGAACGAACGCCTGCAAGGCCTGCACCAGCACCTGTTTACCGAATCGAACCCGATTCCGGTGAAGTGGGCGCTGCAACAAATGGGCCTGATTCAGGATGGAATCCGCCTGCCGCTGACCTGGCTGTCGGAGAGTGCTCGTCCGGTGGTGCGTGAAGCGCTGCAACAGGCGGGTCTGGTTTGATGGCCCGTCTTCGCTTCATGACGGTGCTGGGCGGCGGCCTGATCCTGTCGGGTTGCGGCATGCTGCCGGATCACTCGCTGGATTACCGTCAGGCATCCAACCTGAAGCCGCTGGTTCTGCCGGAAGGCCAATCCGGAAAATCCATCCAGCCGCTGTACGCCATTCCCGAACTGCCCGCGGCAAAGCGGACCGTGACCCTGACTGAGGGGGAGGGCCGCAAGAGCAAGTTCGCCATTCCCGCCCCGGCTCCCCTGACTGAAATGACCGCTGCGGGCGCACAATCCGGCCCGGCCCTCACAACCGGCTCCACCAAGCCCAGGATGGTCAATGACGGCAACGGCGCGCCGGTGCTGCAGGTCGATGGTAATGAGGAGCAAGTCTGGGACAACCTGGGGCGGGCTCTGGAAACCGGCAAGGTTCGCGTGGACGACCGCAACCGCAGCCTTGGCATCTATTTCATCAAGCTGCCGGTTGAAGGAAAGACCCCGGAACTGCAGCTCAAGATGACCCGAACCGCCGGCACCACGGTGCTTTTCCTTCAAATCAACGAAGAAACGGTTGCCGACGCCGAAACGGCCAGACAACTTTTCTCCCGGCTCCTGGAGAGCTGGCCCGGCTAACGGCCCGCTCCCGAGCGCAACCTTCCTGACTGAGAACCGTCATCATGGAAAAAAGAGAACTGCTTTACACAGGCAAGGCCAAATCGGTCTACGCTACTGACAACCCTGATTATCTCGTCCTGGTTTTCCGCGACGACACCTCCGCCTTTGATGGCAAGAAGGTTGAACAGCTGGCACGCAAGGGCCGTGTCAACAATATCTTCAACGCCTTCATCATGGGCAAGCTGGCGGAGGCGGGAATCACTTCCCACTTTGAAAAACTGCTGTCGCCCACGGAAGTGCTTGTCAAGCGCATGACCATGATTCCAGTCGAATGCGTGGTGCGCAACTTTGCGGCGGGCAGCCTGGTTCGCCGCCTTGGCGTTACCGAAGGCCTGGAACTGAATCCGCCTACCTTCGAATTGTTTCTGAAGAACGACGCCTTGGGCGATCCGATGGTCAACGAATCGCACGTGAAGTCCTTTGGCTGGGCTACGGAAGAACAATTGGCGCGGATGAAGGATCTCTCCTTCCAGGTCAACGATGTGCTGAAGGAGCTCTTCGCCGCCGGCAACATGCTGCTGGTCGACTTCAAGCTGGAATTCGGCCTGTTCCACGGGGAAGTGGTGCTGGGCGATGAATTTTCACCCGATGGTTGCCGTCTTTGGGACAAAGACACCCGCAAGAAACTGGACAAGGACCGCTTCCGCCAGGGCCTGGGTGATGTGGTTGAGGCCTATGAAGAAGTCGGACATCGTCTTGGTATCAATTTTGATGCCTGATATCGTACAAGCCTTGAGCTAACCCGCGCTCAGGGCTTGAACGGTTGCATCAAAACAGGTATCTTGCGCGCTTCCGGAGAGGTGGCAGAGCGGTTGAATGTACCTGACTCGAAATCAGGCGTAGGCGCGAGTCTACCGAGGGTTCGAATCCCTCCCTCTCCGCCAGATTGATAAAAAACCCATGATCGTTCATGGGTTTTTTATGCCCGGAATTCCTGCCCACAAATGCACCCGCATACGGAGCCGGAATACCCGATCACCGCTCTCCAAGTCCCGGACTTACCCCGCCACCGATTGACTTCAGCATCTACAACGCTCGTTATCATAACGAAAGTTATTCTATAATCACTGACAGACGACCATTCCGACCCAAAGACCAGCCATGCGATATCCTCCTGAATACAAAGCCGCCGCCCGCGTCAAACTGATCGAAGCGGGTGGTGCTTTAGCCAAGCAGGAAGGTTTCAACAATACCGGTATGGATGCCTTGACGGCGGCAGCGGGTGTCACCACTGGCGCGTTTTATAGTCAGTTCAAGTCCAAGGCCGAGCTGCTGCACGCCATTGTTGATCACGAACTGTCCCGCACGCTGCAAGCTTTCAGCGGCAAAAACGTTCAGGAATTGCAGCGGGTGTTGGGGTGGTATCTCAGCCCGCGTCATGCCGCGCATCCTGAAGACGGTTGTCCGATACCCGCGCTGGGCCCTGAAATCGCCCGCGCCGACGACGCTACCCGCCTGCGCTTTGAAGAACTGCTCCGGCAACTGGCGGACACGCTGGAGCCCGCCACCACTGACCGGAACGAGGCCTGGGCCATTCTGGCCCAAGCCGTGGGCGCAGTGGTGCTGGCGCGCGCCGTGCTCAACCCGGAAACACAGGACGAGATCCTTGGCGCCGTTCAGGCTGCCGCGCTACTGGCGGTGAAGGATAAGGCAACCGCCCAGTCTTGATCCGGATTTGCCGGCGCGTTCAAGTCCATAAAAAAAGCCCGTGCGATGACGGGCTTTTTTTATTCATAACCGCTTATCGGGCGAAGGGATTCATGCCAGGCTGCAGACCCAGCCGCGCCGGTTCGCTCAGGCCGCGTTCAACGGCCAATCCATTGACCCGGTCGCGAATGCCGCGCTTGATGGCGGTATAGGTGGCGCGATCCTTGGTGGCCAGCTGGATGGCGCGTTCCTGCGCCAGTAACGGCAGATCTTCCGCCGACACGGCCGCATCCACCACGCCCCGCACCGCACACAATTCCCCGCCCCAGGCGTCCGCCGTCACGGACAGTTCGAACATGGCCTGGGCGTTCGGCAACAAGCGCACCACTTCCATCATTGCGGCGGTAAACGGCAGGCGGATTTTCACTTCGGTATAGCAGAAGCGGCCGCGATCAGCGCGCATCAGGCGGAAGTCACAGGCGGCGGCGAGAATGGCGCCGCCGGCATAGCAATTGCCGTTGATCTCGGCGATGGTCGGCAGGTTCAGTGTCGCCACGCGCAGGAACAGTTCATCAAAGCGACGCAGGAAATGTTCGATTTCCGCCGTCGGCTGGCTGGAAATCCAGCCCAGGTTGATACCGGTGGAGAAGGTTTTCGGGCTGGAGCTGCCGATGACCAGCGCGGCATTGCCTTCGGAGCGGGTCACGAGATCCAGCGCGGCGCTCCAGTCATCCAGCACCTGATGGGTAAAGGTATTGTCGTTGGCGGTA
>DASUIM010000072.1:0-2355 GCA_036279775.1 Fluviicoccus sp. | reverse complement strand
TTGCCGGTCACGTCGATCAGCAGGTTGCGCAACAGGCGGTCGACCAGCCAGGGCGGGCAACTCGAACCCGGTTGCGGGAACTGCCTGAAGGCGATTTCCAGCTCATACAGCGAATCGTTGCGGGCCTCGTCCACGCGCGGCGCCTGCGAGGTGGGGCCGATGAACAGCCCCGAGAACAGGTACGACAGCGACGGGTGGTTATGCCAGTAGCTGATCAGGCTGCGCAGCAGGTCGGGACGGCGCAGGAACGGCGAGTCCCCGGGCGTCGCCCCGCCCAGCACGAAATGGTTGCCGCCGCCGGTACCGGTGTGGCGGCCGTCGACCATGAATTTCTCCGTGGTCAGGCGGCACTGGTGCGCGGCCTCGTAGAGGTGGGTGGTGCGCTCGACCAGATCGTCCCAGCCTGCCGACGGGTGGATGTTGACCTCGATGACGCCCGGATCGGGGGTAATGCGGAAGTGGGTCAGGCGCGGATCGGACGGCGGTTCATAGCCCTCCATGATCACCGGCATGCCCAGCGCCCCGGCCGTGGCCTCGATCGCGGCCACCAGTTCCAGATAGTCGTCCAGCTGCGCCAGCGGCGGCATGAACAGGTACAGCTTGCCGTCGCGCGGCTCGGCGCACAGCGCGGTACGGGTCAGTTGCGCGGCGGATTTTTTCTTTTCCGGCACCGTTTTCAGCACTTCGCCGGGATGCACGCTGTGCTGCAGCTGGTGACGCAGGGCAGCATGCGGCTTCAGGCGGCCGAAGGGTTGGGACGTATCGGGCTGATGGATGTAGGGATAATCGGCCTCGCTGACCCAGGGTTGGCCGTCCAGCGGCAAGCGGTAGCCGATGGGCGAGTCGCCGGGAATCAGGAAACAGTGCTCCCCGCGCAGGAACCACGGCCCGGTCTGCCAGGCGGCGCTGCGCGGGTTGCGCGCCAGCGGCAGCACGTGGCCGATCACCTTCTCCAATCCCTGGCTGAAGACCTTGGCCATCCGTGCCCGCTCCAGCGGGTCGCTCAGGCGCGAATCCAGCGGGTCGACGTTCACCGGCAGCTTGCGCTCCTTCCACAGGTAATAGAAGGCATCTTCATAGGCGGGAAAGACATACTGGCTGTCCAGGCCGAGGCGGGCGGCCAGTCCGTGGAGGAATTCGGCGGCCAGCGCCGCGTCCGCGCCGTAGTGCTTGCGCTCGTCGGCATAGAGGCTGTTGTCCAGCCATACCGGCTCGCCGTCCTTGCGCCAGTAGCAGTTCAGCGACCAGCGCGGCAACTGCTCGCCGGGATACCACTTACCCTGGCCAAAGTGACACAGGCCTTGCGGCGCATACTTGTCGCGCAGCCGTTTGTACAGTTCCAGCGCCCGGTAGCGCTTGGTCGGACCCAGTGCGGCGGTATTCCACTCCTCGCCGTCGGGATCGTCCACCGCCACGAAGGTCGGTTCCCCGCCCATTGTCAGGCGCACGTCGCGCTCACGCAGATGACGGTCGATATCATGGCCCAGCGCCTCGATCGCCGCCCATTGTTCCTCGGTATAGGGTTTGGTGACCCGCGGCGCTTCCCAGATGCGTTCCACCTTCATGTGGTGCTGGAATTCCACCTCGCACTGGTCAGTCAGGCCGGTGATGGGTGCGGCGGAAGACGGTTCCGGACTACAGGCCAGCGGCAGATGGCCTTCCCCGGCAAACAGGCCGGAGGTCGGGTCCAGACCCACCCAGCCCGCGCCGGGCAGATAGACTTCGCACCAGGCGTGCAGGTCCGTGAAGTCGGCGACCGGACCGGACGGGCCGTCCAGCGCCTTCACATCCGGTGTCAGCTGGATCAGGTACCCGGAGACGAAACGCGCCGCCAGACCGAGATGACGCAGCAACTGCACCAGCAGCCAGGCCGAATCGCGGCACGATCCGGAGCCTTTCTCCAGTGTTTCCTCCGGCGACTGCACGCCCGGCTCCAGCCGGATCAGGTAATTCACGTCCTGATAGACACGCTGGTTGAGTTCCACCAGGAAATTGACGGTTGCTTTCGGCTCGCGCGGCACTTTTGCCAGGTATTCCGTAAAGCGCGGCGACAGCGGCAGCGTCACCAGGTACGGCGCCAGTTCGTGGAGAAGTGCTGGATCCCGGTAGTCAAAGGGTATCTTTTCGGCATGCGGTTCCAGAAAGAAGTCGAAGGGATTGATCACCGACAGTTCGGCGACCAGATCGACTTCAATGCGCAGTTCTTCGGTCTGCTCCGGAAACACCAGCCGCGCCAGATAGTTGGACTGCGGGTCCTGCTGCCAGTTGATGAAGTGCTTTTCCGGCGTGACTTTCAAAGAGTAGGACAAGATGCGGGTGCGGCAATGCGGCGCCGGGCGCAGGCGCACCACTTGC
>DASUIM010000071.1:0-1404 GCA_036279775.1 Fluviicoccus sp. | reverse complement strand
ATCGCCGCCGACGCGCTGGGCAACACCGCCAACCCGGACAAAATCGGCAACCCGGACAACCTGAAGTTCTCGGAAAAGATGCGCACCCTGTTCATCGGCGAGGACAGCGGCCAGCACGTCAACAACTTCCTGTGGGCCTATAACGTCGACACCAAGGTGCTGTCGCGCATCATGTCGATTCCGTCGGGCGGCGAATCCACCGGCCTGCATGCCGTGGACGAACTGAACGGCTGGACCTACATCATGAGCAACTTCCAGCACGCCGGTGACTGGGGCGGCATCCACGGCATCGTCAAGCCAACGCTGGACCCGCTGATCAAGGCCAACTACAAGGACAAGTTCGGCGCGGCGGTCGGTTATCTGACCGGTGAAGTCAAGCAGGTCAAGCTGGCGATGTAAGCCAAGCCCATAAAAAAGCCCCCGGTGAATAACCGGGTGCTTTTTCTTGTCCGTCGTCAGCGGATGGGCGGATCAGGCCTCCGCCTCGGCCTTCGTCACCGCCTTCAGCGCCGGTTTCCGGCATTTGGTGAAGATATAATCGCCTTCCTTCACCTTGCGCGTTTCCAGCCAGTACTTCCAGGTCGACCACGGCCAGATGGTGAAGTTCTTGCCGTCTTCCTGCTGATACCAGCTGACGCAACCGGTCGCCCACACCGTGCCCTTGATGTTTTCCTGCACATCCTCATTGAAGCGGCGTTGCGCCGACGCCTTCACATCCATGTAATCCACACCCTTTTCCCGCATCAGGCGCATGCATTCCTGAATGTAGTGCACCTGCGCTTCGATCATGAAAATGATGGAGTTATGGCCCAGCGCCGAGTTCGGACCCACCAGCTGGAACAGGTTGGGATAGCCGGTGGTGGTCATGCCGTAATAACTTTCGGCGCCGTCCTTCCAGTCCTTGTTCAGCTCGTGGCCGGGCAGGCCGGTGCAGGGGAAATCCTTCATGTAGATGCGCGGATCGACAATGAAGCCGGTGCCGAGAATGATGCAGTCGCAGGGACGCTCGACGCCGTCACGGGTCACAATCGTGTTCTCGCGCACTTCCTGAATGCCGTCGGTCACCAGCTCCACGTTCTGGCGGTTGAACATGGGGTAATACTTGTTGGAAATCAGCACGCGCTTGCAGCCGAAGGTGTAATCCGGCGTCAGCTTCTCGGCCAGCGCCTTGTCCTTCACCTGGAAGCGGATGAACAGCTTCACCAGTTGCGACACGGCGCGGGCGTTTTGCGGGCGGAAAGCAGGCCAGACACGCGATTCGTTGCTCCAGTACAGCCGGGCGCGGTGCAGCTTGCGGATGATCGGGAACTTCTCGAACAGCGCCTTTTCCAGACCGAAATAGGTGCGCTCGTCACGCGGGATCACCCAGGCCGGGGTGCGCTGGAACACATACAGCTGCTTCAC
>DASUIM010000070.1:0-3391 GCA_036279775.1 Fluviicoccus sp. | reverse complement strand
CCGTGGCCGCCGACCTGCCGATGGTGGCGAAGGACGTGCTGCCGCAAGCCCTGCTGGCCTATGCCCGCACCGGCCTGGAATTCTGCGACGAGCAGATTGAAATGGAAGAAGCGGAAAACGCGGGCTGAGCCGCCGGAGCGGTGCGCCGCTCCCGTCGCGGACCTGTAAAGGGCGCTTTTAGCGCCCTTTTTGCTGCCTGAACGCCTGAAAAGGCGACAGGCCCGTTTATAAACGACAGCCTGTGTCGTATTGTCGGTTTCCCCCGGCTGCTTTTTCTGGACAGGCCCGCTAGGCTGGACGGTTGAAATAACCGAAAATCCTTTAATAATTCATGGCTTATCAGGAAAAGCGGCTGCGCCGGATTTATGAGCGCACGTCCGGACGCTGCCATATTTGCCACAAGAAGGTGGTGTGGGCGAATTACGGGCGGCTGGATTTGCGCGGGGCGTGGGAAGTGGAGCATTCCATCCCGCGCGCCAGGGGCGGCAGCGACCGCTTGACCAACCTGTACCCGGCCTGTATCGGCTGCAACCGCGCCAAGGGCAGCAAGAGCACGCGCAGCGCCCGGGCGAAACACGGCAAGGTGCGGGCGCCGCTGTCGCGCGGCTGGCGCTTGTGGGCGCGCATCGAGAACGCGGTGGCGGGATGCCTGCTGGGCGTGGTGGCGGGCAGCTTTGTCAGTGCCGAGGGAGCCCTGCTGGGCAGCTGGATCGGGTGGACGCTGGGGTATCTGAAGCCGCCGGAATAACGGGAACAAGAACAGAATGAAGAAATCACTCCGTCTGCTGCATACCTCCGACTGGCACCTCGGCCGCCTGCTCTATGGCCGCAAGCGCTACGCCGAATTCGCGGCCTTTCTCGACTGGCTGCTGGACACCCTGCGCGCCGAAGGCATCAACGTGCTGCTGGTGGCCGGGGATATCTTCGACACCACGACACCTTCCAATACCGCGCAGGCACTGTACTACCGCTTCCTGCGCCGCGTGGCCGAGACCGGCTGCCGTCATGTCATCGTGATCGGCGGCAACCACGATTCCCCCACCTTTCTGGACGCCCCCGCCGAACTGCTGAAAATGCTGGACGTGCATGTGGTGGGCGCGGCGACGAGTGACCCGGCCGGGGAGGTGATCACCCTGCGCGATGCGGAAGGAAACGTGGAGTTGCTGGCCTGCGCCGTGCCCTACCTGCGCGACCGCGACCTGCGCACCGCCGAGGCCGGGGAAAGCCCGGAGGACAAGGAACGCAAGCTGGCGGAAGGCATCCGGCAGCATTACGCGGCGGTGGTGGAGGCGGCGCAGCAGGTGCAGGCCACGTTGCCGCAACCCGTGCCGGTGGTGGGGCTGGGCCACTTGTTCACGGCGGGCGGGCAGACGGTGGACGGCGACGGCGTGCGCGAACTGTACGTGGGCTCGCTGGCGCATGTCACAGCGGGCATTTTTCCCGAGGCGCTGGATTATGTGGCGCTGGGACATTTGCATGTGCCGCAGGTAGTGGGCGGGCGGGAATTCGTGCGTTACAGCGGCTCGCCGCTGGCGATGGGCTTTGGCGAGGCGGCGCAGGCGAAGCAGGTGTGCGTGGTGGAATTCGCGCCGGAGAAGACGGTGCGCTTGTTGCCGGTGCCGGTTTTCCAGAAGCTGGAACGGCTGACGGGCAACTGGCCGCAGATTGAGGCGCGTCTAACAGCGTTAAAGACGGAAGGGGCATTCGTCTGGCTGGAAGTCACGCATACCGGCCACGAGCTGATCGACGACCTGCGCGAACGGCTGGAGGCGCTGACGGCGGGTTCGGCGCTGGAAGTGCTGAAGGCGCGCGATGCCCGCAAGTCCTTGCAGGTGCTGAACCGGCAGGCGCAGGACGAAGCACTGGATGACCTGTCGCCGGGCGAGGTGTTCGCCCGCTGTCTGGACGCTTCGGCCGTGCCGCCGGAGCAGCGCGACGAACTGACCCAAAGTTTCGGCGAGATCCTGCAAGCCTTGCAGGAAACCGACGCGCGGGCGGACTAGGGGAAAACCAACATGCGTATCCTGAACATCCGCTTCAAGAACCTGAATTCACTGGCCGGGGAATGGCGCATAGACCTGACGAACCCGGCCTATGTCTCGGACGGCATCTTCGCCATTACCGGGCCCACCGGCGCGGGCAAGAGCACCATCCTCGACGCCATCTGCCTGGCGCTGTACGCGCAGACGCCGCGCCTGGGCAAGATCACCAAGAGCGGCAACGATATCCTCTCCCGCCGCACCGCCGATTGCCTGGCGGAAGTGGTGTTTGAAACCGGCGGCGGCCGTTATCGCTGCCAGTGGAGCCAGCACCGGGCGCGCGGCAAGGTCAACGGCGAGCTTCAGGCCGCGAAGCATGAAATCAGTGATGCGGACTCGGGCGAAATCCTGTCGTCGAAAGTGAGCGAAGTGCCGGAACTGGTGACGGCGCGCACCGGCATGGCTTTTGAGCAATTCACCCGCTCCATGCTGCTGGCGCAGGGCGGGTTTGCCGCCTTCTTGCAGTCCGGGGCGGGGGAGCGCGCGCCGATTCTGGAGCAGATTACCGGCACGGCCATCTATAGCGAGGTTTCCCGGCTGACCTATCAGCGTTTTGCCGAGGAAAAGCAGGGGCTGGGCTTGTTGCAGGCGGAGTTGTCTGGCATGGCGCTGCTGGGTGATGAGGAGCTGGCGGCGCTGGAAACCACGCTGGCCGGGCAACGACAGCAGACGGAAGGACTGGCGGCGGAAGCCCGGCGCTGGCGCGAGGCGCTGGCGTGGCGGGAAACCTTGGAGTCGCTGGAGCGGACCCTGGCCGAGACCCGTCAGCAACAAGCGGAGCTGGCGGGGGAGCGGGATGCCTTCGCCCCGGAACAGGCGCGGCTGGCGCTGGCGCAGCGGGCGCTGGAGCTGCAGGCTGATCATGCGGTGCTGAACGGGCTGCGGCAGGAGCAGAACCGGGACCGGCAACAGCACCGGCGATTACAGGCGGAATTGCCGGAACGGGCGGTGCGGGTGCAGACGGCCTCGGAGCGATTGGCGGCGGCGGAGGCGGAGCGCTGGGTCGTGCAGCAGCAACAGGCGGCCTTGCAGCCGGTGTTGAAGACGGTGCGGGTGCTGGATGTGCAGCATCTGGAGGTGCAGAAGAACCTCGATGCGGCGCGGGATGCGTTGGCAGGGCTGCAAGGTGAGCAGGAGAAACATCAGGCCGCTGTCAGCCGGATGCGTAGCGAATTGGCCGAAGCGACCACGCAGCAGACCCGGTTGGACGCCTGGCTGGCGGAACATGCCGCCGACGCCGAACTGGAACGCCGCCTGCCGGTGCTGGAAACGGAGTGGCGGCAGCTGGCGGAAGCCGAGCGCGTTCTGGGTGGGTTGAACCGGCAGCTTCAACAGCAACAGGAAGCGTTGCC
>DASUIM010000069.1:0-7566 GCA_036279775.1 Fluviicoccus sp. | reverse complement strand
TTGGCGGGAAACTCGACGCCCATGATGCCCAGATAGCCCTTCAGCTTCAGCAGCTTCTCGTCCTTCGGGCCTTCGTGATTCCGGTACAGGGCGGGCAAGTGCCGCTCCTGCACGAATTCCGCCGCACAGACGTTGGCCGCCAGCATGCATTCTTCAATCAGCATGTGCGCCTGGTTGCGGGTGCGCGGCACAATCTTCTCGATCTTCTTGTCGGCATCGAAAATGATGTAGGTTTCCTGGCCGTCGAAGTCCAGCGCGCCACGCTGCTCGCGGCAGGCGCGCAGCACCAGATACAGGCTTTGCAGCGTCTGCAACGGCTTCACCAGATCCGGATAATCCGCCGCGACCTTCTGGCCGGCCTCGCTCTCGGGATGCTCCAGCAGGTCGCTGACCTGGTTGTAGGTGAAACGCGCCTTGGAATGCATCACCGCTTCGTAGAAACGGCTGCCGGTGACGCGGCCCTGGCGGGAAATGGTCATGTCGCAGACCATGCACAGGCGGTCCACCTTCGGCTTCAGCGAGCACAGGCCATTGGACAGGATTTCCGGCAGCATCGGAATCACCGAGCCAGGGAAATAGACCGAGGTGCTGCGGTTGCGCGCCTCGTCATCCAGCGCCGTGTCCGGCCGCACATAGTGCGAGACATCGGCAATGGCCACCACCAGCCGGAAGCCGCCGCCAGGGCGCTTTTCGGCATAGACGGCATCGTCAAAGTCGCGGGCGTCCTCGCCGTCAATCGTTACCAGCGCCAGGTCGCGCAGGTCGACGCGGTCTTCCTTGTCGTGCTCGTCCACTTCCTCGGTCATGCACGAGGTAATGGCTTCCACCACGCGCGGCCAGACATGCGGAATGTCAAAGTTGCGCACGGCGATGTCGATTTCCAGTCCTGGGGCCAGATGGTCGCCCAACACAGCCACCACCTTGGCGGTGGCGATGCTGCGATGGCTGGGCGGATCGACAATTTCCACTTCCACGAACTGGCCGATGCCGACGCCCTTCAACTCGCCCAGCAACCCGATTTCCTGGGTAATGCGCGGATTGTCCGGACGCAGGTAGGGCATGCCGCCTTCTTCGTAATAGCGGCCCACCAGACGCTTGGTCTTGCGTTCCAGCACCTTGACGATGCGACCTTCCGGACGGCCCTTGTGGTCATACCCCACCACCCGCACCTGGGCGGTGTCGCCGTCAAACACCAGACGCATCTGGCGCGAGGTCAGCAAGATATCGGGCTGGTCCTTGGCGGTGACCAGGAAGCCGAAGCCGTCAGGGTGTCCCTGTACGCGGCCTTCGACGCATTGATCTTCATTCAGCGGCTGGTAAAGGCCGCGGCGGTCCATTTCCAGCTGCGCATCGCGCACCATCGCGCCCAGACGCTTTTGCAGGGCAAACTGCCGGTCCTCGTCATGCAGATCGAAAGCCTCCGCCAGCTGTTGGGCGGTCAGGGCGCGGTCATGCTGGGTCAGGGTGGACAGGATCAGTTCGCGGCTGGGGATGGGGTTTTCGTAGTTTTCGGCCTCTCTGGCCGCAGCTGGGTCATTCCAGGCTGTTGGTTTACTCATTAAGACGTGTTCTCTGCTTGTGTCAGCGCCGCAACCCCGTGGCCGCAGCAGCACTGCCAGTCTATCACGCGGCCGGTTCGCGGACGGATATTTTTTACCCAGCCGCGCCCGCCGCGCGCGCCTCTTTATAACAAAAAATCATATACAAATGATAAATGAGTATTTAATGCGCTGAAGGCATCCCTGATAAGGTGCTGTTGATTTTTCAACAGCACCACCCGCCCCCATGAAAATACGCCGTCTCGACCTTGATGACACCCTCAGCGTCGCCCACGAAAACAGCGGCCTGCCGCCGCTGGAAACCGACATCACCCATACACAAAGCTTCCTCAAGCCGCTGCTGCATACTTTCGGGCTGCTGCTGGTGCTGCTGGCGCTGGCGGCAGGCATCGCCTTCGCCACCCACGATCAGGGCATGATCATGGAAGGCCTGACCGGCAAGCTGTTCTGGCTGGCGCTGGCCGTGGGGCTGGGCGCGCAGATCATCGACGGGGCGCTGGGCATGGCCTACGGCATCACCGCCACCACGTTCCTGCTGGGCATTGGCGTGCCGCCGGCCGCCGCTTCGGCCTCGGTGCATCTGGCGGAAGTATTCACCACCGGTTTCTCCGGGCTGTCGCACTGGCGCATGGGCAACATCAACAAGCCGCTGTTCCTGCGTCTGGTCATTCCCGGCATGATCGGCGGCGTGGTCGGCGCCTATGTCGTTACCCAGTTTGACGGCAATACCCTGAAACCGTGGATTTCCGCCTACCTGTTCGGCATGGGCCTGTACATCCTGTCCAAGGCGTTCCGCGCCATCCAGGTGCGCCATGACCCGCCCAAACACATTGCGCCGCTGGCGCTGACCGGCGGCTTTGTCGATTCGGTGGGCGGCGGCGGCTGGGGGCCGGTGGTCACCACCTCGCTGGTCGGCACCGGCCAGGACCCGCGCACCACCATCGGTTCGGTGAACGCGGCGGAATTCTTCCTGTCGATCGCCGGGGCCTCGGCCTTTGCCGTGCTGGGCGGTTTCGGCCACTGGCCGGTTATCGCCGGTCTGGTGGTCGGCGGCTTGTTCGCCGCCCCCTTTGCGGCCTGGCTGTGCCGTCACTTACCCACCAAATCGCTGCTATTGGTGGTCGGCATCCTCATTTCCGGCTTGAGTGCCGTTAATTTGTTCAAATCTTTCATGTGAGTCGTTGACAGGGTCGGGATTCCCGATAGAATAGCGACCCATCAAGCCCAGGTGGCGAAATTGGTAGACGCGCTAGTTTCAGGTACTAGTGTTGCAAGACGTGGAGGTTCAAGTCCTCTCCTGGGCACCAATTTCAAGAGAACCCGACGAAAGTCGGGTTTTTTTATGCCTGCCGTTTCTCCCCTTCCGGTCGTTGTCCTGTCCGCACATTGTCATTCCCGGCCCTGCTGGCCATAGTCAGCGCATCACTCAGCACCTGGCCCGCGGAACCGACATGCCGAATCCCTTGTACACCGCCCCGCTTTCCTCCCTCAGACACCGTTTCGCCACCGCAAGCCTGCCCTCTGCCGCCCAGCGCGCCGGTTTCTGGCGCGCCCGCTTCATCGGTCCGTGGTGGCTGCGGCTGGGCGGCCGTCCCGGCGTCGCCTTGTCCGGCCTGCGCGGCTGGCAGGGCAAGCGCTTCCTGACCCCGGACCGCGCCACTAACGTGCTGGATACCGGCGAAGCCTTGTCCATGCGATGCCGGGAATGTCCGTCATCCCTCGACGGCGGCCCCGTCGCCGCGCTCAGCTATGGCGCGGACGGCCCCGTACCGTGGCGCTGGGTCACCGATGAACTGCGGGCGCTGGACGAACGCACCCTGCTCGGCATGACCATCATCAACCTGCCGCTGCTGCGCCATTTCGCCTTCCCCTTCCTGCTGGAGCGCGACGCATGAGCGGCAAGGAAGTCGTCATCATCGGTTCCGGGTTCGGCGGCAGCGTCAGCGCCCTGCGGCTGGCGGAAAAAGGCTGGAAAGTCACGGTGCTGGAACAGGGACGGCGGCTGGACGACGCGGCAATGGCCAAGGCCGGAACCGATCCGAAGGCGCTGGCCTGGGCTCCGGCGCTGGGGTTGAAGGGCTTTTTCGCGCAGGACGTTTTCCGGCATGCGGGCATCGTGCGCGGCATCGGCGTTGGCGGCGGCAGCCTGGTCTACGCCGCCGTGCTGCTGGAGCCGCGTGACGCCTTCTACCGCGACCAAGCCTGGTCGGCGCTCAGCCCCGACTGGCGCGCCGAACTGGCCCCGCACTATGCCACCGCCCGCCGCATGCTCGGCGTCGCCGTCAATCCCTATCACGGCGTTCAGGACGACTGGCTGCGCGGCGCAGCCGAGCGGCTGGGGGTGGCGGACAGTTTCGGCCCGGTACCGCAGGGCATTTTTTTCGGTGACCCGGCACAGTCCGTTCCGGATCCGTTCTTTGACGGCGAAGGTCCGGCGCGAACGGGCTGCAACCAGTGCGGCCGCTGCATTACCGGTTGCGCCTATGGCGCGAAGAACTCACTGGACCGCAATTACCTGTATCTGGCGGAAAAACGAGGGGTACAGATTCTGGCCGAACGTCAGGTCACGCATATCGAGCCGTTGCCGGACGGCGGCTATCTCGTCCACCAGCGGCATCCCTGGGACCGTTCTGTCCGCTATAAAGCACTTCGGGCGGACAGGGTCATCATCGCCGCCGGATCGCTGGGCACGCAGGAACTGCTGTTCGCCAGCCGCGACCGCTACCGCACACTGCCGAATCTCCCCGCCTCACTGGGTGAACATGTCCGCACCAACAGCGAAGCCATTGTCGGCATCCTCGCCAACAACCCGGCAACGGATGTCACCCACGGCGCCACCATTTCCAGCCATTTCTATGCCGACGCGCAAACCCACATCACCCAGAACCGCTTCCCGCAAAGCTACAGCTTCATGAAGTGGTACATGGGCCCGCTGGTGGATGGTGAAAACCCGCTTCGCCGCGCGCTGCGCACGTTGGCCCGACTTCTGACACAACCCCTGGCCGGTACCCGCTCGTTTCGCGCCAAGCACTGGTACAAGCGCATCTCGGTACTGACGGTGATGCAACAGGCCGACAACGAACTGGCCTTCGGCTATGGACGCACGATCCTGCGCGGTTTCCGTTACGGCCTGAAGTCGCGGATCAGCAAGGGCGGACGCTCGCCGTCCTATCTGCCGCAAGCCAACGCGGCCGCACGCGCCTTTGCCGAGGCCAGTGACGGCACCCCGCTGAACACGCTGATGGAAAGTGTGGGGAATCTGTCGGTGACGGCGCACATCCTCGGCGGCGCGGTGATGGCGGAGCGCCCGGAGGACGGCGTCATCGACCGCAATCACGAAGTCTTCGGCTATCCGGGGCTGTATGTGGTGGACGGCGCCGCGATTCCGGCCAATGTCGGGGTCAACCCCAGCCTCACAATCACGGCGCTGGCGGAGCGTTTTGCGGCGCGCTTTCCTACTTCTTCGTGAAGGCTGGGCGATAGCTCTTCTGCATCAGCCAGCGCACCGGTTTGCTCAGCGTCACCGACGCCACCTGCATGCCCCACAGCCACGGCGGAGAGATGTCGTCAGGGCGTTCGACAATGGCGCGCTCAATCACATGTGCGGCTTCTTCCACAGACATGCCGGGCATGTGGTGCAAGGCCTTGGTCGGCGCGCTCATGCGGGTATAGACAATCGCGGGATAGATGGAGGTCACGTCGATGCCATCGGGCTTGATCTCGGTGGCGACGCTGCGCAGCCACACATCAAACGCCGCCTTCGAAGCCTGGTAGGCCGCCCAGTTGGCCCCCGGCGGAATCTTCACGCCCCAGGTGGAGATATTGATGATCTGCCCCTGCTTGCGGGCGCGCATCGACGGAATGAAACCCAGCACCAGTTGCACCGGCCCCAGGTAATTGATCGCCATCGTCCGCTCGAAGTCGTGGAAACGGTCATAGGACTCGTGGATGGAACGACGGATCGAACGACCGGCATTGTTCAGCAGGATATCCAGATGGCCGTGCTCCCGCAGGACCCGCTCGGCCAGCGCCGCCGCGTCATGGGGCTTGCTCAGGTCGACGGCATAAACCACGGCCTCGCCGCCGGTTTCGCGGATCGCCTGCGCCACCCCCTCCAGCTTCTCCTGCGTCCGCGCCACCAGCAGTACCTTGGCGCCCATGGCCGCCAGCCGCTTCGCCGTCGCCTCGCCAATGCCGAACGACGCGCCGGTGACCATCACCGTCTTGCCCTGCACGGCTTCGCGCAGTCGCCGGTCATCGTTCAGGCCATGGGGATTGGTGAACCAGGCCAGCGGCCGGGTCCAGGCAGGGGGAGTGTACTGGTCAGGGGCGGCGGACATGCGGGGGCTCCTTCAGGCAACGGGATCAGATACGGATGGTGTAGCAGCCCCGATCCGGAACGTCATTGACTGCCACGCCCGACCAACCGCTTGGCCGGGCCAACCAGACTAGCGGGAAGCGAGCTGTCCGCGCAAGACCTTGCCCGTCGCATTGCGCGGCAGTTCCGCCACCAGCACGATGTCGCGCGGCACCTTGTAGCGGGCAATACGTTCCCGCAGGAAGCCCTTCAGCGTTTCCGGACCGAAATCCGCATCCACCCCAGCCACCACGAAAGCCTTTAACCGTTGGCCGAACTCCTCGTCCCTGACCCCGACCACCGCAACGTCAACCACACCAGGATAGGCTGACAGCCACTCTTCCACTTCCTGCGGAAACACGTTTTCACCGCCGGACACGATCATGTCGTCCTCACGGCCCTCCACGAACAGGCGTCCCTCGGCATCGACATGCCCGATATCGCCGGTATTCATGTAACCGTTCAGCATCGGCTTGTTGCCGCCGCCGACATAGCCTTCAAACAACATGCCGCTGCGTACGCAGATATGACCCGGCAACCCGGCGGGCAAGGCACAACCATTGCTGTCCAGGATGCGCAGGTCGGTACCCAGCGGCATCCGCCCGACGGTGCCGGGCGCGGCGCGCAGGTCCTGCGGCGTCGCCAGCGTGCCGACTCCGGCTTCGGTCGAACCGTACAGGTTGAAGAGGTTGTCGCCATGCGTATCCATCCAGCGCGTGGCCAGCGACGCCCCCAGCGGTGCTCCGGCCGAGATCACAGTGCTGAGATGGCGGAAGGACCAGCTGTAGCGGCCCACCGCCGGAATATCCAGCAGGCGTTGCAGCATTACCGGCACCGCCACGAAGGTTCTCACCTGATGCATCACCAGCAATTGCGCCACCTTGTCCGTGTCGAAACGGCGGCACAGCACCATGGTCGACCCCAGCGACAGCGCCACGGCCAGAAAGGCCAGGCCGAAACCGTGGAACAACGGCGGGCCGATCAGCACCGGCTCACCGGAACGCAACGGCAGGGTGTTGAACAGGGTCGCCACCGGCCCGACGGCCGCCAGCGGCGGCGTCTTGCGCGGTGCGCCCTTGGGCACGCCGGTGGTACCGGAAGTGAGGATGATGATTTGTCCCTGCTGGCGGGGACCGGGCGCGGCTTCATGACGGGAAGCCAGGCTGCACAGGCTGCCGGGCGCGCCCTGCGAATCCGCCAGCACCCGCCGCCCTTCATAACCGGCCTTGACGAAGACGCTGTTGAATTCGCCGTCATGGATGACCAGCGACAGAGCATGGCGATCCAGCACCTGGCGCAGCTGCGGCGCGGGAAACTCGGTATTCAGCAACACCACATCCGCGCCCAGGCGCGACACCGCCAGCAAGCCCTCGACAAAACCGCGATGGTTGCGGCACATCAGCGCCACGGTATCGCCGGCGCCGATGCCGTCGGCCGCCAGCGCCGCCGCGATCGCCTGCACGCGGGCATCCAGATCGGCATAGCTCAATGCGCCCATATCGTCCTCAATGGCGATGCGATCAGGGAAACGGACAGCGGCGGCGGTCAACAACGTCGCGAAATTGGCTCCTTCATGCAGCGAGCGCCAGGCCAGACGCGCCAGCCGGTCCGGCCGCACCGGCGCCAGGATGCCCGCGCGGGTCAGGCCGA
>DASUIM010000068.1:0-16180 GCA_036279775.1 Fluviicoccus sp. | reverse complement strand
ATGCTGTATCGCAATCCGGTGATTGGCAGTGACTTCAAGGTGTTCGCCAGCGGCGTCGGTCTGATGGCCATTCCCGGCGAGGACCATTGCGGTTTGCTCCTCTCCGGGGAAGAACAGGTTGATCCCTACATCGGCGGCGATCAGGACAGTTTCGACGGCCCCACCCGCGAACCGATACCTTCTTGCCCGGACCCGACCGATGCCACGGCGCTGTATCGCCTTCGGCCCGATCAGGGCCCGGAATTGCTGGAAACGCCGTTTTCCGCCAGTTCCCTGCTGGCCCCGGTGCGTGACAACCGCAACAACCAGCGTTACTGGCTGTCGTACAGGTCGGCGGGACGTTGCAATTCCAGCGAGTCCACCCTGCTGCGCTGGCAGACCGTGGACGGCAAACCGGCGTTAGTGGATGTGGAGCCCAAGGACCCCGTTTGGCAAACCTTCGAACAGGAATGCGATACCAGCGCGCTGGAAAGCTGCCCCGCCTTCAAGGATTTGTTCAAGGAAGGGGAAGTGGCCGAGCCGCAGCCCGATCCGAAAATGGGTGGCGCGCTGGCGGCGTTTATCAACGCGCATCGCGCCCAAGAGCACGGGGCGTATCTCAAGGCGGTGGAGGCCTTGGACAAAGATGCCTTGCGCCGCATGGAGAACCAGGGTGTGCCGCCCTTCTGGCTGCTGGAGGCGATGCAGGCGGTGTCTGAATCGCCCCTGCCCATTCCCGACAAGCGCAAACGGCTGGCCTGGCTGTTCAAGGATCACGAGCAACTGAAAGCCGCGTTTCGTGGCGGCTATCTGGTGAACGGCTCCCCCTCGGGCTTGCTGGAAGCGCTGGCGGAATGGCTGCCGGTGGAAGATTGGGGGCCGTTGCTGAAACTGGGCCTTGGCGATACCTATCTTCGCGACCGGTTGCGGGAGCGCGGGCAAACGGCGCTGGCCTGCAGGATGGACCGGGCCATGGGCTTGAATTGCGGGGAGACGTGGGAGGTGGGTGAGCCGGGGGAATAGACCTCTCCCCCGGAGTTGCGGACTCGGCAGCCTTTACTGTCCAGCGGACGCGCCATGATTGTGGTCATGCACCGGAACCGCTTTATGTTTGTCCTTTTGGGTTTTATGGTGCCTCGGCTTCTTCACGGTTTTGTCCCCCGGTTTCTTGGCATTCTGAGCCTGCATGCAGTTGTCATGCATCGACTTCATGTCATCCATGCCCTTGCCGTTATCGGCGGCCTTGTTGTCACCCATGCACTTCTCGCGCATATCATGCATGGCTTTCATGTCATCGCCCGGCTTGGTATCGCCGCCGGGCTTGATGTCGCCCTTGGCGTTCATCGACTTCATGTCCATCTTGTCCATGCCGCCCATCCCGTTCATCACGGGTTTGGCGGCGTCTTCCGCGTGGATCAGGCCGCTCAGGACGGCGATCAGCGGCAACAGCAACAGGTGGCGTTTCATGGTGTGCTCTCCATCAGGGGTCGGGTTGTCCGGAGGGGTCAGGTTGGGCAGGCCTGCCCATTACTTACTTTCCGGTTTTCTGCAATTCGGTAATGACCAGCGCGCTATTCACCATCTCCGCCACAAACACCACCTGATCCCCCGCTTTCACGTTCAGGAATTGCGGGTTGGCGGCCTTGAAAACCATCGTCATGCCCGGCATGCCCAGATTCTTGATCTCGCCATGCTTGATGGTCAGCCTGCCCTGAGCGGCATCCACCTTGCGGATTTCTCCGTGGGTAAAGCGGTTATCGGCGGCTGAAGGCTTGGCGGCGGTAGCATGGTCATGCATGGCGTCGGCCCGCAGGGCGCCGGCCGGTAACGCCAGCATCAGCCCCAGCAGCGCAGCACGGATGGTCAGTAAACGGTTCATAGCAGACTCCGGTCATCAGGAATACCTTATCTTGCCCCCCTCCGCCCGACAGCAAGCTGACGCGAAAATGACATTTCTGTCATCTTGGCTTCATCTTCACCAAAAACAGTTATTGTTTGCCCATGACTGATGCGGAGCGCGGATCGCCATGAAGATCCTGCTGGTTGAAGACGAGGCCAAGACCGGCGAATACCTGAAACAGGGCCTGAGCGAAGCCGGGTACATTACCGACTGGGTGCAGGACGGCGCGTCCGGCCGTGACCAGGCGCTGGGCGAGGACTATGACCTGGTGATCCTGGATGTGATGCTGCCGGGCCTGAACGGCTGGGAAGTGCTGAGTGCTATCCGTCGCGCCGGAAAAACGCTGCCGGTGCTGTTCCTGACCGCCCGCGATCAGGTGGAAGACCGGGTGAAGGGGCTGGAACTGGGCGCGGATGATTATCTGGTGAAGCCCTTCGCCTTCGCCGAACTGCTGGCGCGGGTGCGCACGCTGCTGCGCCGGGGCCGCAACCGCGAGTCCGATATTCTGCAAGTGGCCGATCTGGAACTGGATCTGTTGCGCCGCCGCGCCCTGCGCGCGGGCCGCCGCATCGACCTGACCGCCAAGGAGTTCGCACTGCTGGAACTGCTGATGCGGCGTCAGGGGGAAATATTGCCGCGTTCGCTGATTGCCTCGCAGGTGTGGGACATGAACTTCGACAGCGACACCAATGTGGTGGAAGTGGCGATCAAACGCCTGCGCGCCAAGGTAGATACCGGCGACGCCAAGCTGATCCAGACCGTGCGCGGCATGGGCTATGTGCTGGAAGCCGCGCCGGAGGTGGACGATGGCCGCTAAGTCGCTGACCACCCGCACCAGCCTGTGGTTCACGCTGATGGCGGCCGGAGTGCTGGCGGTGATGGGGCTGGTGATCCAGATTTCGGTGCAACGCCATTTTCACGATCTGGACCGTGACGCGCTGCAAGGCAAGCTGGAACTGGTGCGGCATGTACTGCGCAATGCGCCGCCGTCGCGGGAAGCGGAAATCCGCGCCGATCTGGCCGATGCCTTTGTCGGTCATCACGATTTGCTGGTGCGCATCCGCCAGCCGTCCGGCGGCGAGTTCCTCAGCGCCGGTCACGCCGTCATTCCCGATAGCCTGCTGGCAGTGACCTCGGTAGATGGCAGTCCCGCCGTGCAGGAATGGAGCGCCAACGACACCCACTATCGCGCCTTGACCGCCAGGATTCCCGCCACCGATCCCGGCGCGTTCTGGACCGTTGCCATCGCCACCGACACCCGTCATCACACCGACTTCCTGTCCGCCTTCAACCGCGAGCTGCTGCTGATCGGCTTCGGCGGGCTGGTCCTGATCGCCGGGTTGGGACGGTTGGTGACCCGGCGCGGGCTGCGTCCCGTGGAAGACATGGCGCAAGTGGCCGCCCGCATTTCCGCGCAACGGCTGGATGAGCGGCTGCCGCTGGACCGCATTCCCGTCGAGTTGCAGCCGCTGGCCCTCGCCTTCAACAACATGCTCGACCGGCTGGGCGATTCGCTGCAACGGCTGTCGGCCTTTTCCTCCGATCTGGCGCACGAGCTGCGCACCCCCATCAACAACCTGATGACGCAGACGCAAGTCTCGCTGTCGCGCCCGCGCGAAGCGGACGAATACCGGGAAATCCTCTATTCCAATCTGGAGGAGTTTGAACGGCTGGGCCGCATGATTGCTGACATGCTGTTCCTGGCCAAGGCCGACAACGGCCTGATGGTGCCGACGCTGCAACCGGTGAACCTGCGGGCGGAAGCGGAAGCGCTGGTCGAGTTTTATGACGCCCTGGCCGCCGACGCCGGGCTGCGTTTGCAGGTGGAAGGCGAAGGCCGCGTGGCGGGCGATGCGCTGATGCTGCGCCGCGCCGTCAGCAATCTGTTGTCGAACGCCATCCGTCATGCCGACGCCGGTTCCACCGTGCGCATTGGCCTTGAGACGGATAACGGGCAAGTCCGACTGCACATCCGCAATACCGGGGACGACATTGCGCCGGAACACCTGCCGCGCCTGTTCGACCGCTTCTACCGTGTGGATGATTCCCGGCAACGGCAGGACGAAGGCGCAGGGTTGGGGCTGGCCATCACCCGCAGCATCATCCGCGCGCATCAGGGCGATATCGGCGTGACTTCCGGCAACCGCATAACCACCTTCACCGTCACCCTGCCTGCCGATACCCGCATGGAGAACCCGGCATGAAGCTTCTGCAAGGCGCGATACGCAGCCTGTGGCTGGCCGGACTGTCCCTGTCCGTGCACGCCGCCGACCTCAGTTTTGCACAGGCGATGCACCAGGCCGCGGCGCAGGCATCCAGCTTGCGCCAGCGCCAGGCGGATGTGGCCGGGGCATCGTCGGCGGTGGTTGCGGCGGACGCCCTGCCCGACCCCAAGGTTTTCGCGGGCATTGACAACCTGCCGGTACAAGGCGCGGACCGCTTCGCCCTGACCCGCGATTTCATGACCATGCAGAAAATCGGTGTGATGCAGGAAATCCCCAATGGTTCAAAACGCGAGGCCCGCGCCGAATCGGCCAAGGCGCGCGTGGCGCAGGCGGAAGCGGCGCTGCGGCTGGCGGAGGTGACGGTCAATACCGAAACCGCGACCGCGTGGCTGAACCGCTATTACCTGCAGCAGCAGCGCGCCCGGCTCGCGGAGCTGGAACAGGAAAACCGTCTGTGGCTGGGCGTGGTGCAGTCGCAACTGACTTCCGGCAAGGTCAGCGCCGCCGATGCCTTGCTGCCGAGACAGGAAGCCTTGACGCTGGCCACCCGCCGCGATGCGCTGGAACGGGATATCCGCCGCGCCGACGCGATGCTGGTGCGCTGGATAGGCGATACCGGCGGGCCTGTCACTCCGGTTGGTGAGCCGCCCGATTTCAAGGTGGATGCGGAGCATTTGCGGGCGCATGTGCATCATCACCCGGCGCTGGGTGTCTATGAACCGTTGAGCGGGCTGGCGCAGGCGGAACTGCATGAAGCGCAAGCCACGCTGAAACCGGATTGGGCGGTGGAAGTCGGCTGGCAGCATCGCGGGCCGGACTTCGGCGACATGGTGTCCTTTCAGGTGAGCGCCGATTTGCCCTTGTTCAGCCGTACCCGGCAAACCCCGCTGATTGAAGCCCGGCGGCAGGCGCTGGCCAGTCTGGACGCCGAGCGCGAGGACATGCAGCGCGATCATGCCGCCACGCTGGAAAGCGAACTGGCGGATCATGACGCGCTGAGCCGTGAACTGGCGCGGCTGCAACAGCAGGCGCTGCCGCTGGCGGAACAGCGCGTGGAACTGCAACGCGCCGCCTACGAGGCCGGTCGCGCCGATCCGGGCCTGGTGCTGGCCGCCCGCCGCGACTTGCGCGAGCTGCAACTGCAAATCCTGGAACTGACCCGGCAGCAACAAACCCTGGCCGCCCGGCTGCATTATCTGTACGACTTTGAAGAGGACGCCGCGCCATGAGCCACCCCGCCTTCCGCACACCGCTGCTGCTGGCCGCCATGACCGCGCTGGGCGGCCTTGGCGGCTACTGGCTGGCCCGGCATGACGCCCCGCCCACCCCCGTCAGTGCCGCGCCCGCCGCCGCCAAGCCGCTGTACTGGTACGATCCGATGAAGCCCGACCAGCACTTCGACAAGCCCGGCCCGTCGCCGTTCATGGACATGCCGCTGCAACCGAAATATGCCGACAGCGGCGATGCGGACACCGGCGGCGTCCGCATCGACAACCGCGTCCAGCAGAATACCGGCATCCGGCTGGCTACCGTGGAACGCGGCCGCCTGAATCCGCCGTTGACGGTCCCGGCCAGTGTCGGCTTCAACGAACGCGACGTGGCGATTGTGCAGACGCGCACCGCCGGATTTGTAGAACGGGTCTATGCCCGCGCCCCCGGCGACGTGGTGGCCGCCGGTGCGCCGCTGGCCGATCTGCTGGTGCCCGACTGGGCGGGCGCGCAAGGCGAATATCTGGCGCTGCGTCAGGCCGGAGACGCCGCCCTGACCGCCGCCGCGCGCAACCGCCTGCGCCTGCTGGGCATGGACGACGCGCTGATCCGGCAGGTGGAAAAGACGGGACAGGTACAAAACACGCTCACCCTCACCGCGCCCCGGAGCGGCGTCATCCAGTCGCTGGACATCCGCCAGGGCATGACCGTCGCCAGCGGCGGCCCCGTAGCCCGTATCAACGGCTTGGGCACGGTGTGGCTGGAAGCGGCGCTGCCGGAAGCGCAAGCCGCCGCCATCCATCCCGGTCTGAACGCGACCGCGCAGCTTGCCGCCTATCCCGACACGGTGTTGCAGGGCAAGGTTATCGCCATCCTGCCGGAAGTGACGTCGCAAACGCGCACCCTCCGCGTGCGGCTGGAGTTCCCCAACCCCCGGCGGCAATTGCGCCCCGGCCTGTTCGCGCAGGTGCAGTTCCACACCGGCGGCGACACGGAACGCCTGCTGCTGCCCAGCGAGGCACTGATCCGCAGCGGACGGCAGACAAGGGTCATCCTGCGTGATGCCCAGGGTCACTTCCAGCCGGTCACGGTCACCACCGGTCAGGAAGCCGACGGCCGCACCGAGATCCTGTCCGGACTCAACGCCGGGGATCAGGTGGTGGCTTCCGGGCAGTTCCTGATGGATTCCGAAGCCAGCCTGCAAGGCGTGCTGGCGCGGCTGGAAACCCCGGTTTCCATGGGCCAGCCAGCGCCCGCCGCCGGCGCCGGGATTGAAGCGCACGGCGTAGTCGACTCACTGGATGCCGGGGAAATCACGCTGGCGCACGAGGCCATCCCGGTGCTGGGCTGGCCGCCGATGACCATGCCGTTCCCGCTGGCCAAGGGCGTAGGAACGACCGGCCTGAAGCCCGGCCAGAAAGTCCGCTTCACGCTGGAAAAACGCGGTGAAGACACCGTGATCACCGCCATTCACCCCGAGGACGCCCGGCCATGATCGCCCGCCTGATCCACTGGTCGGTCCGCAACCGTTTCCTGGTGCTGCTAGCGACGCTGGCGCTGACCGCGTGGGGCCTGTGGTCGGTGCGGCAGACGTCCGTTGACGCCCTGCCCGACCTCTCCGACGTACAGGTCATCATCCGCACCACACTGCCGGGGCAAGCGCCGCAAATCGTCGAGAACCAGGTGACGTATCCGCTCAGCACCACCATGCTGTCGGTACCGGGGGCGAAGACGGTGCGCGCCTATTCCTTCTTTGGCGACTCCTTCGTCTATGTGCTGTTTGAAGACGGCACCGACCCTTACTGGGCGCGCTCGCGGGTGCTGGAATACCTGAACCAGGTGCAGGGCCGCCTGCCCGCCGCCGCCAAGACCGCGCTGGGCCCGGACGCCACCGGTGTCGGCTGGATCTACGAATACGCGCTGGTGGACCGCACCGGCCGGCACGACCTGGCGCAACTGCGCGCCCTGCAGGACTGGTTCCTGCGCTTCGAGCTGAAAGCTCTGCCCAATGTGGCGGAAGTGGCCGGCATCGGCGGCATGGTCAAGCAATACCAGGTGGTGCTGGATCCGGCGAAACTGGCGTCCTACGGCATTCCCCAGGGCCTGGTGGTGGACGCCATCCGCCGCGCCAACCAGGAAAGCGGCGGCTCGGTGCTGGAACTCGGCGAAGCCGAATACATGGTGCGCACCAACGGCTACCTGCAATCGCTGGACGACTTCCGCCAGATCCCGCTCAGCGTCGCGGGCGGCGGCATTCCGGTGCGGCTGGGCGATGTCGCCACCGTCCAGTTGGGGCCGGAAATGCGGCGCGGCATCGCCGAGCTGAATGGCGAAGGCGAAGTGGCGGGCGGCGTGGTCATCCTGCGCGCGGGCAAGAATGCGCGCGACACCATTGACGCCGTCAAGGCCAAACTGGCCGCCCTGAAAAGCAGCCTGCCCGCCGGGGTGGAGATTGTACCGACCTATGACCGCTCGGCGCTGATCGACCGCGCGGTTGACAACCTCGGTCACAAGCTGCTGGAAGAGTTTGCCGTGGTGGCGCTGGTCTGCATCGCCTTCCTGTGGCACCTGCGTTCGGCGCTGGTGGCGATCATCGCGCTGCCGCTGGGCATCCTCACCGCCTTCATCCTGATGCGCCTGCAAGGGCTGAACGCCAACATCATGTCGCTGGGCGGCATCGCCATCGCCATCGGCGCCATGGTCGACGCCGCCGTGGTGATGATTGAAAACGCCCACAAGCGGCTGGAAGCCTGGCAGCACGCCCATCCCGGCGAAACGCTGAAGGGTGAAGCGCACTGGCGGGAAATCGCCGCCGCCGCCGCCGAAGTCGGCCCGGCGCTGTTCTTCTCGCTGCTGATCATCACCTTGTCCTTCATCCCGGTGTTTACCCTGCAAGCGCAGGAAGGCCGCCTGTTCGGCCCGCTGGCCTTCACCAAGACCTACGCCATGGCGGGCGCGGCCGGGCTGTCAGTCACACTGATCCCGGTGCTGATGGGTTACTGGATTCGCGGTCGCATTCCCGAAGAAAAACGCAATCCGCTCAGCCGGGGACTGATCGCCGTCTACCGCCCGCTGCTGGACCGCGTGCTGCATCATCCCAAAATCACGCTGCTGGCGGCTGTGCTGGTCTGCCTGAGCGCGCTGTGGCCGCTGGCCCGGCTGGGCGGCGAGTTCATGCCCGCGCTGGACGAAGGCGACCTGCTGTACATGCCCTCCGCCCTGCCCGGCCTGTCCGCCGCCAAGGCCTCGCAATTGCTGCAACTCACCGACCGCCTGATCCTGACCGTGCCGGAAGTGCGCTCGGTGTTCGGCAAGGCCGGACGCGCCGATACCGCTACCGACCCCGCGCCGCTGGAAATGTTCGAAACCACCATCCAGCTGAAACCCCGCGCCGAATGGCGGCCGGGCATGACCCCGGAAAAGCTGATTGAGGAACTGGACCGCACCGTGCAAGTGCCGGGGTTGAGCAACATCTGGGTGCCGCCCATCCGCAACCGCATCGACATGCTGGCCACCGGCATCAAGAGTCCCATTGGCGTCAAGGTATCCGGCTCCAGTCTGACGGAGATCGACCGGCAGGCGCTGAAGATCGAGGCCGTGGCCAAGACCGTGCCCGGCGTCAGCTCGGCGCTGGCGGAACGGCTGACCGGCGGCCGCTATGTGCAGGTGGACATCCGCCGCGATGCGGCGGCGCGATACGGCCTGAACATGGCCGATGTGCAATCGGTGGTGGCCACCGCCATTGGCGGCGAGAACATCGGTGAAACCGTGGAAGGCCTGGCGCGCTTCCCGATCAACGTGCGTTACCCGCGTGATCTGCGCGACTCCCCCGAAGCCTTGCGGCAACTGCCGGTGCTGACGCCCGGCGGCCAGCAGATCACCCTGGGCACAGTGGCGGATATCCGCATTGAAGACGGCCCGCCGATGCTGAAAAGCGAAAACGGGCGGCTGTCCGGCTGGGTCTATGTGGATGTACGCGGCCGTGATCTGGCGGCAGTGGTGCGCGACCTGCAACAAGCCATTCAAGCTAAAGCCCCGCCCGGCCCCGGCCTCAGCCTGTCGTATTCCGGCCAGTTCGAGTTTCTGGAACGCGCCACCGCGCGGCTGCAAATCGTGGTCCCGGCCACGCTGCTGATCATCTTTGTGTTGCTGTACCTCACCTTCAACCGCGCGGATGAAGCCCTGCTGATCATGGCCACGCTGCCGTTCGCGCTCACCGGCGGCCTGTGGTTCCTGTATCTGCTGGGATACAACCTGTCGGTGGCGGCGGGCATCGGATTCATTGCGCTGGCGGGGGTATCGGCGGAGTTCGGGGTGATCATGCTGCTGTACCTGAAGCATGCCATCGCCGAGCAGCAGGCGCGGCATCCGCAATTGACCGCCGGGCAGCTGGATGATGCCCTGCGCACCGGCGCGGTATTGCGGGTGCGGCCGAAGGCGATGACGGTGGCGGTGATCCTGGCGGGCTTGCTGCCGATTTTGTTGGGCAGCGGTACGGGGTCCGAGGTGATGAGCCGGATTGCCGCGCCGATGGTGGGCGGCATGATCACCGCGCCGTTGCTGTCGCTGTTTATTTTACCGGCGGCCTATCGGTTACTGTGGCGGCGGAGCGCAACCTAAATCTGCTCCCACAGCTCGTCCAGATCGTTGGCGGGGGTATTGGCGGCCATGTCGTCCTCCCTGCACAATCGTGGCCATTCGGCGCTCCCTGATCTAAAGCCATTCATCTTGTAATGTTATAGTCGGTGATGCTCCCCTTTTCCTGAAATGATCAAGATGCTATTAACACTGACACAGATGACAAGAGTACTTTTCACTGCATGACAAGGCATTCTGGTGAAACCCGCCGCGCCCCCGGGTTTGTCTATTACACGTTTAGCTCCTAAACTTCCCCATCATTGAACGAGGGAACGTCATCATCGCCATTTCACGCTGGCTCATCCTGAACCTGATCCTGGCCTTGGCCTATTTCGTCAGCGGACACGTTGGTTTGCTGTTGGCCACCCCGCCCGGTTTCGCCACGGCGGTTTGGCCGGCCTCCGGCATTGCCCTGGGCTGGGTGCTGTTGCACGGCTGGCGACACTTGCCTGGCGTCATTCTGGGTTCATTCGCCGTCAACCTGACCATCAGCCTGAAAGCCGGCGGCGCCGGGCTGTTCGATATCAGCTGGACCGTGCCGCTGCTGATTGCCGGCGGCGCCGGGCTTCAGGCCGGTATCGGCGCCTGGCTGATCCGGCAATTTACCGACTTCCCAACCGCGCTGGACGAGCCGCCGGTCGTCTTCAAGACACTGGCGCTGGGCGGTCTGGCCGCCACGGTCATCAATCCCAGCTGGAGTGTGCTGGTCCTGCACCAGGCCGGTGTCATTCCCGAAGGCCGCTGGCTGCAAAACTGGCTGACCTGGTGGGTTGGCGACAGTATCGGCGTTCTGGTGTTTACCCCGTTGATCCTGATCTGGGG
The DNA here is from genome assembly GCA_036279775.1 of Fluviicoccus sp. Lineage (GTDB taxonomy): Bacteria > Pseudomonadota > Gammaproteobacteria > Pseudomonadales > Moraxellaceae > Fluviicoccus. Next base: position 5,407 of record DASUIM010000068.1, on the reverse strand, counting down.
GGTGAAGGCGCCGTTTTTCCACCGCAGCCGGGCCATGATGGTCACCGTGGTGCTGGGATGCGCCTTTTCCCTGGCCGTGGCCGGATTCCTGCTGGTCTCCAAACTGGAAGCCCGGGACCGCATCAATAAATTCCAGACGGAAAGTTTCTCGGCCATCACCCAAATGCAGCACCGTTTTGCCGACTACCAAGCCTTTTCCTTTCAGCTGCGCAGCCTGTATGACACCCGGGGCACCGTCTCCAGAAACGAGTTCCACGTGTTTACGCAAGATTGGCTGCGCAAACACCCCGAAGTCTGGGCAGTGCAATGGGCCCCCAGAATCCCTCATGCCGACCGGGCAGCCGTTGAATCCGACTTATCCGAAGTGCAAGGCAGCCCGGTGCACTTGTTGGAATTGCCGGCGGGCAGCTTCAAGCAAGCCGCCGTTCGGGCGGAATACCTGCCATTGGTATACAGCGAGCCTTTTGCATCAACCCGCATTGCCCTGGGGCTGGATATCCTCAGTGAGACACATCGGCGAGAGGCCCTGCTGGCCGCCACCCGCACCGGCAGTCCGCAAGTTACGCTTCCGATCCGGCTGTTGCAGGACTTGAAAGAAGGGCACCCCGGCACGGCGGTCATCATGTATACCCCGGTCTACCTACGCCCGGAACAGAGAACACCATCCTGGGCCGATACCCGCGGGTTCATTACCCTGGTGCTCAAAACGCACGAGGTTTTGTCCTACCTCAGCCAGGACATTCTGCCGCCGGGTCTGGATCTGACCGTCACCGACCAGGCAACCGGCGTCGTGCTTTACGGCAAACGCCCGGACCCACGGCTGATGAACATTGCCCGCCGGATGCAACTGTTCTTCCGCTCACCCAGCGATCTGGGTCAACGGCAATGGATCATTGAAATCTGGCCGTCCGCCGCCCATCTGGCCAGCTACGAATCCTGGCTGACCTGGTTTGTGCTGGTGTCCGGGCTGATCGGCGCCAGCCTTGCCGTCACCTTCACCCTGATTACCTCCGGCAGACGCCAGTATCTGGAACGAACCATTGCCAGCCACACCCATGAGCTGACCGAACGCAACCGTGAGCTGGAAACAGAACGCCAGAAGGCGGTAACCGCCAATCTTGCCCTGGAAAAAGCCCGTACCGACGCCGTGGAAGCCAACCGGGCCAAAGGGCAGTTCCTGGCCAGCATGAGCCATGAAATCCGCACGCCGATGAGCGCCATCATCGGCTTCACGCAACTGCTGCAACGCAGTCCCTGGACCGGCAAGGACCGGGAATATCTCAACCGGATCGACATGGCCTCGCACTCGTTGCTGGGCCTCATCAACGACATTCTGGACTTTTCCAAGATTGAAGCCGGCAAGATGGACCTGCACGAAGTCCCCTTCCGGCTGGACGAGCTTTTGCAGAATACCGTGCAGCAGGTCATGCTGCCCGCCACCGCCAAAGGATTGGAAGTCGCGCTGGATATTGCCCCGGATGTCCCCGTTTCCGTCCGGGGCGACTCCCTGCGGCTGGGACAGGTGCTGCTGAACCTTTGCAATAATGCCGTCAAATTCACCGAGCACGGCGACATCGTGATCGGCGTTGATATCGATGCCGACGCTGCCGTCCGCGTCGGCCGAACCATCGACCTGCTGTTTTGGGTGCGCGACAGCGGTATCGGCATCGAGCCCGATCGTCTCTCCCGCCTGTTTACACTCTTTACCCAGGCCGATGACAGCATTTCCCAGCGCTATGGCGGCACCGGCCTGGGGCTGGCCATTTGCCGGAGTCTTGTCGAACTGATGGGCGGCCGGATCTCGGTCACCAGTATCCCCGGCCAGGGCAGCACCTTCAGTTTCAAGCTGCCGTTAAAAATGGATGACGCCTCCGTCGAGGCCGCACCGCATAATCATCGTCATGCCCTGGGACGATTACGCGTTCTGGTCGTGGATGATTCGCAGACGGCGCGCACCATCATGCTCAGCCTGCTGCACCAGATGTCACTGGATGTCACCGCCGTCGATTCCGGCGAGGCGGCATTGCAGGCTGTCATCGACGCCGCCTGGGACAACCCCTTCGACCTGGTGCTGATTGACTGGCAAATGCCGGGATGGAACGGCCTGGAAACCGCCAGGCGCATACGGGAAGAGCCTACCCTGGCCAAGGCGCCGCTGTTGTTCCTTGTGACCGGTCACGCCCATGCCTTGCAGGAAGGAAAGGCCGATCAGTCCGATTTCGCCGCCCGCCTGATCAAACCGATTACCGCCTCGGCGCTTTATTCGACCATTCTCAGGGAGTACCGCAACACCGACAGGGACCGCTCACTGGAACCCCGTTCCATGCTGCATTTTGCCCCCGCCCGGGTTCTGCTGGTGGAGGACAACGATGTCAACCAGTTGCTGGCCAGGGACATGCTGCACGTCCTCGGATTGTCCGTCGACGTGGCGGTCAATGGCCAAAACGGCCTGGATATGCTGGATCAAGCCGCGTTGCCGTACGCGTTGGTGCTGATGGATCTGCAAATGCCGGTCATGGACGGCTACAAGGCGGCCACCCTGATCCGCCAACGCTTCAATGCCAAGGAATTACCCATCATCGCCATGACGGCTTATGCCATGCCCGCTGACCGGCAACGCTGTCTGCAAGTCGGCATGAATGCCCATTTGGCCAAGCCCGTGGATATTCAGGTGCTGGCCGCCATGCTGGCCCGATTCCTGCCGCTGGCTCCCCTGACGGCCGCACCGCGCCAGACCATGCCCGCCGCCCAACTGGAACCGGAAATGCGGCAACTGGATACCCTGTTGCGGCGGCAAAGCCTGGATGCCCGAACCTGCTTTGAAAACCTGAAAGCCGCCCTGATGGAGGAGTACCCTCTGGAAACGGCGGAAGTGGCAAGACTGCTGGCCAAACTGGACTACGAGCGGGCGCGACGGGTTTTGGAAAGCATCGCGCTCAAAAAGGAGTTTACCCTTGATTGACACACTGCCTGCCAGACGCCATTCCATCCTGGTCGTGGACGACACGTCCGCCAACATAGAAGTCCTGCACGCCATGCTGGCTCCAGATTACGAAGTCCTGTTTGCCACCAACGGGCCCCAGGGGCTGGAACTGGCGCTGGCAGCCGATCCCGACCTGATCCTGCTGGATGTCCGCATGCCCGGCATGGACGGACTGGAAGTCTGTCGACGCCTCAAGGAAGAACCGGCCACCCGGCATATTCCGGTCATCTTCCTGACAGCCATGAATGATGACATCCACGAGGAAACCGGCCTGCAGGCCGGCGCCATCGACTACATCAGCAAACCCTATAACCAGGCCATTGTCCGGCAACGGCTGGTCAACCATCTGGCGCTTAAACGTTATCAGGATGCCCTGGAGCGGATGGCGTGGCTTGACGGCCTGACCGGCATTCCCAACCGCCGCCAGTTCGACCGGACACTGGAACTGGAATGGCAGCGCGCCATCCGCTGCCAGACGCCACTTTCCTTGCTGCTGATTGATCTGGATCACTTCAAGGCCTACAACGATACCTATGGGCATCTGGCCGGTGATGACTGCCTGAAGGCCGTCGCCAAAACCCTGGCCGCCATACCGACCCGGGCCACGGATCTGGTGTGCCGCTATGGCGGTGAGGAATTTACGGTGCTGTTGCCGGATACCCCGCAGGCGGGCGCGCGGCATATCGCCCTGGACATGCAGCGGAGTATCCAGAACCTGACCATTACCGACGCGGCGGGCTTGGCATCCGGCTCCATCACCTTGAGCCTGGGCATGGCCACGCTGACCCCCGCCAGAGACTCCGACTCCAGAGAACTCATCCAGATAGCCGACGCCGCGTTATACCGCTGCAAATCGCAAGGCAGGAACCGGATTGAGTGAAGGGCTCAGGCCTTCACCACCTTCAACTCCTCCCACGCACTGGTAAACCGGGGTGAACGCCGTTCCTGCCGCATCCGCCAATGCCCCGCATCGGTCGGCAGGCCCCAGCGCACCGCATTGCGCCCCATGCCCCGGTTAATGCCATCCACCGCCGCCATCAGCGCCCGGCTGCGCTCGCTGTCGCCGGGGTTCAGCCAGTCCAGCTGCCGCTGCTCCACCCCGCTCAGGGCCGTCAACAGCACCCCGGCTTTCTTGTAGCGGAAACCCGGCCGGAAAATACGGTGCAGCCCCTCCCGCGCCAACTGCGCCAGCACCCGGCTGTCCTGTGTCGGCGCGGCCAGCGGCAGCGCCGCGCTGTTGCGGTACTGCGTTTCCGGCCCGCGATGGGTATAGGTCTGGATGGACACACTCAGCATCGCCGTCTGCAAACCGCGCTGCCGCAACTTCGCCGCCGCCGTGGTGATGAAGTCATGCACCGCCTCCTCCAGATGCCGCAACTCCGTCACCGGATGGCCGAAGGACCGCGAGTGCATCAACTGCTGCTGCGGCTCCGCCACGTCTTCCAGCGACAGGCAGGACACCCCCTGCAATTCCTTCACCGTCCGCGCCAGCACCACATTCGACTGCGCCCGCAACCAGTCGGCATCCACCGCGCACAAATCCGCCACGGTGCGGATGCGCAGCCGCTGCAATTTCTCCTGCCAGCGGAAACCGACACCCCACACCTCGCCCACCGGCAGTGACGCCAGCAAGGCCTGCTCGTCCGACGGCGACAGCGCTTCCAGATTGAACACGCCGTTACCGCCTCGCTGTTTCTTGGCGACATGGTTGGCCAGTTTGGCGCGCGTGCGCGTGCTGCCCAGCCCGATGCAGGTGGGAATATGCACCCATTGCAGCACGCGCCGCCGCATGGCCAGCGCCAGATTTTCCGGCGCAGTCACGCCGCTCAGGTCAAGGAAGGTTTCATCAATACTGTAGATTTCCTGCCGGGGGGCCATCTCGCCCAGAATGTTCATTACCCGCGCGCTCAGATCGCCGTACAGGGCGTAGTTGCTGGACAAGGCGATCAGCCCTTGCGACAGGTACGGCCGGGCCTCGTGCCAGGGAATGCCCATGCGCACGCCCATCGCCTTGGCCTCCGCCGAGCGGCTGATGATGCAGCCGTCGTTATTGCTGAGCACCACCACCGGTTGGCCGTTCAGGTGCGGCTGGAAAACGCGCTCGCAGGAGACGTAGAAGTTGTTGCAGTCCACCAGGGCGAACAGGGGTTTTACAGGTGCCGGTGCAAGGTCCATGTCACCACTCCCCAGATCATAAAGTCCTGTTCGGGACGGATGCGGAGGATCGGGAAACGCGGGTTGGCGGGATGCAGTTCCGGGTGGCCGCCGGGGCCGTATTGCAGGCGTTTCACCAGCATGTCGCCGTCCACCACGGCGATGACGATGTTGCCGGGCTGCGGGTTCTTCGAGCAGTCGACCACGGCGATGTCGCCGTCGCGCACGAAGGCGTCCTGCATGCTGGGGCCGCTGATGCGCACGTAGTAG
>DASUIM010000067.1:0-1036 GCA_036279775.1 Fluviicoccus sp. | reverse complement strand
CCATCGCCTGCTCCTTGCGTTCATCCCAGCGGTGGCCGCTGTTCAGCCGCGCGCAATGGCGGAAGCGGCGGGTGGCGGAGAAGATCGGTCCCGGCGCCAGGCTGATGCCTTGCGCCATCGCCTGACGGCATAGTTGCAGCGAATCCACGCCATCCGGAAACTCGAACCACAGCAGATAGCCGCCCGCCGGACGGGTGACGCGCGTGCCCTCGGGGAAATGCCGCGCGGCCGACGCCAGCATCGACGATTGCCGGCTTTCCAACTCATGGCGCAGCTTGCGCAGGTGACGGTCATAACCGCCATGTTGCAGGTAGTCGGCAATGGCGGCCTGGGCGGGAATGGACGGGGAAATCGTGGTCATCAGCTTCAGGCGCTGGATCGCCTCGCTGTAACGTCCCCCGGACACCCAGCCGATGCGGTAGCCCGGCGCCAGGCACTTGGAAAACGAGCCGCAGTGCATCACCAGTCCCTCGGAATCGAGGCTTTTCACCGGCCGAGGCGGCCGGTCGCCGAAATAGAGTTCGGCGTAGACATCGTCCTCAATCATCGGCAGTTGGTAACGCACCAGCAGCGCATACAGCGCCTGCTTGCGCTCATCGCTCATGCTGGCCCCCAGCGGGTTCTGCAGGCTGCTCATGAACCAGCAGGCCTTGATCGGCAGCCGTTGCAGGCAGTCTTCCAGATAGTCCAGGTCAATGCCTTCCCGGGGATGCACCGGTATTTCCACGGCTTTGAGTTTCAGCCGCTCCAGCACCTGCAGGCTGGCGTAGAAGGCGGGCGCTTCTATCGCCACCAGATCGCCCGGCTGGGTCAGGCATTGCAGGCACAGGTTCAGCGCCTCCATCGCGCCGCTGGTTATCACCAGTTCCTCCGGCGGACGGCGGATGCCGAAACCGGCGCTGCGCAGGGCGATCTGGCGGCGCAGCTCGGCGTTGCCTTCGGTCATTTCGGCAATGATGGTGTCCGGGGCCAGACGGTGCAGCGCGTGCGACATCGAGCGCGCCAGCCGCGCCAGCGGAAACAGTTCCGGGCTGGG
>DASUIM010000066.1:0-1396 GCA_036279775.1 Fluviicoccus sp. | reverse complement strand
ATCAGCGGGAAGGACCATTCCGAACCCGTGGAGATGGGCTTGCTCATGCGGGTTTCCTCGCAAACAGTTCCCGGAACACCGGATAGATGTCGCTCGGCTCGATGATCTGCTGCATGGCGAAAGCCTGCGGGAAGGCGGCTTCGACCTCCTCGTAGGATTGCCACAACGCCTGATGCTGGCGCGGCGTGATCTCGATGTAGGCGAAATACTGCAGCGACGGCATGATGTGCTGCGTCAGGATTTCCTGGCACAACGGCGAGTCGTCGCTCCAGTTGTCGCCGTCCGAGGCCTGCGCGGCATAGATGTTCCACTGTTCCGGCGAATAGCGCTCGGCGATGATCTCATCCATCAGCTTCAGCGCGCTGGAGACGATGGTGCCGCCGGTTTCCCGCGAATAGAAGAATTCCTGTTCATCCACTTCCTTGGCGCTGGTGTGGTGGCGGATGAACACCAATTCGATCTTGCGGTAATTGCGCTTCAGGAACAGGTACAGCAGCAGGAAGAAGCGCTTCGCCATGTCCTTGGTGGCTTGGCTCATCGAGCCAGAGACATCCATGATGCAGAACATCACCGCCTGCGCCGTAGGCTTAGGCACCTTGATGTGGTGGTTGTAGCGCAGGTCGAAGGTGTCGATGAAGGGGATCTTTTCCAGCCGCAGCTTCAATTTGCTGATTTCCGCCTTCAGCTCGCGGATGCGCTCGTTGCGTTCGGGCGAGGCCTCCAGTTCCAGCAGGGCGGCCAGTTCGGCCTCATCCTCGGCGATCTGCCGCCGCTTGCCCGCGCCCAGCGCAATGCGCCGCGACGTGGCGGCGCGCAGGCTGCGCACGATGTTGATCTTGGCCGGATTGCCTTCGGAGACAATGCCCGCGCTTTGCCATTCCCAGGTTTCCACCCCGGCCAGCCGCCGCTTCACCAGATTGGGCAGCGCCAGGTCTTCAAACAGGAAATTGAGGAATTCCTCCTGTGTCAGCGTGAAGCTGAAATCATCCTCGCCCTCGCCGGAATTGCCCGCCTTGCCGCCGCCCTGACCACCGGCTCCGCCTTGCGGGCGCGGCACCTTGTCGCCGGTGACGAATTCCTTGTTGCCGGGATGCACCATCTCCCGCGAGCCGCCCGGCCCGTGATGGAACACCGGCTCGGAAATGTCGCGCGTGGGCAGGGTCACGGACTCGCCGCGATCCATGTCGGTAATGCTGCGCTTGCCCGCCGCCTCCGACACCGACTCGCGGATCTGCGCCTTGTAGCGGTCCAGGAAGCGCTGGCGGTTGACCATGCTCTTGTGCCGGCCGTTCAGGCGACGGTCGATGATGTAGCTCATGCCACCTCCGGAACCGGATTACTGGGCTTTACGGAACCGCAGATACCATTCACACAGCAAGCGCACCTGCTTCTCGGT
>DASUIM010000065.1:0-12485 GCA_036279775.1 Fluviicoccus sp. | reverse complement strand
TTCACTGATGCGCTTGATGACGCCGGCCTGATAGGCGCCGCGGGCGCCGCCGGCGGTCAGGACCAGTGCTGTCATGGGGTGTCGCGGGAATACGGATGTCGGCGACATGAAAATTACCCTCGGTTCCGGTTTGGTCATTCGGCGTCATGGCCGTTATGACTGACAGGAGGCAAGTCCTGTGCCAGCTTGCGCCGGTACGGAAGTCCGAGGGAGAGGAGGGGGTTACTGCCCGGCTTTCATCTGCGCCTGGGTGGTCATCAGCACCTGTCCCAGCGTGCTGAGCATGTTGATGATGTCGGTATGTTCGGGCAGCTTGGTCTTCGCCAGGTCGCTGCTGGCATTGACCAGCGAAATGCGGTCGCCCAGCGACATGGTGCCGGAGGAATAGCTGACCATGTTGCCCTTAATGGCGTCCAGCGCGGTCAGCCGGGCCTGATACTTGGCGATGCCGTCCGGGGACTTTTGCGCCTTCAACGTTTCCTGGGTCTTCTGGCGCTTCAGTTCCAGCACCACCAGCAGCGAACTGACCGTGGCCATGCCCGCCACGGTGTCCTTGAAGGCCGGGCGCGGCGCGCCACCGGCGGCGGGGGCCGTGTTCATCATCTGGCAGGCGCTCAGCAGACCGGCGGATACGGTCAGGGCAATCACAGCTTTCATCTTCATGACGGGTTCTCCGGAAAATTCGCCGGACTTTACCACAAACCGCCCGTCGCGACTGTCGCCGGAGTTTTGCCGGTGAATGGGTTTTGTCTTGGACAAAAATGGAATTGTTCAGGCGCGCGCGGCCGTGAATACAGGCAAGAATAAGGGCGTAACGGCGGAAGGGGAAAGGCGTGACCGGGCGGTCATGAAATTTGCTAGGTTGAGCACCGAGCAATTTCTACACTACGTCACCGCTTTTCCGTCCGTAGACGATTCGTTAGCCGCTTCCCGGTCAGGGAGGCGACCCAAGCACCAGAGAGGTCATCATCATGGCACAATATAAGGCTCCCCTCCGTGACATGCAATTCGTCATGCACGAAGTCCTGAACGTGGAAAACCACTACAAGTCCCTTCCGCATTTTGCCGAAGTCGATCGTGACCTGGTCAACAGCGTTCTCGAAACCGGCGCCCAGTTCGCCGAGAACGAACTGTCCCCGATCAACCGCTCCGGCGACGAAGAAGGTTGCGGCTTTGATGATGGCGTCGTGACCACCCCGAAGGGCTTCAAGGAAGCCTATGCCAAGTTCGTCGAGCTGGGCCTGGGTTCGCTGGCCGCGCCGGTGGAACAAGGCGGTCAGGGTCTGCCGCCTTCGCTGGGCATCGCCATGAGCGAAATGACCGGCACCGCCAACTGGTCTTGGTCCATGTACCCCGGCCTGTCGCACGGCGCGATCAACACCATCGCCGCCCACGGCACCGACGAACAGAAGGAAACCTACCTGACCAAGCTGGTGTCGGGCGAATGGACCGGCACCATGTGCCTGACCGAATCGCACGCCGGTTCCGACCTGGGCATCATCCGCACCAAGGCCGAACCGCAGGCTGACGGTTCCTACAAGATTTCCGGCACCAAGATCTTCATCTCCGCCGGTGAACACGACATGGCCGAGAACATCGTCCACGTCGTGCTGGCCCGCCTGCCGGATGCTCCGAAGGGCACCAAGGGTATTTCCCTGTTCCTGGTTCCGAAGTTCATGCCGGGTTCCGGCGAGCGCAATGGCGTCAAGTGCGGCTCCATCGAACACAAGATGGGCATCAAGGCTTCCGCCACCTGTGTGATGAACTTTGACGGCGCCACCGGTTTCCTGATCGGCCCGCCCAACAAGGGCCTGAACTGCATGTTCACCTTCATGAATACCGCCCGCGTCGGCACCGCGCTGCAAGGCGTCTGCGCTGCCGAAGGTTCCTTCCAGGGCGCGCTGACCTATGCCAAGGACCGTTTGGCCATGCGTTCGCTGACCGGCCCGAAGGCTCCGGAAAAGGAAGCCGACCCGATCATCGTGCATCCGGCCGTGCGCCAGCTGCTGCTGACCCAAAAGGCCTTCGCCGAAGGCGGCCGCCTGATGGTGTACTGGCTGTCCACCTTCACTGACGTGCTGGAAGGCTCCGAGTCCGCCGAGGACAAGAAGGCCGCTGACGACATGATGTCGATGCTGACCCCGATCGCCAAGGCCTTCCTGACCGAAGTCGGTTACGAAGCCGCCAACCACGGCGTACAGGTGTACGGCGGCCACGGCTTCATCCGTGAGTGGGGCATGGAACAGATCGTCCGTGACACCCGTATCGCCCTGCTGTACGAAGGCACCACCCAGATCCAGGCGCTGGACCTGCTGGGCCGCAAGGTCCTGCAAACCCAGGGCGCGCTGCTGCGCAACTTCACCAAGGTCGTGCACAAGTTCTGCGCCGCCAATGAAGGCGATGCCCAGATGGGTGAGTTCGTGCGTCCGCTGGCCGCGCTGAACAAGGAATGGGGCGACATCACCATGCGTATCGGCATGAAGGCGATGAGCAACCCGGACGAAGCCGGTGCTGCCGCCGTCGATTACATGATGTACTCCGGCTACGTGACCATGGCCTACCTGTGGGCCTGGATGGCCAAGGTCGCCCAGGACAAGCTGGCCGCCGGTGAGGGCGATGCCGCCTTCTACAAGGCCAAGGTGCAGACCGCGCAGTTCTACTTCAAGAAGATCCTGCCGCGCACCAAGGCCCATGTCGAGATCATCGACGCCGGCCTGGAGTCGCTGAACATGGCTCCGGAAGCCTTCGCGTTCTGATTCGTGCGATAATTGCCGGATCGAGAAGAGCCCGCCGTCATAAGCGGGCTTTTTTCTGACAAGTTTATTGAGGAATAATCATGCCCCTGTACAAAGCCCCCCTCCGCGACATGCGTTTCGTGCTGGACGAAGTCTTCAACGCCAATGAATTCTGGCAGGCCAACCCGGCCATGAGCCATGTGGACCTGGACACCGTCAACGCCATTCTCGAAGAAATGGCCAAGTTCAGCGAAAACGTGCTGCTGCCGATCAATCGCTCCGGCGACGAAGAAGGCTGCACTTTCAACAACGGCGTGGTCACCACGCCGAAGGGCTTCAAGGAAGCCTTCAAGCAGTACGCCGAAGGCGGCTGGATCGGTCTGGGCGCCGATGAAGAGTTCGGCGGCCAGGCCATGCCGAAGATGGTCACCGTGCTGACCGACGAAATGCTGTTCGCCACCAACCCGTCCTTCACCCTGTACCCGCTGCTGACCATCGGCGCGGGCATGGCCATGAAGGAGCACGCCGGGGAAGAACTGAACAACCGTTACCTGCCGAAGATGTATTCCGGCGAGTGGGCGGGCACCATGTGCCTGACCGAACCGCACTCCGGCACCGACCTGGGCATCATCCGCACCAAGGCCGAGCCGCAGGCTGACGGCTCCTACCTGATTTCCGGCACCAAGATCTTCATCACCGGCGGCGAGCACGACCTGTGTGAAAACCACATCCATCTGGTGCTGGCCAAGCTGCCGGACGCCCCGGCCGGTTCGCGCGGAATCTCGCTGTTCCTGGTGCCGAAGTTCCACGTCAACGCCGACGGTTCGCTGGGCGCGCGCAACACCGTGGCCGCCGGTTCCATTGAGCACAAGATGGGCATCAAGGGATCCGCCACCTGTGTGATGAACTTCGATGCCGCGACGGGTTATCTGGTGGGCAAGGTCAATGAAGGTCTGGCAGCCATGTTCGTGATGATGAACTACGAACGCCTGTCGATGGGCATCCAGGGCCTGGGCGCTTCCGAAGCCGCCTACCAGAATGCCGCCGCGTATGCGCGTGACCGCCTGCAAGGCCGTGCCGCCACCGGTGTCAAGATGCCCGAAAAGAATGCCGACAGCATTCTGGTGCACCCGGATGTCCGTCGCATGCTGCTGAAAATCCGCGCCAACAACGAAGCCGGTCGTGCTTTCGCCATTTATGCCGCACAGCAGCTGGATCTGAACAAGTACAGCGAAGATCCTGCCGTGCGCAAGGCCGCCGCCGATCGCGTCGCGCTGCTGACGCCGGTGGTTAAGGCGTACCTGACCGACAAGGGTCTGGAAAACTGCATCGAAGGCCAGCAGGTGCTGGGCGGCCACGGCTTCATCCGCGAATGGGGTCTGGAGCAGTGGGTGCGCGACACCCGTATCTCGCAAATCTACGAAGGCACCAACGGCGTGCAGGCGCACGACCTGATGGGCCGCAAGGTCGCCAAGAACAATGGCGTCTTTGTGGCTTCCTATCTGGCGGAAATCCGCGCCTTCAACGAAACGCTGGCCGGTGATGTTTCCCTCGACTTCATGCGCGTGGCGCTGGCGCAGGCTGCCGATGAAATCGAAGCGGCGACGCAGTGGGTGGTTGAACAGTCCAAGGTCAATCCGGACGAAATCAACGCCGCTGCGGTCGATTACATGCATGCCTTCGGTCTGCTGAGTTTTGCCTACATGTGGGCAAAACTGGCCAAGGCCGCCGCCGGGAAGAACGAAGCCTTCTACAGCGACAAGCTGAAGCTGGCCAAGTTCTTCGTGACCCGCCAGCTGCCCGAGCTGACCAGCCGTCTGGCCAGCATCAAGGCCGGCGCGGACAGCGTGATGCAGTTCGATATGGACTATTTCGCCTGATCGCGCGCAGCTCCTGAAAAGCCCCCGGATTCCGGGGGCTTTTTCTTTTGGGAATTGTTATCCCGTCTTGTTGCCGGTCCGGAATCGCCGGTATGCTGAGTCCATGTCAAGCGTGGGGATTTATGTGAGCGTGGTCGGAAACACCAGGAGCGCAGGGTGGGTGGCGGCGGTTAGCATCGCGGTTGCAGGTTTGGCGTGCGCTGAGGAAGCGCCGGTCATGGTTCCGGACCGGGTGCAGGCGGTGACGTCGTCAGCGCTTGTGCAGGTTGACCCTGCCGTCGATGCTGTGACCCCGGCCGTTACGGAGATTCCTCAGCCGGCTGTGACGGAAACATTCCGGGATTGCCTGCAACGCGACCCGGAAGGTCGCTTCCTCGGGTGGCTGGACTCCCAGCATTGCATCATTTCCAGCCGCACCGCCGCGACCGCGCAGTGGTTTGACGGCCTGTTCGGCAGTTGGTACGGGCCGGAAGAAGCCAAGGTGCGCCTGCGGGTGATCGTGTCAGAGCGCTGGGATGAGAATCTCGGCTTGCATGCGGGAAATTCCATTCGCGCCTCGGCCATTCTGCCCAACGCCAAGCGCCGCATCAAGCTGGTGGTGGGCGACGATGAGGATTTGCTGCATCGCGGCCAGGACTTGGTCAACAGCTTGCCGGGCGTCTCCAGCACCAGCGCCGCCATCCGCTGGTTTCCCGAAATATTCAGTCACGTGAAGTACACCTTTGACCTTGGCGTGCACTCATCCCCGGATATCTATACCCGGGTGCGGGCGCGGCGGATGTGGCATCTGGGCGATGACTCCGTCCTGCATTTCACGGAGACCCTCAAATACGGTGTCAACGACAAGACGCGCAGCACCACGCAGTTGGACGCCGAGCGCGCGCTGGATGACAAAACCGCCTTCCTGCTGAGCAACGCCCTGTATTATTGGGAGCGGGAGCCGGATCCCGTGGGCTTGCGCTGGGCGCAGAACTGGGTAATCCTGCACCGAATCAGCACGAAGCGCAGCCTGTCTTACGGTTTCATTTTTGAAGGGGTGCAGCAGCCGGACTGGCACCTGGAGTCCAAGGGAGTGTTTGCGCTGTACCGGCAAAATTTCTGGCGTCCCTGGCTCTATGCCGAGATCGAGCCGCACTTGACCCGGCGCAAGGATACCGCCTGGGAGGCGGTGCCTTCCGTGATCCTGCGGCTGGAGGCCCAGTTCGGTTTCTAGTCCGCGCGGTCATTCCTTGATCCGTTTCCCGATTCTGTCTGTTTTGGAACATGCCCATGATCCAGCCCGCCGAACTTCAGGCCTTGTCCGCCCGACGCGGTTTGTATGAAGTTTTTGAGTTCAATGGCGTCAGCGCCGATGGGCGTTATGCCTTTCTTGTGCGCCATGCCTGCACCATGCCGCGTTCGCGCAGCCCCGGGGTCATGGAAGTGGCAATGATGTGCTTTGACCGCAAGCTGAACCGTACCGCCTGTGTGGTGGAGCGCGAAGAAATGACCGGCCTGCACCTGAAGCAACTGAAGCGCTCGGCCGGCTGGGATGATATGGGCTTCAGCTTTGGCTCCGGCGCATTCTTCGAGATCAGCCCGCTATGGTTGCGCGGCAAGCTTTACGGTGATGGCGGTGGCGGTAACTGGAAACTGGCGCTGCAGCGGCGCAATGAGGTTTTGCTGCCATTACCGCTGGACCGGCTTTATGCATGGTCATGGAACCGGCACAAGGTGCTGATCCGGGACTGCGCGGTGCGTTTTGAAGGGGTGCTGCAAATCGGTGACATGCGGCTGGAGGGGGCTTTTGCCGGGGCTAACCTGCATTATTGGGGCGATGGCTATCCTCATGAATTTGCGACAGCCCAGTGTGCACACTTTGGTCAGGATGCCGATGCCTATTTTTACGGGCTGAGCACCCGCGTGGCGCTGGGCGGACTGAAAAGTCCTTATCTGGGGCTGGCAGTACTGAAGGTTCGCGGCCGTCGTTATGAATTTAATGATCTGGCGGGCAGTTTCCGGCACCGGCTCGAAGCGCTGGACAATTACCGCTGGCGGATTTCCTTCCTGAACCGGGAATTCGGCCTTAACGTGGAAATTGACGGCAGTAATCCCCGGATGATGCCGTGGCAGGCCTGGCACGCCGATCACCCGCGGGGAGGATGCTCAATCTTGAAGATGACCCCGTTTGCGTCGGGGGAGCTGACCCTGTACCGACGGCGCAATGCCGAGCAGGTCGCGGTGCTGCAATCGGATACGATCGAGCTGAAAACCCTGCTACCGGAAAACCTGCCGGAGGGTGGCGGTTTCTTGGCCCGCGCCTGATCAGTCCTTTGACCAGCGGATCAGGGCGTTCTGCAAGTCACAGAGTTCGATCGGCTTGCTGAGGTGTTCGTTCATTCCGGCGCGGTAGGCCTTCTGTTTCTGTTCTTCCAGGATGTGGGCGGTCAGCGCCAGGATTGGCAATGCCTTGCGCTGCTGCTGGCGTTCCCAGTTGCGGATTTCCTGCGTGGCGGCGTAGCCGTCGACATAGGGCATGTCGCAATCCATCAGCACCAGATCGTAATGGTCACGCATCACGGCCTGCACGGCCTCCCGACCGTTGCTGACCAGCGTGCTCTCAACGCCCAGTTTCTGCATCATGCCGCGAATCACTTTCTGGCTCAGCTGGTTGTCTTCGGCAATCAGCACCTTCAACCGCCCCAGCCGCATCGCGACATCGCCATTGGTCTCCGGCTGCTGGATGCCGTCCATGCGCCGCAGTTCCTGGCTGATGACCTGCCGCAGCTGGCGGCTGGTGACCGGCTTGCTGATGACGCGGTGGATGCCGGCGTTGCGCGCCAGCGTGTGGATATTGTTGTGCCGCAGTCCGGTCAGCATTACCAGGATGACGTCGTTGGTAATCAGCGGATCTTCCTTCAGGCGCGCGCCAAGCTGCAGGCCGCTCATGCCGGGCATCTGGTAATCCATGATGATGACATCGAAGGGCTGGCCAAGGTTGGCGGCGTTGCGGGCGACGGCCAGGGCCTCGGTGCCGCTTTCGGCGGTGCTGACGCGCATGCCCCACTGCGTGGCCTGTTCGGCCAGCACGCGGCTGACGGTGCGGTTGTCGTCCACCACCAGCAGGCGCTTGCTGGAGAAGGTGGCGATGAATTCGGTGGTGGTGTCCGAGCCGCTGCCGGAAGCGGACTTCAGCGGCAGGGTGAAACCCAGCGTCGAGCCCTGATGCGGCGTGCTTTCCACGCTCAGCTTGCCGCCCATGGCGGTGATCAGCTGCCGGCAGGTGGCCAGGTCGGGACCGATATGCCAGACATTGCTGGTGCGGATACTGTTGCCCGGCTCGAACAGGGCGGCCAGATGCTCGGCGTCCATGCCCATGCCAGTGTCCTGCACGCTGAATTGCAGGCCCAGGTCTTGATCCAGCAGGCTGCTCTTGATGCTGACCACGACTTCACCGATATCGGTGAAGCGCAGGGCATTGTGAATCAGGCGCGACAGGATCTGCCGCAGGTGCACCACATCGCCCATGACCTGGCGGGGCAGGGCGGTATCGAGATAACCGATAAGTTCCAGCTGCTTCTCGTCGGCATGTGTCTTGAACAGGTCGAGGCAGTAGCCGAGCAGCTCCGACAGATCGAAGACCTCTTCCAGGATGGTGGGGGATTGCGCCGACTGGTTGGCGACTTCCAGCCGGTCGTTGAGCACGTGCAGCAGGGCATTGCCGGAGGATTGCACGGTCTGGGCGTATTCGCGCTGCACCGGCGTCAGCGGGGTTTCCAGCAGCAGCTCGGTCATGCCGAGGATGCCGCTGAGCGGGGTGCGCATGTCATGGCTGATCGACATGAACAATTGCTGCTGCTCGGTGGTTTCGTCGCGCCCGCCGCTGTTGCCGTTCAGGACGGGGGCGGGCTCGCGGTATTCTTCCATTTCGATGGCCCAGAGCAGGGTTATCGCCGCCAGGCAGCACAGCGCCAGCCCCGAGAAATGCAGGCTGTCCCAGCCGATGCGGCTGCCGGTCAGCACGGCCAGCCCTGAAGTCATGACAAGGAACAGGCCGAGCACGTAAAACCGGGCGTTGGCCCGTCCCATGACACCCTTGGCGTGCATCCACGAGGCCAGCACGATGAAGCCGATGGTTTGCAGGAAACCGGCAAGCAGGAAGGCGCGCCGGATATCGAGGAAAAGCGTGGCCAGGGTCAGCAGCAGCAGGATGGCAATGCCGCCTTGCCAGGCGCGGATGTCGGTGCTGAGGGGTTGGCAGCGGAAGCTGAGCAGCTCGGCCGACGCCAGCAGCGGCAGGACGGAGGCGAAGGCGAGGATGACCGAGGGGGAGTCACGGAACAGCAGGCTGACGCCGATCAGGATCATCATGGCGACGGGGAGGCTGGCGGCGCGCAATCTCAGCCCGATCGGGATTCTCCGGGGCAGCCACGGCCAGAGGCATAAGGCCATGGCAAAGCCCAGCGAGAGCGTCGCCCAGAAAGAGAGTTGCCAAGACATGCCTGAGGGATTCCATCCTTAAAAACTAATTGCCGGCTCCGGCGCAATCCGGCGGACATGCGGCCGTAAACAGAGCGGAAAACCGGCCATTATTTGAGTGACAGGCTAACATATAATGCAGCCCAAATGCAGACGCTAGGCGATAATTCACCGGCAGGATACTATGGGCTGAAATGCAGGGGACTGGCGACATGGCTGACTGGATAAAACAACAACTCAGGATTTTTCCCGTATGGATGGGCCTGATCATCCTCGGGCTGTTCATCGTGGCGGAGCTGGTGGTGTTGAACCGCCCCGGCAGCATGGCCGAGCGCGTCTTCCAGAAGATGGATACCTTGGTTTACGACTGGCGTTTCCAGATGCTGACGCCCGAACGTCCGAAGGCGGCGCCGATCGTGATCGTCGATATTGACGAGGCCAGCCTGAAAGCCGAAGGCCGCTGGCCGTGGTCCCGCGCCCGTATCGGCGACCTGGTTGCCGCGCTGAAGCAGCAGGATGTCGCGCTGATCGGCTTCGACGTGGTGTTTTCCGAGCCGGAGCTGAACCCCGTGACGCAGTTGCTGTCCTCGGGCAAGCTGACGGCAGCCTCATCTCAGGAGCTGAAAGCACTGGAGTCCGGCCTGGATGCAGACAGCGCTTTTGCCGCCGCCATGAAGGACCGCACCGTCATCGGCTATTTCCTGCATAATGAAGGCATCCATTCCGGGCAGCTGCCCGCGCCGTTTTTTCCGGTGGACGGCAAGGAAGGCGACCGCCTGACCGTGGTGCGCATGAAGGATTACACGGGCATGCTGCCGCTGTTCGCCGCGTCAGCCACCGGCGCCGGGTTCATCAGCACCATCCCCGATCCTGACGGCATCATGCGCCGTTCGCCGCTGGTCTTGCGCTACGAAAACGGCCTCTACAGTTCGCTGGCGCTGGAAATGGCCCGCCAGTACCTGAAGTCGCCGTTCATCCGCATGCAGACGGTGTCCAGCGGCGGCCAGTTGCGCGTGGAGTCGCTGGCGGTGGGCAAGAACCTGATTTACACCGATGAGTCGGGTCTGGCCCTGATCCCCTACAAGGGCAAGGGCTTCAGCTATCCATACGTGTCGGCGGCCAAGGTGCTGCGCGCCGAGGGGAAAATTCCGGAATTGCAAGGGGCCATCGTGCTGGTCGGCACCTCGGCGCTGGGCCTGACGGACTTGCGCACCACGCCGCTGGAGACCGGTTATCCCGGCGTCGAAGTTCACGCCAACCTGCTGGACACCATCCTGCAGAGCACGGCGGAGAAGAACCACTCCTATTACCGGCCCGACTGGGAGCCGGGCATGACCTTCACCCTGTTGCTGACGGTCGGCCTGATCTTTGTGCTGATCCTGCCGCGACTGGAGCCGGGCTACATGCTGGTGGTGTCCGCCGGCTGGCTGGCGGTGTTGACGCTGGCCAACCTGGCGTTCTGGAAGTCGGCGCATTATGACCTGCCGTTGTCGATCCTGGTGATGTCAACCTTGGTGATCGCCATTTTCAACATCAGTTACGGTTTCATGCGCGCCAATACCCAGAAGCGCGAGATGAAGACGCTGTTCGGGCAGTATGTGCCGCCCGCCCACGTCGAACAGATCCTGATGGACAGCCAGATGGCGAACATGGACGGCGAATCGCGGCACATGACGGTGCTGTTTTCCGACATCCGCAGTTTCACCACCATTTCCGAGGGGCTGAAGGCCAACCGGCTCAAGCAATTGCTGAACGACTTCTTTACGCCGATCACCGGCATCATTTTCGACAACAACGGCACCATCGACAAATACGTCGGCGACATGGTGATGGCTTTCTGGAACGCGCCTCTCTTCGACGAGGATCACGCCGAGCATGCGGTGAATGCCGCGATGGCCATGCAACGCAAGGTGGAGGAGTTGAAGCCGCTGTTTGCCGAGCGGCATCTGCCGGAAATCAATATCGGCATCGGCGTCAATACCGGCTTCATGAATGTCGGCGACATGGGATCGGAATACCGCCGCACCTATACCGTTATCGGTGATGCGGTGAACCTGGGGTCGCGGCTGGAAGGTCTGACCAAGTTCTATGGGGTGAAGGTGCTGGTGGGCGAGGGGACTTACGACCTGACGCCGATGTATCTTTACCGGCTGGTGGACAAGATCGTGGTCAAGGGCAAGCGTGAGCCGGTCTGTGTTTACGAGCCGGTGTGCCG
Organism: Fluviicoccus sp.; assembly: GCA_036279775.1. Classification (GTDB taxonomy): domain Bacteria; phylum Pseudomonadota; class Gammaproteobacteria; order Pseudomonadales; family Moraxellaceae; genus Fluviicoccus. Next base: position 1,197 of record DASUIM010000065.1, on the reverse strand, counting down.
GATGGAAGATGCCAGTGAAAGCCGTGTCAGCCGCGTCAAGGCGTACAATACGGCGCTGGATCATTATTACAGCCGCGAGTGGGACGAGGCCGAACAAATCCTGAGGGAATTGCACAAGGGCGATCCCGACCGCATCCTCTACAAGATGTACCTGGAGCGGATCCCGCAGCTGCGCAACGCCACCCTGCCGGACGACTGGATGGGCGTCTTCGAGCATCACAGCAAGTAATTCTGCGCCGGGGTCTTGGCAAGCAGGGTTTTTTCGCTAAAATCGGTGCTCCGGAATCAGCCCGCCTGATTCCTTCGGGCCGATAGCTCAGCTGGGAGAGCGCCGCGTTCGCAATGCGGAGGTCGGGAGTTCGATCCTCCTTCGGTCCACCAAATTACCTTTGAAAATCAACCATTTAGCTAGTAAGGCTAAGTGGTTGTTTTCCTTCTGGCTGCACTTAAGCACACCGTAAGCACATCTCGCCGCCTTGTATTTGGCTGAGACGTTTTTGACGCAAATACACGCTAAACACCTCTCTACATCTTTCACCTCCAATTCTTCCCGTTCATGGAAAGACGTTCTTACAATTCACCAGGTCAAAGTAAGCCCTATCATCCCGTGGTCAACACATCTAACCATAGCCGAAACAAGGAAGCTCCGTTGTTGATATACGTCATGCTGTAGGGTAGGGCATGTGTTGCGGAATAACGGCTCTTTACGCCTAGATTAGGCCTCTTTCTGCGAACGACACATACTCTCCAGCGCCAATCACGAAATGATCCAGCACACGGACATCCACCAACGCCAATGCATCCTTCAACCGCTTTGTGATAGCCCTATCTGCGGATGACGGCTCAACATGCCCTGAAGGATGGTTATGGGCAAAGATCACACCTGCCGCATGCAACTCAATGGCTCGTTTAACAACTTCACGAGGATGAACCGCACACGAATCCAAAGTTCCGTGGAAAAGCTCCTCAAATGCAATAACACCATTCTGAGAGTCCAGGAAGACTGCAGAGAACACCTCATACGGTTTTGAGGCAATGCAGGCGGATAGGAATCTGTAGCTCGCCAATGGACTCGATACGAAGTCCACCCTAGCAATACGCTGCTTGGTCAAAGTTGCCGCTAAGTCAACAAGATCATCAAAGGTCAGATGCCCTCTGATCTGGAACACATCGGTTTCAAGGTTGACGAGGGTGAAG
>DASUIM010000064.1:0-1735 GCA_036279775.1 Fluviicoccus sp. | reverse complement strand
GGATAGGGACCGAACTGTCTCACGACGTTCTAAACCCAGCTCGCGTACCGCTTTAATGGGCGAACAGCCCAACCCTTGGGACCTACTCCAGCCCCAGGATGCGACGAGCCGACATCGAGGTGCCAAACCATGCCGTCGATATGGACTCTTGGGCAAGATCAGCCTGTTATCCCCGAGGTACCTTTTATCCGTTGAGCGACGGCCATTCCACAATGTACCGCCGGATCACTAGTCCCGACTTTCGTCCCTGCTCGAGATGTCTCTCTCACAGTCAAGCTCCCTTGTGCACTTACACTCGACACCTGATTGCCAACCAGGCTGAGGGAACCTTTGGGCGCCTCCGTTACTTTTTAGGAGGCAACCGCCCCAGTTAAACTACCCATCAGGCACTGTCCCTGACCCGGATTACGGGCCGAAGTTAGATGTCCAAAGTGACCAGAGTGGTATTTCAACGATGACTCCACCCGAACTGGCGTCCGGGCTTCAACGTCTCCCACCTATCCTACACAAGCCACTCCGAACACCAATACCAAACTATAGTAAAGGTCTCGGGGTCTTTCCGTCCTGCTGCGCGTAACGAGCATCTTTACTCGTACTGCAATTTCGCCGAGTTTATGGTTGAGACAGCGGGGAAGTCGTTACTCCATTCGTGCAGGTCGGAACTTACCCGACAAGGAATTTCGCTACCTTAGGATGGTTATAGTTACCACCGCCGTTTACTGGCGCTTAAGTTCTCAGCTTCGCCGTGAGGCTAACCGGTCCCCTTAACGTTCCAGCACCGGGCAGGCGTCAGTCCGTATACATCGTCTTGCGACTTGGCACGGACCTGTGTTTTTAGTAAACAGTCGCTTCCCACTGGTCTCTGCGGCCTTCGAACGCTCCAGGAGTAAATCCCTTCACGCCTCAGGCCCCCCTTCTCCCGAAGTTACGGGGGCATTTTGCCGAGTTCCTTAACCACGATTCTCTCGATCTCCTTAGTATTCTCTACCTGATCACCTGAGTCGGTTTGGGGTACGGGTGACTTGAACCTCGCGTCGATGCTTTTCTTGGCAGCATAGGATCACTGATTTCGCCCTTACGGGCTACCCATCGGGTCTCAGCCTTATATGAGAGACGGATTTGCCTATCTCTCGGCCTACATCCTTAGACCGGGACAACCATCGCCCGGCTCAGCTACCTTCCTGCGTCACACCTGTTAATACGCTAACCGCACCAGCATAGGGTCGTGCGCTAGGCCCACCGCCTCACCCCGAAGGGATTGGTCAGCAGGATTCAGACACTTAGCATTACTGGATTAGCTTGGGCGGTTCTTCATCAGTACGGGAATATAAACCCGTTGTCCATCGACTACGCCTGTCGGCCTCGCCTTAGGTCCCGACTTACCCAGGGCGGATTAGCCTGGCCCTGGAACCCTTGGTCATTCGGCGGACGGGTTTCTCACCCGTCATTCGCTACTCATGCCTGCATTCTCACTCGTGTAGCGTCCACCGCTGGGTCACCCCGCGACTTCACTCGCCACACGACGCTCCCCTACCCATCCACACACCTGGACCACGAAGGCCTGGTTGTTATGTGAATGCCACAGCTTCGGCGGTATGCTTGAGCCCCGCTACATTGTCGGCGCGGAATCACTTGACCAGTGAGCTATTACGCACTCTTTCAAGGGTGGCTGCTTCTAAGCCAACCTCCTGGTTGTCTGTGCAACTCCACATCCTTTCCCACTTAGCATACGCTT
>DASUIM010000063.1:0-2670 GCA_036279775.1 Fluviicoccus sp. | reverse complement strand
CCACATCCACGGCCGGGTGGGTTACGACCAGGGACCGCAGGTGCCCCACCCCGCCGCCCCGGAATTCGCCGAGGCGCTGGCCGCGCACCGCCGCTGGTGGGAAGGCTGCTGGCAGGCCATGCAGGACGCCGGGCTGCCCTTCGCGACGCTGACGCCGGAGTTCGGTCCGGACGGCTACCTGCACCGCCTGCCCTTCACCGACCAGCCGGTGGCCGACCTGCGCCAGATCAACCGCTGGATGCTGCACGGCGAGCGCGCGCATTTCGCCCAGTGGCGCGCGGGAGCCTGAGATCATGACCCATTCCGTCCGCCGGGCCTCGGCGGTGTTGTTCGGCTCGTCCCTGTTGTGGGGGCTGAGCTGGTGGCCGATGAAGCGTTTGGCCGAGCACGGCCTGGACGGGCTGGCGATGGTGGCGGTGGCCTACGGCAGCGTGGGGCTGGCGGCGCTGGTGCTGCTGTGGCTGATCCGCGCGCAGTGGCGGCATCAGGCGGGCGGCTTGGCGGTGATTGTGCTGGTGGGCGGGCTGGCGAACTTTGCCTTCGGGCTGTCGTTGTCGGCGGGCGATGTGATCCGGGTGATGGCGCTGTTTTACCTGTTGCCGGTGTGGGGGGTGCTGGGCGGCTGCCTGTTGCTGGGCGAGCGGCTGACGGCGGCGCGGGCGGTGTCGGTGGTGCTGGCGCTGGGCGGGGCGTGGTTGTTGCTGGGCGGATCGAAGCTGCTGGAGTCGCCGCCGAGCTGGGTGGACCTGGTGGCGATCCTGTCGGGCTTTGCCTTTGCGATGAACAATCTGGCGTTCCGGGCTTTTGATTCGCTGCCGGTGGCGGGGAAGATCGGGGCGATGTTTGTGGGCTGCGGGGCGTTTGCGGTGGTGGGGTTGCTGCTGGGGGTGCAGGCGTTTCCGGCGGTGAGCGGGGGGACGCTGGCGGGGGCGGTGCTGTTCGGCTTCGGGGGCTTGTTGCTGGCGACGAGCCTGACGCAGTGGGCGGTGACGCAGCTGGAGGCGGGTCGGGCGTCAATCATTATGGTGATGGAGCTGGTGGGGGCGGTGGTGAGTGCGGCGGTGTTGGCGGGGGATCGGTTGCAGGGGTGGGAGTGGGTGGGGGCGGGGTTGATTTTGATGGGGGCGGTGGTGGAGGGGGTGGAATTTGGGTCTCCCCCTAGGGGTGCAGGGCGTACACTTTTGTGATCAAACAGGTCGCGCCAGACCAACACCCGGCGACGCTGCATTTATTAGCCGGTGATCTGTTGAAGGTGGTTATGGAGTGGCCTATAGTACGATTGTAGTCTTTCCAACTTACCACAAAGATGACTGGTCTTGCGCTACAAGTGCTGGGGAAGGGTGTAGATGGATGCTCATTTACTTTCAGTAGATACACAATGTTGACAATGGGGATCACGAAAAAGCCTATGCTAGGCTGCTAGCATCTGCTAAATTCCGCGATCACATGCAGATCATGGCAGCGGATTTCTGTTGTGCAGTCTAACTATTGGAGGGAAATATCATGAGCGGCGACGCATCTTAAACCACCTCGAAATTGTAAAAAGGCGCTCGTAAAGCGCCTTTTTAATTTATTTATTAATCACGCTTTGAAGAGCCTGCTTTAATGAAGAAGATTTTGGAAATCATAGGTATCCTCGCAAGCTTGGCTGGCCTGATTGGCGTTAGCCTCACTATGATCCTAGATGACTCAACTAAAAGCTGGATTGCATTGGCAGTTTTTTGCTCAGCCGTGTTTTTCGCATGCTTTCAGCTTTACCAACTCACCAAGAAAACCATAGAACAAAGGTATCCAAACGGATATTTATCTTTATCAGCCTTTGTCCGTTATGTAACATCCGATGGCGACAATATTACTTATGAGGTATTCCGACATATTCAGGTGAAGCGACCAGTAATGAGCTTCTTCAAGCACAAATTCTCATGGTCTGGAACTAAAGACCCTCAATGTGAATCAGATCTGCAAAATGTTACAGCGCCCATGCCAATCCCAGGAGAGACAACAAGAGCATTAAATCTAAAATTCAAAAACCCCCGTGTTTACAATGATGTAGAAATTGTTCATCTGAGAATGAAGCTTGATGACTCAGATCACAACTCATCGCCATTTTTAAATCAAACAGTCACCGCCCCAATCCGCTTAATTAGTTTCCGGGTAGAGTTGCTTCATGCAACACCGGCATATTTTGGAAAAATGGCTTCCTTCAAAAGAAAGCGTATTGAAAACGGTCATTCCGCTATAGAAGAGACTTTGGAGACAATCGCATTTGATGCGAACACAAAATCATATTTTCATCAAATATCAGATCCGGAACCAGGTTATCACTACAAATTGGCTTGGGAGAAACCATAGTCTAAAATTTTTCATTTGATATTCCAAACTCCTTATATCTATAATATCCCCATTTTTCGACTCACTTCGTTCTCCGCCACTAGAACGTACGCAGTGCAGCCCTACGACTAATGCTTTGACCGCAAAAATAATCACCCCCTCCCCAAAAACCCCTCATACACCTTCGCCATCTCCCCTGTCCGCTCAATGGGCGGCGCATGCCCCACCCCCTTGAACACCACCACCTCCGCCTGCGGCAGATACCGCTTGAACACCCCCGCGCCCGACACATCCAGCACCCGGTCCTTGTCCCCCCACACCACCAGCACCGGCACCTGA
>DASUIM010000062.1:0-2725 GCA_036279775.1 Fluviicoccus sp. | reverse complement strand
GTCAGCTCGATGCCGGCGGGCAGGTCGGCGCGCAGCTTGTCGCTGGCGATGGACAGGTTCTTGCCCAGCTGGATGATGTCGCCGCCCTTGGCCATGGAGATGCCGATGCCGATGACTTCATGGCCGTTCTGGCGCATGCGCGGCGATGGCGGATCTTCATAGCCGCGGTTGATGGTGGCCAGGTCGCCCAGCCGGAAGGTGCGGCCGTTGAAGCGCAGCGGCAGCGCCTTCAGGTCTTCGACGCGGTCGAACTGGCCGCTGATGCGGATCTGGATGTCATCGCCCGGTGTCCGCAGCACGCCGGCGTATTCCACCGCGTTCTGCTGGTTGATGGCGTTGATTACCTGCCGCATGTCCAGGTTCATGCTGGCCAGCTTTTTCTGCGAGACGTCGATGTAGATGCGTTCCTTCTGCACCCCGTACTGCTCGACCTTGGCCACGCCCGGCACCTGCAGCAAATCCTGCTGCACGCGGTCAGCGTAGTCCTTCAGTTCGGCATAGCTGAAGCCATCGGCGCTGAGGGTGTAGATCACGCCGAACACATCGCCGAAGTCGTCGTTGTAGAACGGGCCCTGCACGCCTTGCGGCAGCTGGGCGCGCATGTCGCCGGTTTTCTTGCGCACCGAGTACCACAGGTTCGGCACTTCATGCGGCGGGGTGGAATCGCGGACTTCCACGAAAATGGTGGTTTCACCGGGCTTGGAATAGCTGCGGATGCGGTACATGTACGGCACTTCCTGCAGCGTCTTTTCCAGCGGATCGGCCACCTGCTCCGACATCTGCATAGCCGTGGCACCCGGCCAGAAGGCGCGGACAACCATCATGCGGAAGGTGAAGGGTGGATCTTCATCCTGGCCCAGCTGGAAATAGGACGCTACCCCGGCCAGCAGCATCACGATCAGCAGGTACATCGTGATGGCCGGATTCTGGATGGCGATCCGGGAAATGTTGAAGCGGGATTCGTTTTCGGGTGCACTCATGACTGTTCTCCCGGCCCGATCAACGGGCGGCCTCGCCCAGCGGCCGCACCACCTGGCCTTCGCTCAGCACATGCACCCCGGCGGTGACGATCTTCGCCCCCGGCTGGAGGCCCGACACCAGTACCTCGTTGCCCTCAATACCCACCACCTGCACCGGCACGCCGCGCAGCTTGCCGCTGGCCGGATCGAACTGCCAGACCTTGCTGATATTGTGGTCGCCCACCAGCGCCGTGGTCGGCAGGCGGATGCCGCCCTGTTGCGAGGGCAGCGGAATGGTCAGCGTGGCGGACTGGCCCAGCGCCAGCGCTGTCACCGGGGCATCAACGCTATAGCGGGCGCGGAAGGTGCGGGTGACCGGATCGGCCACCGCCGACAGCTCGCGCAGGGTGGCGGCATACTGTTTCTGCGGCTGCGCCCACAGCGCGGCAGTGGCGCCCGGCAGGCGGGCGGCCTTGGTGCGGTCTTCCGGGAACTCCACGGCGATGTCGCGCGGACCGTCCTGCGCCAGACTGACCACCGGCTGCCCGGCGGCCACTACCTGACCGGCATCCGCATGCAGCTGGGTGATCACCCCGTCGGCGTCGGCGCGCAGGATGGCGTCTTCCACGCGGTTGGTTTCCAGCGAAGACTGGCTTTGCAGGCTCTTCAACCGCGCCTCGGCGGCGCTGACAGCCACGCGTTTGCGGTCCAGGTCCAGATCGGACACGAACTGCTGGCTGCGCAGTTCCTGGAAGCGCTTGTACTCGGCGCGGGCCAGATCCAGATCAGCCTTGGCGGCATCCACCTGCGAGGCGGCAGCAGAGCTGGCCAGGGTGTAATCGCGCGGGTCGAGGCGCGCCAGCACGTCGCCCTTGCGCACGCGCTGACCGGCCTCCACCTGACGGCTGATGATCTTGCCCGCCACCCGGAAGCCCAGCGGCGATTCGACACGGGCGCGGATTTCTCCGGCCAGTTCGACGCGGCCCTGCGTGGCTCCGGCATCGACGGTCAGCAGCTTGACGGGGCGCGGTTTTTCCACCGGCGCGGGCGGCTTGCCGCAGCCGGACAGGGCCAAGGCAGAGCCCAGCAGCAGGGGCAAGGCGGCATAACGGAAATGAGGTTGCATGTCAGGACTCCGTATCGGATGGAGGACGGCGGGCGAATCCGGCGAACAGCGCCTCGACCATGTTGTCGATGAAGGCGGAGACGGTTTCCGGGGTGGCCAGATGGGGGGCAAGTTCCGTTTGCAGTACGCCGGGAATGACCAGTGAGCGCAGGAAGCCCATCACCAGTACATCCCGGTATACCGGGGGAAAGGGGTTGAAGCGGCCTTCGGCCACGGCCTGCTGGAACAGCACATCCAGCCGTTGCAGGTAGGGGCGCATGTAGGTGGAGCGCATGTAGTCGCCGCGTTCGTTGTCGGCTTCGCCTTCGCGGAACATGAACTCCACGGCGTGCGGTTCGGCCAGCACCAGTTTAAGCGATCGCGGCAGGTTGTGGCGGATGGTGGCGGCGGCATCACGGTCGCGGGCCAGTTCTTCCAGGGTGAGGTACAGCCGCTGCATCAGCGGGCCGATCACCTGGTCGGCCGCTTCCTGCCACAGTTCCTGCTTGCTGCCGAAATGGTGGTGCAGCAGGCTGTCGCTGACGCCGCAGTGCGCGGCCAGCTGGCGCAGCGAGACACCGTCAAAACCATGCACGGCAAAGGCGTTGAAGGCGCGCCGCACGATCTGGTCGCGGGACATGGCGCTGTCGGAGCGGGCGGG
>DASUIM010000061.1:0-6229 GCA_036279775.1 Fluviicoccus sp. | reverse complement strand
TCTCCCGGATGCCGTCGGTAATCAGGTGCACGTTCGGGCGCGCAAAGGCCGGGAACCAGTCGTCGGACACCAGCGTGCGCTTGCAACCCACCTTGTAGTCCGGGGTCAGCTTGCGGCGCAGCGCCGGGTCCTTGATGTGCTGGTTCAGCGCGCGCTTGTGCATCAGCTCGCCCACCTTCAGCAACTTCGGATACCACAAAATGGCGGGCAGCGCCGATTCCATGGTCCAGTACAGGCCCAGCCGGTGCGCCTTCTGCTTCCACGGATGCTTCGCCCACGCCTGGTGGTCCTTCTCGGTAAAGGTGCGGTTGAACTTCGGCATCACCCACGACGGCGTGCGCTGGAACACCTTCAGGTCGGCGACTTCCCCGGCCACGTTTGGCACCACCTGGATGGCCGAAGCCCCGGAACCGATGACGCCGACGCGTTTGCCGCGCAAGTCCACCGACGGGTCCCAGCGGGCGGCGTGCAAGGCCTTGCCCTTGAAACGGTCCATGCCCTGGATGTCCGGATACTTGGGATGGCTGAGCGCGCCGGTAGCGGGCACCAGCACGCGGGCTTCGGTGATCTGGCCATCGTCGGTGGTGATGATCCAGCGGCCGGATTGCTCGTCAAAGCTGGCGTCGGTGACGCGGGTGGAGAAGCGGATGTAGGGGTCCATGCCGTACTGGTTGGCGCATTCCTCGATATAGCGGCGGATGTCTTCCTGCCGCGAAAAGGCTTCCGGCCATTTGGGGTTGGGCGCGAAGGAATAGCTGTACAGGTGCGAGGGCACGTCGCAGGCGCAACCGGGATAGGTGTTGGTGCGCCAGGAACCGCCGACGCCGTCCTCGCCTTCAAAAATCACGAAATTGAGGATACCGGCGTTCTTCAGTTCAATCCCCGTGCCCAGACCGGCGAAACCGGCTCCGATAATGGCGACATCGACTTGCTTGCGTGGCTCGGTCATGGTGAGGCTCTCTCCGCTCGGGTTGGCTTGCCGTCAGGCGATTCAGTCACATCAATATCTGTAACACTGCTCGATGTAATCTAGAGGCAATCACCGTACATTTTGTAGGTTATTAGGTGTCAGTAATTATCATTTGGGGTCAATCTGCTACAAAAATTGTGGGTTTTAGCCGTCCGGCGGGGGCGGCCCTGTCCTGACGGGCAGGTCGGGGTTTCAGAAGGCTGGAAACGTTGTATTCCGGGAGCGGGACCAATAACCTGCTTGGAAGATAAGCAATCCTGCAACGAATCCTGATGCTGCGCGAACCCGCCGCCGCACCCCAACCCCTGATGGGAGAACTGTCATGACCCTGCTCCAACAACCCCTTGGCGCGCTCGCCACCTCCATTCCCGGCGCCACCGCGCTGTTCCGCGAACACAAGCTGGATTTCTGCTGCGAGGGCCGCCGCAGCCTGGCCGAAGCCGCCGCCGCGCGCGGCCTGGACGCGGCGGCGCTGGCCGCCCGTCTGGAAAGCCTGCAAACCGGCGCCAGCCCCAGTGGTGACTGGCGCGGCGCGGGCAACGCCAAGCTGATCGACCATCTGCTGGCGAACTTCCACCAGAAGCACCGCGCCCAGTTGCCGGAACTGCTGCGGCTGGCGCAGCGGGTGGAATACGTGCATGGCGCCAAGCCGGAATGTCCGGTGGGGCTGGCCAAGCTGCTGGCGGAAATGCAGATGGAGCTGGAAGGCCACATGGCCAAGGAAGAACAGATCCTGTTCCCGATGCTGGCGTCCAGCCACGGCGGGCTGCCGGAAGGCCCGATCGCGGTGATGCGCGCCGAGCATGTGCAGCATGGCGGCGCGCTGGCGGAGCTTGAACGGCTGACCGACAACATCACGCCGCCGGTCAACGCCTGCAACACCTGGCGGGCGCTGTACCTGGGGCTGGCCGCCTTCCGCGACGACCTGATCCAGCATATCCATCTGGAAAACAACATCCTGTTTGAAGGGCTGGCGGCCCGCGCGGCGAACGCTGAACCCGCGCCGGTGCCCGGCGGCAAGGGCTGCGGCTGCGGCGGCGGCGGATCGGGCGGCGGCGGCTGCCACTGAGCGCCTGCGGCCGAGCATTGCCCGGACTTGGGACGGCTGGTATGTTCAGAAGGATACATTCATGACTCCCAAGGATTCCGCCGATGACCACGACCCGCCGCCGGGGACTAACGGCATGCCTGTTTGCGCTGACGCTGGCCTTGCCAACCGCCGTATTCGCAGCCGCCGATGACGACGACAGCGACCTGGCCGAACTGCAAACCAAGCTGGGCAACGAATGGGTGCCGGGGAAAAACGACCGGCGGCGCGGCATAAAGACCTGGGTCAAGCAGGAGGACGGCAAGCGTTACCGCTCGTTCAAGGTGGAGGCGACGCTGAAAGGCCGCCTGAGCGATCTGGCGCGCATCATGCTGGACTTCGGGAATTATCCGAAATGGTACTGGGAAGTGATGGATGTACAGGTGCTGCGCCGCATTTCCCCCACCGAATACCACCTCTACATCAAGCACCGCGCGCCGCACAGCGTCCCCAACCGCGATGTGCCCGCGTCGCTGCGCATCGAACCGCAAACCGAGGCCAACCGCGCGCTGACCGTCAAGGTGCGCGCCATTCCCGAACTGGCGCCCGAGCATCCGCCTTTTATCCGCATGAAGGCGGAAGACATGACCATCCGCGTCACGCCGGTGGGTCCGGAGACACTGCTGGTGGAAGCGGAAGGCTATGTCGATCCGGGCGGCAAGGCCCCGAACTGGGCGATCAACTATATCCAGCGCTCCGCGCCCTACATGATTGTGCTGGGCGTGCAGCGGGTGATGGAAACCGGGGAATTCGGCAAGCTGAAGATTCCCTTTCCGGTGTTTGAATATGGGGAGTGAGGAGGCCTAAGCCCCAAAAGCCTCCTCCCCCGCCAAAAACGTCCGCAACCCCTCCGCCTCCAATATCCCCCGCGCCGCCCGCACCGCGTCCTCGCTCATCATTTTCGGCTGATCAAATTCCGCCTCCCCCAGCCACGCCCGCTTGCTGTTGCCCAGCGGGTGATACGGCAGCACCGTCACCCCCTCCAGCCCGGCGGCGCGGATCAGCTCCGCCAGCCCGCGCAGGTTCTGCGGGGTATCCGTCACCCCCGGCACCAGCGGAATGCGCGGCCACACCTTCGGCCCCCGCCCCTGCGCCGCCAGCGCCGTCAGCCAGCGGAAGTTGTCGTGGATATGCACATGGGTCGCGCCGCAAAACCGCTGGTGTTCCTCGCGGTCGAACAACTTCAGGTCGAACAGCACCAGATCCAGTCGTCGCAACGCCTGCCACAAGGGCTGCGCTTCCACCCGCGCGTCCAGCGATTCGCCCGGCTGCACCATCGCCTCCGTCAGTCCCTTCAACCGGAACTGGCCGCTGGTTTCCAGCGTCAGGTGCAGGCCTTCGTCCTTCAGCCGCGTCACCAGTACCGCCAGCATCTCCGGATGCATCGTCGCCTCGCCACCGCTGAAGGTGATCCCGCCGCCCGACGACTTATGCAGCCCGAATTCCGGCTCCAGTTCCGCCAGCAACTCGTCCACAGCGCGCTCCTCGCCATAGCCCACCATCGCCTGCGACGGACACACGTCCACGCAGGCCCGGCAGTGCGTGCAATCCGCCGCCGACCATTGTCCCGGCGCGGTCATCGCCCCGGTCGGGCAGGCCTCCACGCAGGCGCAGCAGCCGTCCACGCACAGGTGCGCCTTGAACGCCAGTTGCGGTTGCGGCGAGATCGATTCCGGGTTCTGGCACCAGACACAGCTCAGCGGACAGCCCTTGAAGAACACCGTGCTGCGGATGCCGGGGCCGTCGTGGATGCAGAAGTGCTGCACGGCGCAGGTCGGGGCGGTCAGCGCCGCCACGGGAATGCGCGACGGCGCGGCGGCCGTCAGCAGGTCAGAGGCCATGACTCATGCGCTCGATGATTTCGTCCTGCACCTCGGGGCGCAGGTCGCTGAAGTAGGAACAGTAGCCGGACACCCGCACCAGCAGGTCGGGGTAGGCTTCCGGGTTGAGCTTGGCGGCGCGCAGCACCTCGGCATCCTGCACGTTCACCTGCACCTGCATGCCGTCCTGCCGTACCAGATAATCGCGGAACAGTGTGCCCAGATTGCGGATGCCGGTGTCACCGTGCACCAGCTTTTTGTCGAACTTGATGTTCAGCACATGGGCGTTGGCCCACTGCGACTTGTCCAGACCGGCGACGCTGCGCAGCGCGGCGGTGGGGCCCTTGCGGTCGGAACCGTCGCTGGGCGACACCCCGTTCGACAGCCGCTGCCCCGCCTTGCGGCCGTTGGGCAAGGCGCCGGTATGCTTGCCGAAACCGACGCCGCAGGACATGGAGTAAAACCCGGCAATCCACTGGCCGCCGCGGGTATTGCGGCGCGGCGTCACCGCATCGGTGAAGGCATCGGCGGCGCGCTGGGTCATCGCGTCGGCGGCCTTATCGCCGTTGCCGAAGCGCGGGAAGCGGCGGCTCAGTTCCACCCGCAACGGCTCGTGACCGGCGAAGTCGGCCTTCAGAATTTCCACCAGTTGCGGCAGCGTTAAGCGCCGGTCCTCGAACACCAGCTTGTTCAAGGCGAAGAGCGAATCCCCGGCATCGGCCAACCCCACCGCCTGCACCGAGGTGTAGTCATACAGGCCGCCGCCCCAGGTCACGTCCTTGCCCTTGGCCAGACAGCCCTGGGTCATGATCGAATTCACCGGCGTCGGTCGATGCGCGCGGTAGGTTTCTTCCAACCGGTTAATGGCGCGTTGCATCTGCCCCACCTGAAAAGCCACCTGCGCGCGGAAGGCGGCCAGCACGTCGTTGAAGCCGTGCATCGCGGCCAGCGGCGGCGTCAACAAGCCCAGTCGTTCGCCGCGAAAGGTTTCGCCACGGTTCAGCGCCAGCTCCAGGCACAGCGGCAGGTTGAACAGCGCGGCGTCGGCGGAGTTGTAGGTACGGCCCTGGCTGGCCAGCTCCACGCAGCCGATGATGGCGTAATCACGGGCGTGTTCCAGCGTCATGCCGGTGTGCTGCAGACTGCGGATGACTGTTTCATCGCCCATCAGCGTCGGACGGCCGCCGGTGCGCTGCATCACCGCCACCGCCTTATCCAGCAGGCGTTTCGGGGTTTGGGCGTGCACGCGCACATGCAGCGCCGGTTCGCGGGTGCCCAGTTGGCCGAAGGCTTCCAGCACCAGTTCGGAGAGTTCGTTGCTGACATCGTGGCCGTCCGCATCGACGCCGCCGACGGTGATCGACTGCCCCACCGCGTTGCCGCTGAAATAGACATCCATGCGGTTGGAATAGAGCGGGATGGTTTCGCCGGTCTTGGCCTCGAAACTGACCCACAGCTCCAGCGCCTGCTCGCGGGTCAGCGCGCCGCGCGCCAGATCGGCTTCATAGAGATGAATCAGCGCTTGGTCCAGCCGCCCGAAGGACATCCCCTGCTCGAAGTCTTCCAGCAGCATGGCAATGTGCAGCAGCCAGCAGGCTTGCAAGCCTTCCTGAAACGTGGCGGGCGGGTAATACGGTACCCGGCGGCAGGCTTGGGCGGCGGCCAGCAGTTCGGCGCGGCGCTGGTCGGAAATGTCTGTCCGCAGGGCCTCACGCCCGGCAGCGTCGGCGAGGTTCGTCGCCATGGCGCGGATGCCGTCGATGGTGATGCGCAGCGAACGGAAGAAAGCCAATTGATCGGCGTCGGCGGGCGCGCCGTCCGGCAGCGTGCGGGTGTCCAGGCAACGGGCAGCGATGCGGTCGGTTTCCACCAGCCCTTCCGCCACCAGCCGCCGGTAATCGCCCACCTGATGCCCCACCCCGGCCTCCTCGGTGACGATGTAGCGCTTGGGGGTGAGGATTTCCAGCAGTTCACCGGTATAGCCCGGCCGGGCGAAGGCGCGCGCGCCCATGTTGGTGAAGACGTTGTCGGCGGCCAGCGCCGCCAGTTCCAGTTGCTCGCGGCGGCTCAGCTTCAGCTTGATCGGGCGGTCCTGCAGCTTGAACAGATCTTCAACGATGTTCACCGACGTCCCTTCCGGATAGAAGTTCGCACCGACCCGCTTCGACGACACGTTGCCGATGATCAGTTCGTCGTCATAAAGGCGCGGTTGACGATGCTTCATCACATGGGCCAGCGCCAGCGCGCGCTGCACCAGCGGGTGCTCGCCCTTGCCCGCGCCGGATTTCCGGAATGCCTTCAGCAGGCGCGGCCGCTCCAGGCAAATGGAGTAGCCGGCGTCATGCAGGGCGG
>DASUIM010000060.1:0-4810 GCA_036279775.1 Fluviicoccus sp. | reverse complement strand
CCATGCCGGCCATCCCCTGCTGATTCTTTTCATTGTTGTTCTCCTGTTGTTACCGCACATCTGTACATTAAACAGACTTTACGGTCGCGATCGTAGTCAAAAACACCGTGAAATCCCCCCTCCCTTGGGAGGGGGCCGCCCCTGCTTTTATTGCACCTTGAAGCTGCGGCTGGCGCCGCTGAAGCTGACGTAGGTCGGGCCGAACAGCCCCCACTTCTTCGCCACGCCGTTATGCACCAGGCGGTAGGTGCCGGGCGGGGCCAGATCAAGATCCCACTGCACTGTTACCTGCGATTGCGCCGACAGGCTGCCGCCCACCCGCTGCCACAGGAAACGGGTATAGGGGTCGCCGTCGGTCGCGAAGCGCGCCCAGGCGGAACCGTTCCAGCGCTGTACCTCCAGATAGCTAAACCCGGCAGGCACCGCGCCTTCGCGCTGGCGGATCTGCGCGGTGCGCGGATGGGCGCTCCAGAAGGTGACGCTGACGCGGTTGTTGCCCATCGGATAGCTGGCGGCGGCATCGGTGGCGACATCGCCGAAATTCTTGCCGGAGGGCGGGTCGTCGTTGACCACGCCCCAGGTTTCGATGGGGGTATGCACCACCTGCGCCGACAGCAGGTCGGGCGGGGTGGGCCCGGCGCTCAGGCTGCCGCCGGTGACCAGCGACCGCGCGACGAGGTCGGCATGTTCAATAAAGGCGGCGGAGCTCCACGGACCGAAGTGGGTGAAGCCGCCCTCGTAGTTCTGGACGGCGTATTCCTCGCGGGTGGTGAGGTACTGGTGATAGGCGTTGGCGATGGTCGGGACAACGATGTCGTTCACCCCCATCACCGCCAGCGTCGGCTTCAGCGCATTGCGCAGGCGGCGGCCGCTCATGGTGGTCTGCTCGAAGGACGAGGCGACCAGCCCGAGGTTGCCGATGGCGAAAATCTGGAACGGCACGATGGTGTCGACCCAGGCAATGTTGTTGACCCAGAAGCCGGAGACATCACCCACCGGCAGCAGCACCTGCTTTTCCGCCTGGCACTTTTGCAAGGCCGGGGGAATGATCGGGTTGATGGGAATGCCCTGATAGGTCAGCGAGCCTTCCTTGAGGCTGGCGATCAGCTTGGTGCCGCCCTCCTCGGTGCCGGAAACAAAGGCCGCACCGATGGCGGCGGTGCAGGTAGTGGCTCCGCTGGCGCCGCCGGTATAGGCCGGACTGACCGGGATGTTCTGGAACTCGACGAACTGGTGCTTGTAAAAAAGTCCGCCGGTTACGGGGGTGGCGGCGGTGTTGAACAGGTTCAGCGCCACGGTGTACTGCCGTTCGGCATGGACGCGGGCGTCATCATAGGCGGAGAGGCTGCTGTCGAGATTGTGGGGGCGCAGGAAGTCACCGCCGGGATTGGCGGGGTCGGGCTGGTTGGGGCTGACATCGCCCAGCGGCGCGTTCGAGAACGCCGCGACAAAGCTGCCGCCGACGGTCTTCTCCAGCCGCAGCGCCGCCTGCCCCTTGTTATCACCGTCCACCACATGGACATCCTTGTCCAGCGAGGTGCCGTGCACGCCGAACCAGCTGATGGCGCCGATCGGCTTGCCATCGGTGCCGGTCATTTTCAGCAGGGTCATGGTGGTGTCGACATTGCTGCTGTAATCGGCGGCATCGGGGTTGGCCTGATAGGCGGGCAGCGAACGGTTGAAGGCGGCGTTGGCCACCGCACCCTTGGCCATGGCCAGCGCCGCCGGGCGGCGGGCGTTATGGGCGCGGACGATGGCGTCGACAATGCCGTCGACGACGATGTTGTAATTCAGGTCGTCAAAACCGATGACGCCGTTGGCGAGGTTGTACAGCGTGCGGAACGAGGTGTTGCTGGGCGCGGAATGGTCGTGGGTGCCAACGATCATCACGTTGGCGTCGCTGTAGACGCCGGGCAGTTTCGCCGCCAGCTTCTTGATGACGCCGGTCTTGATGCTCTGGTAAGTGTGCAGCAGCTCGGCGTTGACATAGGCGACGCGCTGGCCGCTGCACGGGCTTTCCAGCACGAAACCGCGCGCATGGAGCCGGGTTTGCAGCCCGTTCAGGGTCACGCCCGGCTCGGTGTAGCCGGTGCTGCTGTCGACCATGGGGCCGGTGATGTCCGATTTCGCCGCACCCGCCAGCCACTGGCTGCTGCCCCGGCAGGCCTGGATCGCCGCCGAGGCGGCGGACGGGGGCGCGGGCGGCGTCGGCACGGTGGAAGCCGCCTGCGCCACTCCGGCCAGAGCGGTCAGCAGCAGTCCCCAGGGCATGGCGGCAGCGGGGCGGTTGATTGTTGTTTTGGTCATGCTATGATCCCTCCGGTTGCAAAATGCGATCATTGATCACATTTTTAACCTAGCACGCCACGATCATTTTTTACCCACACCTAAGGGTGGGTGAAAACAGGAATGCGCTTCCTATCCTGAAAAAACGGCCCGTGCTGACAACTCCTCATTCAGACCGCGCGGGCCGCTTTCGTCGGGAGACATCACATGAAAAACCCCCGTTACCTGCAACGCACCCTGCTCAGCCTGTTCCTGGCCGGTTCCGGCCACGCCCTTGCCGCCAGCGGCAGTTTCAGCACCTTCACCTACAACGTCGCGGGTCTGCCGGAGATCCTCTCCAGCGCCACCAGCAGCCGTCAGGCGGCGACCGAGCAGATCAGCTGCTACATCCGCCAGTTCGACGTGGTGAACGTGCAGGAAGACTTCAATTACCACGCCGCGCTTTATGACAGCTGCGACGACCACGCCTACCGCTCGCCCACGTCCGGCGGCGCGGGCATCGGAAGCGGCCTGAACACGCTCAGCCGCTTTCCCTACATGGACTGGGAACGGGTGAAGTGGGCGCAGGCCAACGGCGTCGATGTCCTGACGCCGAAGGGTTTCACGCTGGCGCGCACCCGCCTCGCCGAAGGCGTCTACGTCGACATCTACAACCTGCACACCCAGGCGCAGACCGAACCGGCCGACCTGGACGCCCGCCGCAAGGACATCCTGCAACTGTTGGCTTTTATCGAGGCGAATTCCGCCGGGCACGCCGTGATCGTCATGGGTGACACCAACACCCGTTACACCCGTGACGGCGACAACATGGGGCAGTTCCTGCGCCACGGCTTCCGTGATGTCTGGGTGGACCAGGTGCGCGGCGGTGACGTGCCCGCACCCGGCGCGGCGGCGATGGTCTGCGACCCCGCCGTGACCAGCCCGACGTGCGAGGTGGTGGACAAGGTGCTGTTCCGCGACAACGGCTTTGTCGGACTGAGCGCCTTGTCCTACCTGGTTCCCACCGACATGCAGAACGCGGCGGGCGAAGAACTGTCCGACCATCGCGGCATCCGCGTCGGCTGGAGCTACGCCACCCGCGCCGACCGCCGCCTCAGCGATCCGGTGGGCGGACCGCACGGCGCGGCGTTCAACGATGTCTCGCTGCTGCCGGTATCGCCATCGGTGGGCAAGGTCTCGCTGCGCAGCGGCAGCCGCATCGACCGCGTCGAGGTAACCCTCAGCAACGGCCATATCCTCAGTCACGGCGGCAGCGGCGGCTCGGAAAGCTCGCTGACGCTGGGCAGCAACGAATACCTGACCGCCCTCACCGCCTGCACCGGCGTCTACAACGGCAATACCCGCCTCTACTACGCCCGGTTCACCACCAGCAGCGGCCGCACGCTCAGCGGCGGCGGCAGCACGTCCAGTTGCACCACCTTCACCGCCCCGGCGGGCTGGCAGATCACCGGTTTCCACGGCCGTTCCGGCGATGAAGTCGACAAGCTGGGCGTGGTCTACGCACCGCAGGTCACCAAGACCGTACCGGTCAGCTGGGTGCAGATCGTCAACCGCAACTCCGGCCAATGCCTGGACATCAACAACGGCGCCATGGCGGCCGGAACCAATGTGCAGCAATGGAGCTGCAACGGCGGCAGCTGGCAGAAATGGCATTACGACGCCGCCACCGGCCTGGTGCGCAGCCAGAAGGACCCGCGCTACTGCCTGGACAACAGCGGCAGTTATGACAACGGCGCCAACCTGATGATCTGGCCCTGTACCGGCAACGCCAACCAGCGCTTCAGCTACGACAGCGCCTCCGGTCGCCTGGGAATGCGCTCCTATCCGGTACAGGCGCTGGATGTGGTGAACCAGAGCACCGCCGCCGGCGCCAATGTCCAGACCTGGGCCTGGTGGGGCGGCCCGGGCCAGCAGTGGAACCTGACGCCCTGACTACTCCCCCTCCTTTGGGAGGGGGAAACCCTCCCAAAGAGTGGTTACTCTCTTTTTCAGAACAAACGGGTACAAGAAGATGAACAAGCCCCGATTCAAACTATTCCTGACTGCACTACTCGCGTCCGCATCCGCGTCCGGCCATGACCTTGCTTTCGACAACGACCCGCAGGCCGCCAGGCTCAGCATCGGCGTCAAGACCGTCAATACTGCGTCCGGCGTGCGCGTCGACCGCGTGTTCCGCGACGGCCTAGGCCGCGAGGCGCATTTGCGCGGCTGGAACGTGTCCGGCGCGGCCAAGCATGTCGAGACCGGCTTCAAGCCCTTCCGCACCACCGCCGATGCCGCCGATACCTTCGACACCCTGGGCGAAGCCACCGGCTCGAACGTGGTGCGCCTGCTGTTCGCCTGGGAGGGGGTCAATCCCGCCGCCGGGCAGATCAACACCGCTTACCTGCAACAGATGGTGGCGCAGATGCGCGAGGCCATCCGCAACCGCATGTACGTGCTGGTCGATTTCCACCAGGACCTCTATTCCCGCCATTTCTTCAACACCGGCTCGTGGCACACCGGCAACGGCGCGCCGCGCTAT
>DASUIM010000059.1:0-1364 GCA_036279775.1 Fluviicoccus sp. | reverse complement strand
TACGTTGGATGGATCAAAGTTCTGCCGGTCCACGCTAGCCTCACGTCCAAGATCACTTGAGCAGACCTATAGTCGCGCGAGCTTTCGAGAAGCTGACGAGGCCGCGTAGAGCCGCGGCAGGATGTTGCTCGGCTTGCCCGGGGTGCGTCTGTATGGCACCTTACGGCTCGGTAGGGCGCGCCCAACATGGCCCCCACCGCAGTCTTGAGGGGCGGCCCTCTAAAAGGGTTGCGCGGGTGCGTCTTAGCCCGTCCTATTCGTGAGAGTGCGGCTTTTGGGCCCGATTGATGCGGCCGCACATCTTGTCTGACGAGGCGCATAGGATTGCCTTCGGCTTTTCGCCGCCTGACGACCGGTACTTTGCAACGCGCTTGAGGGATGGGTTGGGCGAACGGGGGCGGACGCCCCGCCGGTCAAGGACCGAGCGGCAGCAGCGCGCCGGGCAAGCCGCAGATCAGGTCGGCTTCGGGACATGCCGCGGCAAACGCAAGGCGAATGCGGCTCGTGGTCTCGACGACACGGGCGGCGATTTTCAAGAGCCGAAGACGCAGCGTCGCGAACTCGGCAGCGGCCAATTCCCGGGCTTTGGGAATGGCGTCGCGCACGGTCAGCATCAGCCAATAAGCGGCCGTATGGAGCACGAGACGGACCTGGTTGGCGAGCGCCGAACGGCAGCTGGTGCGATCGGAGGCGAGCTGCGTCTTATGCAGCTTGATCAGATTCTCGGCTTGGCCGCGCGCGCAATACAGGCTGTCGTAGATCCACTCGGCCGAGCCGACATCGAGGCTGGTGACGACGAAGCGGATGTCGAGGCCGAGCATCGTCGCCTCAATACGGGCGACAGTGCGCCGTTCGCGATCCCAGGACTTTGCCTTGTGGCGCGTCTCGGTATAGCCACGCAGAACCGGCAGGTTCTCGATGGCGCGTCGCGTGCGGATGTCGTCGGCGACCTCGTCGACTTTTCTGGCGAGAGGCTTGGTGCCGGACAGACCGAAGATGTAGTCGATGCCGTTGGTCTCGCACCACGCCATTGCCTCCGGCCGGGCATAGTGCCCGTCGCCACGGAACGTAATTTGCGTGTTGTGCCATCGCGTCCGGATATGCCGTACCAGGCGGCGCAGATGGGCACGCACCTCGACGCCGCCCGGCGTCTTGCCGGGCCGCAGCACGACGGCCACGGGCCGGCTCTTCTCCGTGTCGTAGACGTGGATCGGCAGGAAGCAGCGTTCGTCATAATGAGCGTTGAACAGCGAGAGCTGCTGATGGCCGTGGACGACGTCGCAGGTATCATCGATGTCGAGCGTGACGGATGCCGGCTCGCGCGGGTAGCTATCCATCCATGCGTCGACCAAAATGTAGGTCAG
>DASUIM010000058.1:0-1660 GCA_036279775.1 Fluviicoccus sp. | reverse complement strand
CAGCGTACCGTTGCCCAGCAATTCGCGCATGCTGCCCAGCAACACCAGCACCAGCGTGAAACCCGCGCCGATCATCAGGCCGTCAAAGGCGGAAGGCAGCGGCGGATGCTTGCTGGCAAAGGCCTCAGCCCGGCCCAGCAGCGCGCAATTGGTGACAATCAAGGGAATGAAAATACCCAGGATCTGGTAGAGCTGGTAGGTGTAGGCATGCATCACCAGTTCGATACAGGAAACGATGGCGGCGATGATCATCACCAGGATCGGAATACGCAGCGTGTCCGGCACCTGACGGCGGATAACCGAAACCGCCGCATTGGAAGCCGCCAGCGCGAGCGTTGTCGCCAGGCCGAGTCCCAGACCGTTCACCACGGAATTGGAGCAGGCCAGCAGCGGACACAACCCCAGCAACTGCACGGTGGAGGTATTGTTCTTCCACAGGCCGTCGATGGCGATCTTGCGGTAGGAAATCTCGCTCATGGTTGCTCCTTTGCGCCGGGGGCGGGGGTGAACAGCAATTCCCGGTGTCCCTGATAGTAGACCAGGGCGCGATGCACCGCCTTGACGACCGCGCGAGGGGTGATGGTAGCGCCGGTAAACTGGTCGAATTGCCCGCCGTCCTTCCGTACGGCCCATCCTGAGTCATCGGGATGGTTCAAGGACTTGCCGATGAAGACATCAATCCAGGACGATTTCGCACGGTCAACCGCATCACCGAGACCGGGCGTCTCCTTATGGGACAGCACCCGCACGCCCGCCAGCTCACCGGAATAACGGATCGCCACCAGCAGGCGCAGGCGGCCGCTGTAGCCGTCCGGCGCAATCACCGGAAACAGCGCGGCGACCGGCTGGCCGCCTTTGGTGGCACGCCACACCGTTTCCGGTCCGCTATGGCCCAGCAGGGCGGAGTCCTGAATGGTCAGCGGATCCGCCAGCAGATCGTTGTCATAAAGACCGGGCGGAACCAGTTCATTCAGGCTGCGCATCAGTTCGCCCTGACGGCTGGCCTCGATACGGGCTTCCGTCAGGTAATTCATGCCCGCGATCATGCCGGTGGTGACGGCGGCAAAGGCGCTCAGGATTAGGGCATTCTTCAGCATCGACCGGCTGATCGTCGTCATGATTTGCCTCCCTTCCATTTCACCGGCTTGACGTCATGACCGAAGGTGCGCGGCTTCACCAGCAAATCGATGGTCGGCGCGGCCAGGTTCATCAGCAGTACCGAGAAAGCAACGGCATCAGGATAGCCGCCCCAACTGCGGATGATGAAGATCAGCGCGCCGATACCCGCGCCATACACCAGTTGCGCGGGCCGGGAAGTGGCGGCGGTCACGGGATCGGTAGCAATGAAAAAAGCGCCAAGCATGGTCGCGCCGCTCAGCAGGTGAAACAGTGGTGAGCCGTAATGCGCGGGATCAAACAGGTAGAAAGCCGTGGACAGGCCGCCCAGCATCAGCAGCAGCGACACCGGAATGTGCCAGCTGATGATCCGTTGCCACAGCAGGTATGCACCTCCGAGCAGGAAGGCCAGATTGACGGCGGCCCAGCCTTGCAACTGTACCCATTCATTGAGCAGGGCATTTTCAGAGACACCCGTGCGCGCTTTCTGGCGGAAGACATCCAGCGGGGTCGCTCCGCTCAGGGCATCGGGCAACACAGGGTG
>DASUIM010000057.1:0-1456 GCA_036279775.1 Fluviicoccus sp. | reverse complement strand
GCGGTGCCGGCGGGCGAGGTGATGGCGCGGGAGGAGGTCTTGGGAATCATCAGCCCGCAGGCGGCGGCGATGGAGACGACAATCGGCGTGGTGCGGTTGCCGGGCAGCCCGCCCAGGCAGTGCTTGTCCATGACCATCTCGCGGCCCCAGTCGATGCGGTGCCCCGCCTGCACCATCGCCGTGGTCAGCCAGGTGATCTCGCTGAGGTCGAGGCGGTTGCCCGCGCAGGCGGTGAGCAGCGCCGCCAGCTGGATGTCGCCATACCGCCCGGCCACCACGTCGGTGACAATCTCGTTCATCGCTTCCCGGGAAAGACGGTGACCGTAAAGCTTGCTGCGCACATGCGACATCGAGTCCAGCGACGGGCTGTGGGTCAGCACCGCCAGTTCGCCGTTATCAATATCCAGCCGTTTCCAGGCCGCTTCCGAGAGCCCGACATCGCCCTTGCCGAGAATGTCGCTGTAGACGATGTTCAGCGTCGCCACCACCGACTTGTCGCCAACGGTAATGGTGACGCGGGACTGGGCTTCAAAGCCCTCGGAGCGGCAGACGTGGCAATCGGCGCGCAGGAAGGCGACGGGTTCGGAATGGGAGTCGATGCCCATGCGGCGCGGACGCAGGCGG
The DNA here is from genome assembly GCA_036279775.1 of Fluviicoccus sp. Lineage (GTDB taxonomy): Bacteria > Pseudomonadota > Gammaproteobacteria > Pseudomonadales > Moraxellaceae > Fluviicoccus. The sequence goes on along the minus strand of DASUIM010000057.1, from coordinate 832 downwards.
GTGCGGGCGATTTCTTCCGGGCTCAAGGGGGTCTCCAGACTGTTGTTATGGGTATTGTCCAAGTCTGAAGGGTGCAGGGGGAGGGTGCAAGGGGTGGGAAGGGAAAAGGGCGCACCAAAAGTGCGCCCCTGTGATGGCTTAGAAACCGGTGGATTTCAGGCGGTTGGCCTGGGCGCGGTAAACACTCTTCGGATTGGTTTCGAAGATGCTGACCAGGCCGAACAGCTGGTTCACTTCATCCAGATGGTTCATGTTGTAGTTGTCGCGCAGCACCTGGCCGAGGTGGCTGGAGCAGCGGCCGACCAGGCCGTCGTTGGCTTCCGGGAACACCACGTTGGTCAGCGCCAGTGCGGGGTCGACAACATCCAGGACGTTGGTCAGGTGACCGGTGCCGCTCCACGAGTAGTAACGCACGCCGTTGACGGTGTAAGCACCTTCACCGCAGGCCGTGGTGGGAATGCCCTGCGGGTACTTGGCGTTGAAGGCGGCGGCGCCGGCGGTGGTCAGCGAGTCCATCCCGGCCAGCGCATCCTGACGGTAGGATTCACCGGCGACATTGTCGATCAGCAGGAAGAAGGCGTTGATGACGCTGGACAGGGTCGAGGCGGTAATGGCGCCGACACCCGGAATGTTGGTTACGCCCTTGATCACATCCGCCACGGGCGAACCCTTGTTCGGGCCGCCGACGCCAGTGGCCGAGGCGACCTTGGACGGAATGGCGGCGGCGACATAACGGATGGACTGGTTGCCGTGGCTGTGGCCGATCAGGTTGACCTTGGCCGCGCCGCTGATGGCGAGGATGGTCTTGACCTGGGTCAGGAGCTGCTCGCCG
>DASUIM010000056.1:0-3635 GCA_036279775.1 Fluviicoccus sp. | reverse complement strand
GCCCGCGCCCTGCGCATGGCGGTGGAAGTCGACGCCCGCATGGCCGGACAAACCCCGTCCACCAAGGGAAGCCTGTAAATGACCCGTGTCGCTGTTCTTGACTATGGCATGGGCAACCTGCACTCGGTGGCGAAGGCGCTGGAGCATGTGGGCGCATCGGAAGTCATCATCACCCACGACCCGGCCAAGGTACGCGCGGCCGACCGCGTGGTGTTTCCCGGCGTCGGCGCCATGCGTGACTGCATGGCGGGCATGAAGGCGGTGGGCGTGGACGCGGAAGTGCGCGAGGCGGCGCTGCAAAAGCCGGTGCTGGCCATCTGCGTCGGCATGCAGGCGCTGCTCGACCGTTCCGAGGAGAACGGCGGCGTCGATTGCCTGGGCATGTTTGCCGGTCAGGTGAAGTTCTTCGGCAACGACCTGGTGGAAAACGGCGAACGCCTGAAGGTGCCGCACATGGGCTGGAACAACGTCCGCCAGACCGTGGACCACCCGCTGTGGGCCGATATCCCGCAGGACAGCCGCTTCTACTTCGTGCACAGCTATTACGTGGCCGTGGCCGACGACAGCCTGATTGCCGGGCGCACGCATTACGGCCTCGACTTCACCACCGCCATCACCCGCGACAATCTCTTCGCCGTGCAGTTCCACCCGGAAAAGAGCCAGAAGTGGGGCTTGCAGCTGCTGAAGAATTTTGTGGGCTGGAAAGCTTAATTTTTCTGAACATTACCGAGAACATCCATGCTGATCATCCCCGCCATTGACCTCAAGGACGGCAAGTGCGTCCGCCTGAAACAGGGCCGCATGGAAGACGACACCGTCTTCTCCGACGACCCCGTCAGCATGGGCAGCCACTGGGTGGCCCAGGGCGCGCGCCGCCTGCATCTGGTAGACCTGAACGGCGCGTTTGCCGGTACGCCCATCCACGGCGAAGTGGTGAAGGCCATCGCCAAGAAGCACCCCGGCCTGCCGATCCAGATCGGCGGCGGCATCCGTTCGCTGGACACCATTGAGGCCTACGTCAGCGCCGGGGTGACCTGGGCCATCATCGGCACCAAGGCCGTGAAGGATCCGCAGTTCGTGATTGACGCCTGCAAGGCCTTCCACGGCCGCATCATCGTCGGCATCGACGCGAAGGACGGCTGGGTGGCCACCGACGGCTGGGCGGAAGTGTCGCAGGTGAAGGCTGAGGACCTGGCGAAGCAGTTTGCTGCCGCCGGGGTCAGCGCCATCGTCTACACCGACATCGCCCGTGACGGCATGATGCAGGGCGTCAACGTCGAAGCCACCGCCGCCCTCGCCCGCGCCTGCGGCCTGCCGGTCATCGCTTCCGGCGGCGTCACCAACATCGACGATGTGAAGCGCCTGAAGACGGTGGCGGCGGATGGCATCATCGGCGCGATTACCGGCCGCGCCATTTATGAAGGCACGATCAATCTGGCGGAAGCGCAGGCGCTGGCGGATGCGGAGTAAACCATGACCCTCGCCAAACGCATCATCCCCTGCCTGGACGTCGACAAGGGCCGGGTCGTCAAGGGCGTGAAATTCCTCGACATCCGCGACGCCGGGGACCCGGTGGAAATCGCCAAGCGCTATGACGCGCAGGGCGCGGACGAGATCACCTTCCTCGACATCACCGCCAGCCACGAAGGCCGCGATACCACGCTGAAGACGGTGGAGCGCATGGCTTCGGAAGTGTTCGTGCCGCTGACCGTCGGCGGCGGCATCCGCAAGCTGGAGGATATCCGCAACCTGCTGAACGCGGGCGCGGACAAGGTCAGCATCAACTCGGCGGCGGTCTACGACCCCGATTTCGTGCGGGCGGCGGCGGACAAGTTCGGTTCGCAGTGCATCGTGGTGGCGATTGATGCCAAGAAGGTGGCGGAAGGCCGCTGGGACATCTTCACCCACGGCGGCCGCAAGGACACCGGCATTGACGCGGTGGCCTGGGCGGCGAAGATGGCCGACTACGGCGCGGGCGAAATCCTGCTGACCAGCATGGACGCCGACGGCACCAAGGCCGGTTACGACCTGGGCGTGGTGCGGGCGGTGAGCGATGCGGTGAATGTGCCGGTGATCGCTTCCGGCGGCGTCGGCAATCTGGACCATCTGGCACAAGGCATCTTGCAGGGCCATGCCGATGCGGTGCTGGCCGCCAGCATCTTCCACTTCGGGGAGTACACGGTGCCGCAGGCCAAGGCGTATCTGGCCGGAAAAGGCATCGTGATGCGGGAAATCTGAGCTTTTGCAGGTCGGGCTGAAGCCCGACCTAGAGGGATTGCGGGTCGCGCCACATCAGCCACAGCGTCGGCCCGTTCTTGATGCGGATTTGCTCCGTCACCTTGAAGCCGAAACGCTCGTAAATCGGAATATTGCTTTCCTTCGGCGTTTCCAGAAACGCGCCGACCTGCATCTGGTCGGCCACTTCCAGTACCGGCTTCATCAGGGCCGATGCCCGACCCTGCCCCTGTACTTCCGGATCGGCCCCGATCACCATCAGGTACCAGTGCGGCGTGTGCGGATGCCGCGACTGGATATGATCCACCGCCCGCCAGCGCGACCAGAGATTCTTCAATCCCAGCACCTGCAGCCAGTCCGGCGCGAAGCGCAGTTGCTGCCACAGCCCCAGTTCCCAACAGCCCGGCGGTGCCCACAGCGCGGTGGCCTTCAGGTCTTCGGTGGTCCAGACCTGCCCGTGCGGGAAAGCCAGGTGATCCAGATACGCCCCGAACAGCTGGCGGTAGCGCCGGTCGAAATGCCGGTCGCGGTGCGTCAGCCAGGTGTACATCGGATCATCGGCAAAGGCGCGCACCAGCGTGTCGATCAGCGCTTCGCGATCGGCGGGGGTGGCCTGCCGGATGCCGACCGCCTTGGGCGGCCTGTCGTCAGGGCTTCGCATTGGCGGAGCCCGGCACGGTGGGGGCGGAAGCGGCGGCAGGAGATGCCGGTTGCCAGAACAGCGCGCCCTTCAGCAGGTTCAACGCGCCGTACATGACGAAATCGGTTTCCGCCAGCGGTTTCGGGGTGGCCTTGTCGGTCGGCTTAACATCCACCACCCCCTCGATATTGTCCATGTCCGGCGCCGGGGACGCAGGGGCGGCTTCGGGCGCCGGGGTTTCCACCGGCGCGGCGGGTTTGGCCTTGCCCTTCTTGGCCTTCACCGGCTTGGCCGGTTCCGTCTTGGGCGCGGCGGCCGGAACGGCGGTTTCGGGAGTCGTGGGGGTTTTATCCGCCGCCTTGCCGTTGGGATTGACCAGCGCGCCCGGCAGGTCGGCTTCCTTGAAGTTGTCGCCGGTGGCGATCACCGTATGTTTGGCCGGTTCCAGCACCACATCCGGACGGATGCCCTCGGCCTGGATGGAGCGGCCGCTGGGCGTGTAATAGCGCGCCGTGGTCAGCTTGATGCCCTTGGTTTCGCTGATCGGCAGGACGGTCTGCACCGAGCCCTTGCCGAAGGTGGTGGTGCCGGCGATCAGGGCGCGATGCTGGTCCTGCAGGGCCCCGGCGACAATTTCCGAAGCCGAGGCGGAACCGCCGTTGACCAGCACCACCAGCGGCAGGCCGGGAATCACCTGGCCGTTCTGCGCCTCGAAGCGCTGCACCGAGTCCTCGGCGCGGCCCTTGGTATAGACCACCAG
>DASUIM010000055.1:0-15242 GCA_036279775.1 Fluviicoccus sp. | reverse complement strand
CCGAAGCCGGAGTGGATGACCATCGGTGGTCCCATCGCCTTGCTCGGCCTGTTCTTTACCTTCTGTTTTATCGTGCGCTGGCTGATTCCCTTCCGCGAAACCGCCATGCGTTTTGACCTGCACGACCTGCCGGTGGCGGCGCAGCGCGGCATTGGCATGGCGGTGATCCTGTTCGGGATTGCGTTTTGCTTCGGCGGGCTGGAAATCCAGTATCAAATGGGGCTGCACGGCAGCGCCGAGGCCTATTTCCACCAGATGGGGCTGGGCAAGCTGATCGCCTTCACGCATGCGCACCTGTTCGGTTTTACCACCAGTTTCTTCATCATCGGCATCCCGTTTTCCATGCACTTCAACCGCCTGAAAATCTACCAGTGGGTATTTCCGGTGGGGCTGGCGGCGTCGCTGACCGATGTGGCGTCCTGGTGGGGTATCAAGTTCGTCTCGGACAACTTCGAGTACATTACCTGGTGGTGCGGTTTCGTGTTCAGCACCTGCTATCTGTGGATGCTGATCGGTCTGGTGCGGGTGCTGTTCTTTCCACGCGTCAAATGGCTGCCCGACTTCATCAATGAGGACCGGCAGAAGCACTGGGACGAAGAACACCGCCGGTAACGCCCCCGGCCGACGACAGGTATAATCGCCCACCCTTTGTCCCGGTGGTCTTCCCGCATGAAACTCATCCTCGCCCCCATGGAAGGGCTGACCGACGTGCACATGCGCGACCTGCTGACCCGCATAGCCGGGCCGCAGGGCTATGACTGGTGCGTCACCGAGTTCATCCGCATCACCAACCGCTTGCTGCCGTCACGCACGTTTTACCAGTATTGTCCTGAATTGCTGCAAGGCAGCCGTACCCCGGCCGGGACGCCGGTGCATATCCAGCTGCTGGGCAGTGAACCCGTCGTGCTGGCCGAGAATGCCGCCCGCGCGGCTGAGCTGGGCGCTCCCGCCATCGACCTCAATTTCGGCTGTCCCGCCAAGACCGTGAACCAGCATCGCGGTGGCGCGGTATTGCTGGACGAGCCGGAGGTGGTGCATGCCATCGTCGCCGCCGTGCGGCGGGCGGTGCCGGCCGATGTGCCGGTGTCGGCGAAGATGCGGCTGGGCGTGCGTGACCGGGACCGGATGCTGGACAACGCGCGCGGCATTGAAGCAGCCGGGGCGTCCTGGCTGACGGTGCATGCCCGCACCAAGGCGGACGGCTACCGTCCGCCCGCGCATTGGGACGCCATCGGCCTGATCCGCGATGCCACAAGGCTGCCCGTCATCGCCAACGGCGATATTATCAGCCGCGAGGAGGCCGCCCGCTGCCGCGCCATGTCCGGTTGTGACGACCTGATGATCGGTCGCGGCGCGGTTTCGCGCCCGGACCTGATCCGGCAATTGCGGGGTGAGGATGTCACGCTGTCCTGGGAAGCGCTTCGGCTCTGGCAGCGCCAGTTCCTGGATCACATGGAAGAGGCGGGCCAGAACCCGCTGGAGGAGTGCAGCGGTGCGAAATGGACCGAACACGGCATGGTCAGCCGCTACAAACAGTGGCTGGCGATGCTGACACTGGGCTTTCCGGAGGCGGCGGCGTTATTTGAAACGGTAAAGCGGCTGAAGCACGTCGGGGACATCCGGGCGGCGTTGGCCTGAATGCAACAGGCGACCCGAGGGTCGCCTGTTGTTGTTGATGGTGATGACGGTAATCCCGGCTTATTCGTCAGTCTGTGCACACTCTTCCAGAGTGGTGTCCAGCGTGCAGCGCACCTTCTTCAGGATCTTCATCATCCGGACGTCATAAACCCCGTCCTTGGTCATCTGGACGCGGGTATCGTGCAGGAACTGGCTGAACTGGTGTTCCATCGCCGTGTCCTGCTCAATCCAGAACTTGCCGGGAATGTCCTTGTCCTGATGGTCGATACTGATGAAGAACTGGTTCAGCATGTCTTCCAGAAACTCGGCCGAGACCGAACGGAAGGCGGACACGCGCGAGTCGACATCGTCAGTCTTCTTCTTCAGCAGGTCACGGTTGATCACCAGGCTGGCGGTCAACTGGGTGATTTGGGTCTTGAACACACCGCCTTTCTCACCCATGCCCTGATTCAGCTGGAAGGGGTGATAGGCCACGGCGGGGGAAAGGATGGCATCGGCTTCGCCCTTGATGAAGGGCTTGGCAAAGTTGCTGAGCGTGCCCGGCGTCGCGGTAGCGCCCATCTTGCCCACCAGGGTGGCCAGTGACTTGTCCCAGTCCAGCACGGCCACTTTCTTGCCGCTCAGCTTGTCCAGGGAGTTATTGGCGCTGTCGGCGACAAACAGGTACTGCGCGCCCAGCGGATAAATCCCGATGATCTGATAGGGGCCGGAAATGGTGAACGGCTCCAGCTTCTTGTCCAGCAGGGTCTTCAGCACCACGCGCATGTGCTGGTAGGTGGGGATGCTGCCGGGGGAGTCGACGCTGCCCATGAAGCGGTTGAACTCGCGGGCGCGCAGGGTGGACATCACCGCGCCTTCGCATTGACCGGCCTTGAACGCCTGCACGGCGGCATCTTCCTCGGTAAAGACCTTGAGCGTGGCCTGGATGTTCCAGCGCTTGGCGATCAGCGCCAGATCCTGGGCGCGTCCGTAGTATTCGCCATTACGGCCCTGCATGTCGAAGAAGCAGATCGACATCTTCACCGGCTTGGCGAACGCGGCGGGCAGGCCTTCAGCGCCGGGCTTGAGGTCGGTGGCCAGCGGCAGCAGGTCAGCGGCGATGGCGTGGGAACCGCCCAGCAGCAGGCTTAGCTGGCAGGCGTGGAACAGGTGCTTTTTGAGACGTGAAAACATGGATTTCTTCCTTTGCCGGGCCCTGTCGGGGCCTGTGATTATTGTCAGCGCATCGTTGTTTTGGGCAGGTGCGTCAGGTGCGCTTTACCTGCGTTATGAACCGATTATGGCACAAAATACAGGAAATGCATTCCGGTGCCGAGCGTGTGCAGGGGTGTTTCAGGGGAATGGAGGGCGCAGGAGGGGATTTTGTCGCCACAAATAAAAACAGGCGCTTGCAAGCGCCTGTTTTTATTGAATTTGGTGGGCGATACTGGGATCGAACCAGTGACCCCTACCGTGTGAAGGTAGTGCTCTCCCGCTGAGCTAATCGCCCGTCTTTCAACGAGGGGTGCATGATACCAGATTGCATCCGCTGTTCAAGAGGGAGCGTGCGCGAACACGCCCCGACTGTTTATTTTTTTATCGTTTTGCCCAAAAAGTCGAGCAGGGTATCCAGCGGAATGTGCGAAGTTTCGGTATCGCGGCGGCCCTTGTACTCGATCAAGCCCTGGTCCAGCCCCTTTTCCCCCAGCACCAGACGGTGCGGAATGCCCATCAGCTCACTGTCGGCGAACTTCACGCCCGGACGCTCGTTGCGGTCGTCGAAGAAGACATCGTAACCGGCGGCGACCAGCGTCTGGTACAGCTTCTCGGCTTCTTCCTGGATGCGCATCGACTTGGCCCAGTTCATCGGAACCAGCGCAATGTGGAAGGGGGCAATGGCGTCCGGCCAGATGATGCCGTTCTCATCGTGGTTCTGCTCGATGGCGGAAGCCACCACGCGGGTGACGCCGATGCCGTAGCAGCCCATGGTCACGGTGAACGGCTTGCCATCCTCGCCCAGCACGTTGCAGTTCAGCGCCTGCGAATACTTGGTGCCCAGCTGGAAGATGTGGCCGACTTCAATGCCGCGCTTGATCACCAGCGTGCCCTTTCCATCGGGGGAGGGGTCGCCTTCCACCACGTTGCGGACATCCGCGACTTCGGGTTCCGGCAGGTCGCGGCCGAAGTTGACCCCGGCCAGGTGGAAGCCTTCCTTGTTCGCGCCGCAGACAAAGTCACTCATTGCCGCCACGGTGCGGTCGGCAATCACCCGCACGAGCTTGCTGACGCCTACCGGGCCAATGAAGCCGGGCTTGCAGTCCAGGAACTCGACGATTTCGGCTTCGGTCGCCAGTCGGTGATCCTTCAACCCGGCCAGCTTGCCGGCCTTGATCTCGTTGACGTCGTGATCGCCGCGCACCAGCAGCAGGGTGAAGTGCTTCACCACCGGGGCTTTCTCGTCGGCTTGCGTTTCGGTAACCACGGCCACGGCCTTGACGGTGCGGGTGACGTCCACGCCCAGAAGGGCGGCGACATCGGCGCAGGCGGTCTGGGTCGGGGTGGGGACTTCGCGGAAATCTTCGGCGGCGTCGGCGCGGGGCTGTGTCGGTGCGACAGCTTCGGCCATTTCAATGTTGGCGGCGTAATCGCTGGCGTTGCTGAAAGCGATATCGTCCTCGCCACTGGAGGCGAGGACATGGAATTCGTGTGAGCCGGTGCCGCCGATGCTGCCGGTATCGGCCTGTACCGGACGGAAGTCGAGGCCCAGCCGGGTGAAGATACGGCAATAGGTGTCGTACATCACATCGTAGGTTTCCTGCAGCGAGGCCTGGTCCGCATGGAAGGAATAGGCGTCCTTCATGATGAACTCGCGGGAGCGCATGACGCCGAAACGCGGGCGGATCTCGTCGCGGAACTTGGTCTGGATCTGGTAGAAGTTGACCGGCAGCTGCTTGTAGGAACGCAGTTCGTTGCGGGCCAGGTCGGTGATGACTTCTTCATGGGTGGGGCCCAGCACGAAGGGCGCGCCGTGGCGGTCCTTGAAGCGCAGCAGTTCCGGGCCGTATTGCACATACCGGCCGGACTCTTGCCACAGCTCGACCGGCTGCGTCACCGGCATCAGCACTTCCAGCGCGTTGGCGCGGTTCATTTCCTCGCGGATGATCGCTTCCACCTTCTTCAGCACGCGATGGCCCAACGGCAGCCAGTTGTACAGGCCGGTGCCGACCTTGCGGATCATGCCGGAACGCAGCATCAACTGGTGGGAAATGACGACGGCGTCGCTGGGGGTTTCACGCAGGGTGGCGAGCAGGAATCGGCTGGCGCGCATATTCGGGTTCCAATAGAAAATGAACAGGTCGTAAGGATGGCGCGATTGTACGGCGTACAGCCCTCCGGAGAAAACTGCTAATATGCCCCTCTTTTCCCGAATTTTCGCTGTCCCCCGGAAGCCTTCATGCCTGTAAAACCCCTGACCGCAGACCAGTTGTACAAACCCGCCCACGCCGAATCCCTGCCCGCGTCCACGCGCCGCGCCAAGGCCTTCAACGATTTTCTGGGCCAGGACCGCGCCCGCGAGGCGGTGCACATGGCGCTGGCCATGCCGCACGACGGTTACAACATTTTCGCGGTGGGTTCCAACGGTTTGGGCAAGCGCACCATGATCAAGCGGCTGTTGCAGGAAATGGCCGTGGACCTGCCGCCCGCCAGTGACTGGTGTTACCTCAACAATTTCGCCGACCCGCGCAAGCCCATCGCGCTGCAACTGCCGCCCGGCAAGGGCGCGCTGATGCAGAAGGCGCTGACGAAATTGTGGCGGCAGCTCAGCCGGGCCATTCTCGCCACTTTCCAGCACGAGGCCTATCAGGGCCGGGTGGAAAGCCTGAAGGGCGAACTGACCACGGCGCAGCAGAATGCCTTGCAGGAGCTGGCGAACGAGGGCGAGAAGCGCGGCCTGAAGCTGGTGCTGCGCACGCCCGGCGGTCACGGCTTCTCGCCGGTGAACGACAAGGGGGAGGTGATGAACGTTGAGGAGTTCAACACCCTGCCCCAGGAAGAACAGGATAAGCGCAAGAAGGCCATGGGCGACATGGAAGAGCGCATGCAGAAGCTGGCCGAAAAACTCGGCCGTCTGGAAGAGATCAACCGCGATCAGGTGCAGAAACTGAACGAGGAAGTGGCGCTGGCGAGCATCAAGCCGTTGATCCAGCGCGTGCATGACCAGTTCAGCGATCTGAAAGCCTTCACCGATTACCTGCAAGCCTACGAGCAGGACGTGGTCGACAACATCGACCTGATCCTCAATGCCCAGGACAACGAGCAGGACGCGGTGGCCAGCGTCACCTCCGACAACGCCATTCCCTCGCGCTACCAGATCAACGTGGTGGTGTCGCACAACCCGAAGAAGGGCGCGCCGGTGGTGTTTGAAGACCTGCCGACGCACTACAACCTGATGGGCCATGTCGAACAGGTTACCTACATGGGTACCGTCGCCACCGACTTCACCCTGATCCGCGCCGGATCGCTGCACCGCGCCAACGGCGGCTTCCTGATGCTGGAAGCGGAGCAGGTGCTGGAGCAGCCTTACGCTTGGCAGGGGTTGAAGCGGGCGCTGAAGTCGCGCGCCATCAAACAGTCGTCGCTGGAGCAGATGCTGACCCTGACCGGCACCATCTCGCTGGAGCCGGACCCGATCCCGCTGAACCTGAAGGTGGTGCTGTTGGGCGATCCGGAAACCTTTTACCTGCTGCAGGAATACGATCCGGAAATCCAGCAACTGTTCAAGATCCGCGCCGATTTCGCGGGCACCATGCCGCGCAGCCTCGACAATGAACAGCGTTACGGCCATTTCCTGGCGGATTGCGTCGCCAAGGAAAAGCTGATGCCCTTTGACCGCAGCGCGCTGATGAGCCTGATCGAGGAAAGTTCGCGCTCGGCGGAAGACCAGTTCAAGTTGTCGCTGCACGCGGCCAGTGTCGGCGACCTGCTGCGCGAGGCGCATTTCTGGGCGAAGTCGGAAGACGCCAAGCAAGTCACTTCCCGCCATGTGCGGCTGGCGCTGGACGGGCAGGAACGCCGTCGCGGCCAGTTGCGCGAGTACTATCTGGAAGATATCGCCCATGGCACGCAGTTACTGACGCTGGACGGCGGTGTGGTCGGCCAGATCAACGGCCTGACTGTCATCCACTACGCCGATAGCGAGTTCGGCATGCCCTCGCGCATTACCGTCACCGTGCATCACGGCGGCGGTGAGGTGCTGGATATCGAGCGCACCGTCGACATGGGCGGTCCCCTGCACGCCAAGGGCGTGCTGATCCTGTCCAACTTTCTCAAATCACGCTTTGGCCGCGAACGCCCGTTGCATTTCTCCGCCGGCATCGCCTTCGAACAGAACTATGGGGGCGTTGACGGCGACAGCGCTACCCTCGCCGAACTGGCGGCGCTGGTGTCGGCCATCAGCGGCATTCCGGTGCAGCAGGGTATTGGCATCACCGGCTCCATGAACCAGGTCGGGGATGTGCAGCCCATCGGCGGCATCAACGCCAAGATTGAAGGCTTTTTCGCCGCCTGCAAGCTGAAAGGCATTAGCGGCAAGCAAGCGGTGGTGATGCCGGTGCAAAACGTCCGCAACCTGATGCTGCGCGCCGAAGTGCTGGAAGCGGTGGAGCAGGGGCAATTCACCATCTACGCCATCAGCCGCGCCGAGGAAGCGCTGGAGCTGCTGCTGGGCCTGCCGATGGGAACGCCGGACGCCAAGGGGCATTATCCGGATGACAGCATTACCGGCCGGGTGCTGAAACAGCTGAAGCGCTGGCAAAAAGCCGAGCGCGATGACGGCGAGGGAGGCGGTAAAAAGAAGAAGGGTAAGAAAAAAAGCAAGGGCGGCGACGCGAAGGCGGCTGTGGAGTAACGAGGCTGTTCCATGGGGCGGGGGCTATCCCACGGCCCCCTCCTGCACATACTCGCGGATTTCTTCCCAGTACTCCCAGTCGGTGTGGTCCTGGTACTCGATATCCAGCGGGTAGTGCTTGTGCCCGGCCAGCAGCGTGTTCATGCGCTTGATGAAGCGGTCATAACTGCGGGTGTAGTAGCACCATTCACGCTGGCCGTCGCCGGTAATGATGTGCACCAGAAAGCTTTCCTCGCCGTCATCCAGTGGTTCCAGCAGATCCTCGAAGGCCTGCATTTCCTTGAGCAGGTGCTGGTCGGGCAGTTGTTCCTCGTAGATCCACTCGATCACCACGACGGTGGAGAACTCGTCCGGGGTCGCGCCCTCGGGCGCCTGTTCGCGGACACTGTAGATTTTCTTGGTGCCGTCTTCAAAGTCCGCCGAGGCGGTCAGCCAGGTGTGCTCCATCGCCGGTCTCTCATGCCTGTTGTTGTTTTAAAAACCATAGGCGAGACCGGCATCATTTGCACAATTATTTCAGGGTTATTTTGCGCCGGCAGGCAGGCGATGCCGGGCCAGATGGGCTTCAAATCCGGCCAGCGAGACTTCGCCAACCAGCCGCGCCTCGGGCTGTTCCACGCCTTGCCGGAAGAACAGTACCGCCGGAGGACCGAACAACCGGAAGCGTTCCAGCAATTGCCGGGTGGCGGGTGTATTGTCGGTGATATCGGCGCGAACCAGCAGCCAGTTCCCCAGCTTTTGCTGAACCGTCGCCTGCCCGAAGATTTCCCGGTCCATGATCTTGCAGCTGACACACCAGTCGGCGTAAAAGTCGAGCAGCAGCGGCTTGCCGGTCTGACGCGACTCTTCCAGCAAGGCATCCAGTTCCAGACTGCCGCGAATGGTCCGGAAATCCTGACGCACTGCCGCGGTGGCGGCCTCACTGCGACCGAGGTGTTCCAGCGGTTGCCATGGATTGGAACCCCCGCTGGCGGCCCCGGCCAGCAGGGCGGCGGACCAGATCAGGCCGGTCCAGGCCAGCGTCCGCCACAATACCCGCCACTTGCCGCCCCACAGGTTCAGCCAGAAGGCGGTGCCGGCGCTCAGCACCGCCCACAGAAACAGCGAGGCCGGGCCGGGCAGCATCCGGTTGAGCAGGGTGATGGATACGCCCAGCAGCATTACCCCGAAGGCTTGCTTGACCCGGTGCATCCACAAGCCGGACTTGGGCATGAAGCGGCCTTCACTGGCGCCCAACACCATCAACGGCGTGCTCAGCCCCATGCCCAGCGCGAACAGGGCCGCAAAACCGGTCAGCGGCTCGCCGATGGCGGAGACGGTCAGCAACACCCCGGCCAGCGGCGCGGATACGCAAGGTGACACCACCAGCGCCGAGAAAAAACCAATCACCACGGTACCCGCGTAGCTTCCGGCCTTGCCCCTGCGGCTCATGGCGTCCAGTGCATGTTGCAGCCCCGACGGCAATTGCAGATGGAAGACATCGAAACTGGCCAGCGCCAGCACCGCGAACAGCAGGCTGAATACGGCCAAGACCACCGGATGCTGCAACCACAGCGCCAGGTTGGCCTGCGCGCCGAACAGCGCCACCAACCCGCCGATGGCGCCATAACTGACCGCGACGCCGACGCCGTAGGCCAGCGCCAACAGGAAACCCTGACGGGCATTGTCCGCATGCTGTCGCGCCACAATGCCCGCCAGGATCGGCAGCATCGGCAATACGCAGGGAGTAAACGCCAGTCCCAGGCCCAGCGCCCACAGCGTCAGTAACGCCAGCAGCGGCCGGTCGCGCAGATGGAAAGGATCGGAAGCGGGGACTTCGGGGGCGACCGGGCGGGCGGCGGGCGTCTCCCGGCCTGTTGCGGTTCCGGTTGCTGTGCCGGTTGCATCCGTCAGGTCATAGGTAATGGTCGGGACTATGGTGGGGATCGGAATGGCGACGTCTTTGGGGGTGATGCGTATATCCGGGGTGCGGGCGGCGGCGCTCACCGGAATCAGCTGTGATTGCGGCGGATAGCACAGCCCGGCGTCGGCGCACCCTTGCCAGCTGACCTGGATTTCCCCTTGCCCGTTGACCTGCAGGTTGACCAGCACATCGTTGTGATAGACCTGCACCCGCCCGAACTCGGCGTCATCCTTCCATTCCGGCGCATGGTTGAAGCGCGCCTCTCCGAGAATGACATTGCCGTTGGCGACCTTGAAGCGGAAGCGGTCCTTGTACAGGTAATAGCCCGGCGTGACGGTGAATTGCAGAGACAGATTGTTGCCTTGCGGGCTGGCGGACAAGCGGAAAGCCTGTTCGGCAGGCAGGAAATCGCGAGCGGCGCCTGCAGTGGAAACCGGGGGAGCCGCCGATCCGAACCGTTTCAGCTCCGCCCCCGCGGCCAGGGAGCCTAACGCTAGCCATGACAGGACAAATATGATTAGCTTGAACGGGTTAAGCCTCAAGGGAAACTCCAGGGAACCGACCATGAATGTAAACTTCGTAAAATACGCCGTTATGGGCTTCGGCGCATTACTGCTTGTGTTAATCCTCAATCCGTTTGTCGTGATCGGGGCGGGTGAGCGCGGCGTCGTCATGAATTTCGGCGCGGTGCAGAAGGAAATCATGGGCGAGGGTCTGCATATCCGCATTCCGATCATGCAGAAGGTCGTGATCATGGATGTGCGCGTGCAGAAAGGCGAGGGGCAGGGTGACGCCGCCTCGAAGGACTTGCAGCAGGTCACCACCAATGTCGCCATCAATTACCATCTGGACCCGACGCGGGTCGCTGAAACCTATCAAACGGTCGGTACGCTGGCGGCGGTTTCCGAGCGCATCATCCTGCCCGCCGTGCAGGAGTCGGTGAAAGCGGCAACGGCAGTTTACACCGCCGAGGAGCTGGTTTCCCGGCGGCAGGAGGTCCGCGACAAAATCCGCGCGCTGCTGCGCGAGCGGCTGGGGCATAACGGCGTCATCGTCGATGAGTTCTCCATCGTCAACTTCGCCTTCTCCCGTGAGTTCAGCAACGCCATCGAGTCCAAGACCACGGCGGAGCAGTTGAAGCTCAAGGCCGAGCGCGACCTGGAGCGTATCCGCATCGAGTCCGAGCAGAAGATGACGCAGGCCCGCGCCGAAGCCGAGGCACTGCGCGTGCAGAAGGAAAACGTCACCGAAAACCTGATCAAGCTGCGCCAGATCGAAATGCAGCAGCGCGCCATCGAAAAGTGGGACGGCAAGCTGCCGCAGGTGACCGGCGGCTCCACGCCATTCATCGATCTGCGCAACAACCAGTGACCTACTGGCCGGGGTGACCCGATTCTGTCGCCCTTGAGCATTGACCCGTTAATGTGAATGCATCACATTAACGGGTCATCCGACTTGATCTACTGAACAGGGCTGAGACCCGGCAAGGACACTTTCATGTGGCAAGAATTCCAGGCCCATATGTGGCTGTACATCTCCATTCCCTTCATCAGCGGCTTCATCGGCTACGTCACCAAGGTGGTGGCCATCGAGATGATGTTTTCGCCGCTGGAGTTCGTCGGTATCAAGCCGTTCTTCGGCTGGCAGGGCATCGTGCCGCGCAAGGCCGTGAAGATGGCCACCATTTCCGTGGAGCTGATGACCACCCGGTTGATCCGCGCCGAGGAAATCTTCGCCCGCCTGGATCCCAAGCGCATCGCCAAGGAAATCGAGGTGCCGATGACGGCGGCGGTGGAGGAAATCGTCCATGAGGTCGCCCAAACCTACAAGCCGGGTCTGTGGGAAGCCATGCCGGACTTCGCCCGCCAGAAAGTGATCAAGAAGGTGCAGGCCGAAGCGCCCGCCGTGGTTGAGGCGGTGATGACTGAAGTGCAGAAGGATGTTGGCAAGTACTTCGACATCAAGCACATGGTGATCAGCAACTTGCTCAAAGACAAGAGCATGCTGAACGATATTTTCAAGAAGGTGGGCCGTCAGGAATTCCGCTTCTTCAGCAATGCCGGTTTCTATTTCGGTTTCGGCATCGGCCTGATCCAGATGATCTGCTGGCTGATCTGGAAGCAGGGCTGGATGCTGCCCGCCTTTGGCGGCTTCGTCGGCTTCTTCAGTGACTGGGCGGCGTTGCAGATGATGTTCCGTCCGCTGGAACCGAAAAAATACCTGGGCATTACCTTTCAGGGCCTGTTCCTGCGCCGCCAGCAGGAAGTGGCGCGGGATTACGCCGCCCTCATTTCCAAACAGTTGCTGACCCCGGCGAACATGGTTGAGGAACTGTGCCGCGGCGCGATGAGCGACCGCATCATGGACCTCATTCACCGCCATGTCCGCCTGATGATCGACAACCAGTCCGGGATGGTCAAGCCGCTGGTGGTTTATGCCGTCGGCACCCAGCAGTACATCGAAATGAAGGCTAATGTCGCCGAGCGCATCATGGCGCAGTTGCCGGAAACCATGAAGCACATGGAATCCTATGCCGAAGATGCGATGGATATCCGCAACACGCTGGTGGAACGCATGCAGCGCCTGACCCCGACCGAGTTCGAAGGCATGCTGCGGCCGGCCTTCAAGGAAGATGAATGGTCGCTGATCGCCGTGGGTGCGGCGCTGGGCTTCCTGGTCGGCGAACTGCAGGTGCATTTCATGCTGGCGCAATAAGCCCGCATGGACTAATCCAGAAGGAGGCCCCGGGCCTCCTTCTGCGTTTCAGGGAAGTCTTGCTGTTGTCTCTAGTTGGCTCCGCCTGCCTCGGAGCCGCCCGGAATCAGGATTGCCGCCGTGTCCAAGAAACTGCTGATTGTCGCCCATGCCCCGTCGCCCAATACCCGGCATGTGCTGGAGGCCCTCGTGCGCGGCGCGGGTCATCCGGATATTGCCGGGGTGGAGGTGGTGTACAAGCCGGCGTTCCAGGCCGAGCCGGACGATATCCGCGCTTGTGACGCCATCCTGCTCTTCACCCCCGAAAACCTGGGCTACATGAGCGGTGCGCTAAAGGATTTTTTTGACCGGTGCTATTACCCGGTGCTGGAGGAAAAACAGGGCCTGCCTTGCGCCATGGTCATCCGCGCCGGACATGACGGCACCGGCACCCGCCGCGCGCTCGACACCATCCTGACCGGTTTGCGCTGGAAGCAGGTGCGGGAACCGCTGGTGTTGCGCGGGGAGTGGCGGGAGGAATTTGTTGGCTTGGCGGAAGAGGCGGGACTGTATCTGGCGGCCGGTCTGGAAGCGGGGATTTTCTGAGGATTATTTGCCATACAATCATCCGGTAAGTTGTTGGGCGTTTCCCGTGCAAACCCTTGCCATTCCTGTACATTCGTCCTTATCTTGTCATCGTAAAAATAATGACCGGCAGTCCACAAAAGACTGCCAAAACCCCCGCCGAGTGTCATACACTTAGCCCCGCCCAGGCGACGTGCGCCCGAAATGCCGCACCGCCCAGCCTGAATAGCGGGTACGGCCCCCCGAACGCCCAGCGCGGCTGACGGATCCGACCGCCGTGTCACTGTGCCATCCAACACAAAATTATGGAGACTTCGGCATGATTTATTCCGGAACTGCCATCAGCGTGCAAGCCCTCGACGGCGGCATTGCTGAGTTCAAGTTCGACCTCGCCAACGAATCGGTCAACAAGTTCAATCGCGCCACGGTCGAAGACCTGGCTGCCGCCGTCAAGGCCGTCAAGGCCGACAGCAGCATCAAGGGTCTGATTGTCACCTCCGGCAAGCCTGTCTTCATCGTCGGCGCCGACATCACCGAATTCGGCGAAAGCTTCGCCACCGGCGAAGCCGCGATCCTCGAATGGCTGGCCCAGTCCAACGCCATCTTCAACAGCTTCGAAGACCTGCCGATTCCGACCGTGGCCGCCATCAACGGCATCGCCCTCGGCGGCGGTTTTGAAATGTGCCTGGTCTGCGACTACCGCGTCATGTCCACCGCCGCCAAGGTCGGTCTGCCCGAAGTCAAGCTGGGCATCTTCCCCGGCTTCGGCGGCACCGTGCGCCTGCCGCGCGTGATCGGTGTCGACAACGCCGTCGAGTGGATCGCCGCCGCCGGTGAAAAACGCCCGGACGCCGCCCTGAAGGACGGCGCTGTGGATGCCGTGGTCGCTCCCGAGCAACTGCGTGACGCCGCCATCAACCTGGTGCAGCAGTGCATCAACGGCAAGCTGAACTGGCAAGCCAAGCGCGCCGAGAAGCTGAACCCGGTCAAGCTGAACATGCTGGAACAGATGATGGCTTTCCAGACCGCGACCGCCATGGTCGTTGGCAAGGCCGGCCCGAACTATCCGGCTCCGAAGCTGGCCCTGCAAGCCATGCAGCAGCATGTCAGCCTGGATCGTGACGCCGCCCTGAAGGTCGAAGCCAAGCAGTTCGCCAAGGTGGCCGTGACGCCGCAGGCCAACGCGCTGATCGGCCTGTTCACCGCCGACCAGGCTGTGAAGAAGATTTCCAAGAAGCACGAAAAGGGCTCCAACAAGGAAATCAACCAGGCCGCCGTGCTGGGCGCCGGCATCATGGGCGGCGGTATCGCCTACCAGGCCGCCAGCAAGGGCACCCCGATCATCATGAAGGACATTCGCACCGAGGCCCTCGATCTGGGCATGGGCGAAGCCTCCAAGCTGCTGGGCAAGACCGTGGAAAAGGGTCGCATGACCCCGGCCGAAATGGGCAAGGTGCTGTCCCGCATCCGTCCGACGCTGAACTACGGCGACTTCAAGACGGTCGATATCGTCATCGAAGCCGTGGTCGAAAACCCCAAGGTCAAGGGCGCGGTGCTGAGCGAAGTCGAAGGCCTGGTGGCGGAAGACACCATCCTGGCATCCAACACCTCCACCATTTCCATCACGCATCTGGCCAAGTCGCTGCAGCGTCCGGAAAACTTCATCGGCATGCACTTCTTCAACCCGGTGCACATGATGCCGCTGGTTGAAGTGATTCGTGGCGAGAAGTCCAGCGAGCTGGCCGTGGCCACCACCGTTGCCTACGCCAAGAAAATGGGCAAGAACCCGATCGTCGTCAATGACTGCCCGGGCTTCCTGGTCAACCGCGTACTGTTCCCTTACTTCGGTGGTTGCGCCAAGTTGGTCAGCGCCGGTGTCGACTTCGTTCGCATCGACAAGATCATGGAGAAGTTCGGCTGGCCAATGGGCCCTGCCTACCTCATGGACGTAGTGGGTATCGACACCGGCCACCACGGTCGTGACGTGATGGCCGAAGGCTTCCCTGATCGCATGAAGGACGACCGTCGTTCGGCCGTCGATGTGCTGTATGAGGCCAAGCGCCTGGGTCAGAAAAATGGCAAGGGCTTCTATGCCTACGAGACCGACAAGCGCGGCAAGCCGAAGAAAGTCGCCGATGCATCGGTGCTGGAAGTGCTCAAGCCGATCATCTATGAACAGCGCGACGTGAGCGACGAAGACATCATCAACTGGATGATGATCCCGCTGTGCCTGGAAACCGTGCGCTGCCTGGAAGATGGCATTGTCGAAACCGCTGCCGAAGCGGATATGGGCCTGGTCTACGGTATTGGTTTCCCTCCATTCCGTGGCGGTGCGCTGCGCTACATCGATTCGATCGGTGTTGCCGAGTTCGTTGCCCTGGCTGACCAGTACGCTGATTTGGGCGCGCTGTACCACCCGACCGCAAAACTGCGTGAAATGGCCAAGACCGGCCAGCGGTTCTTCGGTTAAGCGTCCCAACTTTTGAGCGAGAGTGAAATTTTATGAGCTTGAATCCAAGAGACGTCGTGATTGTC
>DASUIM010000054.1:0-29780 GCA_036279775.1 Fluviicoccus sp. | reverse complement strand
CCTGAATGAGGCGCTGCTGCACGCCGGTATCCAGCACCGCACCAAGGTCCGCATCGACTATATCGATGCTGAAGCCGTTGAGACGCAGGGTGTGGAGATGCTGCGCGACGCCGATGCCATTCTGGTTCCCGGCGGTTTCGGTGACCGCGGCACTGAAGGCAAGATGGCCGCGATTCGCTATGCGCGTGAGAACAAGGTGCCTTATCTGGGCATCTGTCTGGGCATGCAGCTGGCCGTCATCGAATATGCCCGCAATGTGGTCGGCCTGGGCGGCGCTTCTTCCACCGAGTTCAACAAACAATGCGCCCATCCCATCATCGCGCTGATCACGGAATGGACCAACGAGGCGGGCGAGCAGATCACCCGTGATGAAAACTCCAATCTGGGCGGCACCATGCGTCTTGGCGCGCAGGCCTGCCATCTGGAGCCCGGAACGCTGGCGCGCAAGGTCTATGGGGCTGACACCATCGTCGAGCGTCACCGTCACCGCTACGAGGTCAACAGCGGTTATATCGCCCGTCTGGTCGACAAGGGGCTGCGCATTTCCGGTCGCAGCGCCGACCAGAACCTGGTGGAAGTCGTTGAAATCCCGACGCATCCCTGGTTCATGGCCTGCCAGTTCCACCCCGAGTTCACCAGCTCTCCGCGCGGCGGCCATCCGCTGTTCAGCGGCTTTGTCGGTGCGGCGCTGAATTACAAATCCTGATAACGACAAGAACGCGAGGAATGGCACATGACTGAACGCCTGTTGAATCTGGGTTCCATCACCATGGGCAATTCACGCCCGTTTGTCCTGTTTGGCGGCATGAATGTGCTGGAATCGCGCGACATGGCGATGCGCATCTGCGAGCAATACGTCGAGGTTACCCGGAAACTGGGTATTCCTTATGTATTCAAGGCCTCGTTCGATAAAGCCAACCGCTCTTCGATCAATTCCTATCGCGGCCCCGGGCTGGAAGAAGGCCTGCGGATCTTCGAGGAAATCAAGAAACAGTTCGGCGTGCCGTTGATTACCGATGTTCACGAACCGCATCAGGCCCGGCCGGTCGCTGAGGTTTGCGACATTATCCAGTTGCCCGCCTTCCTGTCACGCCAGACCGATCTGGTGGTGGCCATGGCGAAAACCGGCGCGATCATCAATATCAAAAAGGCGCAGTTCCTGGCGCCGCAGGAAATGAAGCACATCATCACCAAGTGCAATGAAGCCGGAAATGACCGGATCGTGCTTTGCGAACGCGGCTCCAGCTTCGGTTACAACAACCTGGTGGTGGACATGCTGGGCTTCGGAGTCATGAAGCAGACCGGCCATCCCGTCTTTTTCGATGTCACGCATTCGCTGCAAATGCCCGGTGGATTGCCCAACGCCGCCGGCGGCCGCCGTGCACAGGTCACCGAACTGGCCCGCGCCGGTATGGCGGTCGGACTCGCCGGTTTGTTCCTCGAAGCCCATCCGGACCCGGAACAGGCCAAGTGCGACGGTCCTTGCGCCCTGCGCCTGTCCCAGCTTGAAGCATTCCTCACCCAGATCAAGGCGATTGACGATCTGGTCAAACAATTTCCCGCCATTGACACCCACTAACTGACAGGAGTTCTGGACATGTCCAAGATTATCGATATTCGTGCCCGTGAAATCCTTGATTCGCGTGGCAACCCCACGATCGAGGCCGATGTCATCCTGGAGTCCGGCATTGTCGGACGCGGCTGCGCCCCCAGCGGCGCATCGACCGGCTCCCGCGAAGCGCTGGAACTCCGCGACAAGGACCCGAAGCGCTATGCCGGCAAGGGCGTCCTGACCGCCGTCGGCAATGTGAACCGGGATATCTGTGAACTGCTGACCGGACGTTCGGTGTACGAACAGCAAGCCATCGACCAGGCCATGATCGCGCTCGACAACACCGAAAACAAATCGAAGCTGGGCGCCAACGCCATGCTGGCGGTTTCACTGGCCTGCGCCCGCGCCGCCGCGCTCGACAAGCGCGTCCCCCTGTACGAATACATCGCCGGCCTGAACGGTCAGACCTCCTATACCATGCCTGTGCCGATGATGAACATCCTGAACGGCGGCGAGCACGCCGACAATACGGTGGACATCCAGGAGTTCATGGTCGAGCCGGTCGGATTCACGTCCTTCACCGAAGCACTGCGTTGCGGCGCGGAAATCTTCCACGCCCTGAAAAGCGTACTGAAATCTAAGGGGCTCAGTACTTCGGTTGGCGATGAGGGCGGTTTTGCCCCAAACCTGCGCAGCAATGAAGAAGCGCTGCAGGTGATCATGGAAGCCATTGAAAAGACCGGCTATAAGGCGGGCGACAATGTTCATCTGGCTCTGGATTGCGCCGCCAGTGAGTTCTACAAGAACGGCAAATACCATCTGGAAGGCGAGGGTAAGTCCTTCGATTCCGACCAGTTCACCGATTACCTGGCCGGCCTGACCCGCCAGTATCCGATCATTTCCGTGGAAGACGGTCTGGATGAATCCGACTGGGCGGGCTGGAAGCTGCTGACCGACAAGATCGGCAACAAGATCCAGCTGGTCGGCGACGATCTCTTCGTGACCAATCCAGCCATCCTCCAACGCGGCATCAACGAAGGCGTCGCCAACGCCATCCTGATCAAGTACAACCAGATCGGCACGCTGACCGAAACCCTGGAGGCCATCTATCTGGCCAAGAAGAACGGCTACGCCACCGTCATTTCCCACCGTTCAGGCGAAACCGAGGACTCCACCATTGCCGATCTGGCCGTGGCGACGTCGGCCGGTCAGATCAAGACCGGTTCACTGTGCCGCTCGGATCGGATGTCCAAGTACAACCAGTTGCTGCGCATTGAGCAGGAACTGGACTATGTGGCGGCTTATCGTGGTCGTGCGGAGTTCCGCACGTTCCGTTAAATCCATTGCAGGGCGTCAGCCGGGATTCCACGTTCCTGTCTGACGCTGGGTGTCAACCATGCTGAATTCCCTGTTTGGCAGAACCGTTTTCCTGCTGGCCTTGCTGGCCATCGCCTGGCTGCAAGCCAAGTTGTGGCTGGGTGAAGGCGGCATCGCCGACAACAATGATCTTCAGGCGCA
Source organism: Fluviicoccus sp. (assembly GCA_036279775.1). Classification (GTDB taxonomy): domain Bacteria; phylum Pseudomonadota; class Gammaproteobacteria; order Pseudomonadales; family Moraxellaceae; genus Fluviicoccus. The sequence continues at coordinate 26,710 of DASUIM010000054.1, read as the reverse complement.
GATTCTGTCACGCGAAGAAGAGAACGCACGTTTGTCGGAGCGAAACCGTGTTCTCGAGGCGGAAGTCCGTGACCTGAAGCAGGGGATGGAAGCGGTTGAGGAACATGCCCGTCTGGATCTGGGCATGATCAAGAGCGGGGAAACCTTTGTCCGGGTTACCCGCGCCCAGGCTCCCGCGCCCGGCGAAGCCCGTTGATGCTGCATGCCGTGATTCCCGCAGCCGGGACCGGAAAACGTTTTGGCGGTGCAACTCCCAAGCAGTACCTGATGATTGGCGGCATGACCGTCATGCAATGGACCATCAACCGGATTACGGCTTTCCCCCAGATTGGCAACGTCATCGTTGCCGTCCACCCCGACGACCGCCTCGCGGATACACTGCCTTTCGATCATCCCTTCAAGCTCCGTTTTGTGATAGGCGGCGACGAGCGCTCGGATTCAGTGCTGGCGGGTCTGCGGGCGCTGGATTGCCCCGATGATGACTGGGTGCTGGTGCATGATGTCGCCCGACCGTGCATAACCGCCGCGGATCTGGAACGGTTGATTCACATGGCCGGCGCCGATCCGGTTGGCGGCCTGCTGGCATTACCCGTGCGCGATACACTGAAAAAATCCGGCGACAATGGATTACAAGTTGCACATACCTTGCCCCGTGATCACGTCTGGCAGGCACAAACGCCGCAGATGTTCCGGTACGGCCTGTTGCGTCGCGCGCTGGAAACAGCATGTCGGGATGGGCAACCGGTTACGGATGAGTCTTCGGCCGTCGAATATCTCGGACTGCATCCGCTGCTGGTTCCGGGCAACCCCCGCAACCTCAAGATCACCTATCCCGAAGACCTGGAATTGGCCTCGTTTTTTCTGAGTCACTCATCATGAAATCGTTTCCGCGTATTGGCCATGGTATTGATGTCCATCGTTTCGGTGACGGCAGTCATGTCACCCTCGGCGGTGTCCGCATTCCGCACGACCATGGCCTGATTGCCCACTCGGATGGCGATGTAGCCTTGCACGCCTTGTGTGATGCCTTACTTGGCGCATTGGCGCTGGGTGATATCGGCAAGCACTTCCCGGATACGGATCCCGCTTATTGTCAGGCTGACAGTCGCGGACTTTTGCGGCAAGTCATGGCATTGATCCGCTCACACGGTTATATCGTGGGTAATTGCGACCTGACCGTGCTGGCAGAGCGACCCCGGCTGTCGCCCCATATCGCATTGATGCAGCAGTGTATTGCCGAAGACTTGGGCATCGCCGCTGACTGTGTCAGTATCAAGGCCACAACCACCGAGAAACTGGGTTTTGTCGGACGCCGGGAAGGGATCGAAGCCCACGCCGTGGTACTGTTGTTTCCTGTCGAGTAAAGCATGCGCATTCTGCTAAGTAACGATGATGGCGTACTGGCGCCCGGTCTGGCCGCACTGGCGCAAGCCCTGAAAACGATTGCCGATGTAACCGTGGTGGCTCCGGAAAGCGAACGCAGCGGTTTCTCCAGCGCGCTGACCCTGGATCGTCCCTTGCGACCCTTGCAACTTTCCAACGGATTCTGGTCAGTGAACGGCACACCTGCGGATTGCGTCTATCTGGCCGTGAACGGGTTCTTCCAGGAAGAGCCGGACATGGTCATTTCCGGCATCAATGCCGGAGCCAATCTGGGAGACGACGTTCTCTATTCCGGGACCGTCGGCGCTGCTCTGGAAGGGCGATTTCTTGGCAAGCCTTCATTGGCCGTTTCGCTGTGCGGCGCCTCCGTGAAGCAGTATTCCGAACCTGAACAGTACCAGGCGGCTGCGGAGATGGTCTGCAAGCTGGTCATGCATTGGAAAGCCTTGCAATTGCCGCTGCATAACATCATCAACATGAATGTACCTGATTTGCCGCCAAAGGAGATCCGGGGTTTTCGCCTGACCCGGCTGGGCAAGCGGGAGCGAGGTTTTTCCGTCAGTACCGTTGAGGATCCGCGCGGCCGTAAGGCTTACTGGATCGGACTGGCGGGAAATCCCAACAAAACCGATGCGGGCACCGATTTCCATGCGATTGATCAAGGCTATGTCAGCTTGACGCCCTTACAAACCGACCTGACCAGCCATGAAGCGTTACCGGCGCTGACTGACTGGCTTGACCGTCAACAAGGAATTTGAAAGATGCGTTACTCCTCCCTGCAAACCGCTCTGGCCTTGGCCGCCAGCCTTGCCATTGTGTCCGGCATGACGGCATGCAGTATGCTCAAGAAACCCGAATCGGTCCCGACTTCGGAAGTTGTCAAGCCCCGCGAACCTCTGCCACCGCTGTCATTTCCGCTGTATCGCGTCAAGGCCGGCGACACGTTGTGGGCAATCGCCATGCGTTTTGACAAGGATTACAAGGATCTGGCCAGAATCAACAGCCTGGATGACAAATATACGATCTACGCAGATCAGGCCTTGCGACTGGAGGAAGAGGGGAAACCGGGCGAAGATACGCCGAAAACCGTGAGCAAGACAGTGGCGGCCACGACTCCCGCTGCCAAGGAGCCCCCGGTCAAGAAGAGTCCGGTGACAACGGCGGCGACCGCCAAACCGGCCATGACCGCGGTCAAACCGGCGGCGGCCACAATCGCCAAAACGGCACCGTCTGTCAGTTCCCCGGTGCAAGCACTGCCGAAAAATGGTTCACTCAAATGGGGGTGGCCTGCCAGTGGCGCGCTGCTCCAGCGGTTTAGCAGCGAAGGTGTTGGCAGCAAGGGACTTGATATATCTGGCACTCGGGGAGACCCGGTACGGGCAGCCGCCGAAGGGGTGGTTGTTTATGCCGGCGAAGGTCTGGTGGGATACGGGAAACTGATCATCGTACGACACAGCGAAGATTATATTTCCGCCTATGCCCACAACGACCGGCTGATTGCCAGTGAGGGGCAGCGCGTCAAACTGGGGCAGACGATTGCCGAACTGGGTTCTTCGGGTGCAGAGCGTGACAAACTGCATTTTGAGATCCGCTACAAGGGCAAGCCGATCGATCCGCTGACGCAATTACCCGCCATAAACTGAATCCAGCCTGCCGACCCTCTATCCAGAAAGGGGAGGCAGAGCCATGACAACTTCAAAAATACCCGCATCCGCTCCGAAAATCCGTAAAGCCGTTGTACCCGGCAGTACGGACAACACCCAAATCTATCTTCATGATATCGGCGCCTCGCCCTTGCTGTCGGCCGAGGAAGAAGTCTATTTTTCCCGCCTGGCCCGCCAAGGCGATGAAGCCGCCAGAAAGCGCATGATTGAAAGTAATTTGCGACTGGTTGTGAAAATTGCCCGTCGTTATGTCAATCGGGGCTTGTCCTTCCTCGACCTGATCGAGGAAGGCAATCTCGGACTGATTCATGCCGTCGAGAAATTTGATCCCGAGCGCGGTTTCCGCTTTTCAACCTACGCCACCTGGTGGATCCGCCAGACCATTGAACGCGCTCTGATGAGCCAGACCCGGACCGTCCGTTTGCCAGTGCATGTGGTCAAGGAGTTGAACTGGTATTTACGCGCGGCCCGCGAGTTGAGCCAGAAACTGGATCACGACCCCAGCGCCGAGGAAATCGCCACGCTGCTGGAAAAACCGATCGAGGTCGTCAAGCACATGCTGGGACTGACCGAACGGGTAACCTCCATCGACACACCATTGGCGGGAGACTCCGACAAGAGCCTGCTGGATACGCTGGCGGATCCGCATACCGCCAATCCGGCGGATACCATCCAGAACGATGACCTGAACCACAATCTGGAACATTGGCTGGAGCAATTGCCGGATCGTCAGCGCGAAGTGCTGATGCGGCGATTCGGACTGGCCGGCTATGAAGCCGCAACGCTGGAACGGGTAGGGGAAGAGATCGGGCTGACCCGGGAACGCGTGCGCCAGATTCAGGTGGATGCACTTCGGCGCTTGCGTGAGATTCTGATGCGTGAAGGGCTGAACGCCGACACCCTCTTCAATGACGAAACCCTGCACTGAACAGGGTGGTCCCCCCGACAGGAATCGAACCTGTAACTGCCCCTTAGGAGGGGGCCGTTATATCCATTTAACTACGGGGAGCAACGGGTTGCAGATTCTAGCAACCCGTTTTACGTTTGTCCTCTCGTTTTGCATGGCCGCCACCAGCACCGCGGTATTGTCAGGGAGAATGCCTGTTGTTGCTTGCTGAACCCTCCCGCCATCACCGTCTGGCTTTGGCGTTTCTGGCCCGGGCGCAATCCGCCTATGGCCAAGGCCGCCTCATGGATGCCCTGACGGATTTTGAGGCGGTCAACCGCGCGCTTCCAGATCACCCGGATGTGCTGAGCGGCTTGGCGCTGACCTTGGCCCGGCTTGAGCGTTACACCGACGCCATTCCCTGCCTTGAACGTTTGCTGCAACTGCGGCCGGATGATGCGGAATCATGGAATAACCTCGCGCTGTGCCTGGCCCGACTGGGACGGCATGAAGAGGCCTTGTCCGCTTATACGCGGGCGCTGGCTTACGACTCAGCCAGCCCCGGCGTCCTTTTCAACCTGGGCCTGACGCTGGTTGCTTTGAGCCGGCATGAGCAGGCGGCCGTTTTCTTCCGTCAGGCTGCCGCCTTGAAGCCGGACTTTACCGATGCGCTCAACAATCTGGGCAACCTGCTGATTCTGCTGTGGCGGCATGAAGAAGCCGCTGATTGCTTTGAACGGTTGCTGGCCTGCGCCCCGGATTATCCATTTGCCTTTGGCAAGCTGTTTTACGCCCGGCAATTTTGCTGTGACTGGCGTTTCTTTGACGAACATGTTCGTCGGCTAAGGGCAGGGGTGGCGGCCGGATTACCGGTAATCACGCCTTTTGCCTATCTCATGGCGTCCAAATCCGCCCGGGATGAACGCATGAATGCCGCCATTTCCAGCCACCGGCATGCCGTTGGTCACGACTGCGGGATCCGGTCGGGTACCGTCGCCGTCCCGGGCCAACGGATACGCATTGCTTACCTGTCGGCGGACTTCCATGATCATGCCACGGCATATTTGATGGCAGGTCTGTTTGAACATCATGACCGCTACCGTTTCGAAATCACCGCCTTCTCTTACGGCCCAGACGAGGGTTGCATACGTCCCCGTTTGAAATCGTCCTTTGACCGTTTTGTGGATGTCCGAGCGTTAAGCAACGAGGCAATCGCGGAACATATACGAACCCTGGGCATCGACATCGCCGTGGATCTCAAGGGACATACCACGCATGCGCGTCCCGGCATCCTGGCTACGCGACCGGCGCCGGTTCAAGTCAACTTCATGGGCTATCCGGGCAGCACCGCGCTGCCATTTATGGATTACATCATTGCCGATGCCACGGTCATTCCTCCGGACGAACACGATGCTTACAGCGAGCAGGTGATTTATCTGCCGGACTCGTACATGGCTAATGACGATCGCCGGGAAATCGCGGATCTGCACTTTACCCGGCAGGAAATGCAATTGCCGGAAACCGGCTTTGTTTTCTGCTGTTTCAACAATCACGGCAAGCTGACGCCCGCCATGTTTGCTATCTGGATGCGCTTGCTTGGCCAAGTTCCGGGGAGTGTGTTATGGCTGCTCGCCGGGAATGCCGTGACGCGCAGCAACCTGCAGGCGGAAGCCCGCAAACACGGTATTGCTTCCGAAAGGCTGGTGTTCGCCCCGGTGATGCCCTCGCCGGAGCATCTGGCCCGGCAACGCCTGGGTGATCTTTTCCTGGATACACTGCCCGTCAACGCCCATACCACGGCTTGTGACGCGCTTTGGGGAGGCATGCCGGTGCTGACCTGTACCGGCAACACCTTTGCCGGTCGGGTAGCAACCAGTCTGTTGCTGGCTGCGGAATTGCCTGAACTGATTTGTCAGGATCTGGAAACCTACGAAAAGCGGGCGCTTGAACTGGCGCTGGCCCCGGAAAAATTAGCGGCTATCCGCCACAACTGGCAGATGCGCCGGCAGACGAGCCGCCTTTTTGATACGGCACGCTACAGCCGGCACCTTGAAGCGGCATATGAAGAAATGCATCGACGCCATATCCGGGGCTTGCCCCCGGAAGGTTTTCAGGTTGCGCAGATCAACCACTGATCAACAAGCCTCAGGAGGATGAAAACCGGCGGCCCGCCCAATCACGGGCGAATTGCGCCGCACTGCGCCCGGAGCGGTTGCCGCGCCCCTGCGCCCACTGCAATGCCGCCATCCGCGCTTCCGGCGTCATGTCGAGACGATAGGTGGACAGCCAGTGACGGACAATGTCCAGATAAGCATCCTGGGTCATGGCATAGAACGACAGCCACATGCCAAAGCGGTCGGACAGCGAAATCTTGTCCTCGATCGCCTCACCCGGATGGATTTCACCGTCTTCACCGACGGTAGTCTGCAGATTGTCGGTCATATATTCCGGCAACAGATGACGCCGGTTACTGGTCGCATAAATCAGCACATTGTCGCTGCCAGCATGCAGGCTGCCGTCCAGGGTTGTTTTCAACGCGCGGTAACTGGCGTCATCGGCGGTGAAGGAGAGGTCATCACAGTAAATGATGAACCGTTCAGGGCGGTGCGAAACCAACGCGATGATATCCGGCAAGTCGTTCAACAGGTCGCGGTCCACTTCAATCACCCGCAAGCCACTCTCGGCATATTCATTCAGCAACGCCTTGACCAGCGAGGATTTCCCGGTGCCCCGGCTGCCAGTCAGCAAGACATTGTTTGCGGGCCGTCCTTTGACGAACTGGAAGGTATTGCGCTGGATTTCTTCCTTCTGACGATCAATTGCGCGCAGATCGGCCAAACGTACCGGGCTCAGGTCGCGCACGGTTTCCAGATAACCGCTCTTGCCGGCCAGCCGCCAGCGAAATGCCTTGCCGTTTTCCCAATCCGGAGCGGGAATCACCGCCGGCAGCACATGTCGGGCCTGCGCGACCAGCAAGTGTAATTCTTCAAGCAAATCGGCGGGTAAATTCATGATTCCGATATCCGAAAGAGGAAAGTGAGCGCTATAATACACAAATCGTTACGTTTTCTGCCGGATTGTATGAAAACCTCCTTGCGCAATGCTTTTGGCTTCATTCTGTTGATTCCCTCCCTGGGTTGGTCCACCGGCTTCAATGACGCGATGCTGGCGTTTGAGAACAAGGATTTCGCCCAAGCGAAAGTGCTGGTGGAGCCACTGGCCAAAAGCGGTGACCCCGCCGCCATGACCTTGCTCGGACGTATTCTGGACGAGGGCATGGACCAGCCCGCCAACGCGGTTTACTGGTACCGTTCCGCCGCCGAGAAGGGCTTTGCCGAGGCGCAAGTACAATTAGCGGAACTGTATGACGCCGGTGAAGGCGTGCGCCAGGATATCGAACTGGCGGTGATGTGGTATGAGAAGGCCGCCGCCCAAGGCAATGAAGATGCCTTGGTGGGACTGGGCCAGCATTACAGTAACGATGTCAACCACAAGATTTCCGCCATTCCCTATTACCAGAAGGCGGCGGATATGGGCAATGACAAGGCCCAATATCAGCTCGGGCTGATCTATCTGGGCGAGAAGGGCATTCCCCGCGACGACATCAAGGCCTGGCTCTATTTCAGCCTGTCCGCCGATACCATTCCGGAGTCCGGGCAAGCGCGCGATGTGCTCGAATTGAACATGACCCCGGAAAATGTGCAGACCGCCCGGAAAGCGCTCGCTGAATGGGAGGCCAAGCATTGATCAACAGTCACTTTTTTCAGGAAAAGTGACTCTTCCGGTCGAATAAAAACCGTCTTTCGTCCTCCTTGTCTGTCTTGCCGGTTTGAAATCATGTATTTTCGGTGAGCCTATCCGGCAGTAAATGGATCGATTCCGATGTGCCCGTGCGCTGTTGGAACCGGCCGGCTGTCCTTAACCTGCCCCTCGGGAGAGACCGCCCATGTTGCTCAAGAACAAGATCAGCCTGCTGCGGCAAGCGCTCGACCAAGCAGGCTCGTATGCCGAATGGAAGGAGATTGGTCTTGAACTGGATGCACTGACCGGCCTGGATCTCTGGAAACTGGACAATGCCTCCGAACACTACAACCACGAGCTGATCCGCGACCGGCTGATGAACCTGAGGCGCAACCTGCGTCAACAGGACAACCGCCAGTTGATGCGTTCGCTCCGTGAAGGCCTCCATCACGATCTCGGCAATATCGGGAATCCGCTGCTGTATTCCTATGCCCATGTCGGTACCAAGCGCCTGATTGAAGACTATATCGACCAGGTCTGCCTGTCGCTGGAGCACATCTGCGACACCGAACTGGATTTCCTGAGCCTGGAGAACAAGAAGCGTTTCTTCGAGGATACCTATCACAGCTACGGCCAACCCTCGCTGATGCTTTCGGGCGGAGCCACCCTCGGGTTGTGGCATATCGGCGTCTGCAAGGCGCTGCATGAGCAGGGCTTGCTGCCCAAGGTCATTTCCGGTTCCAGCGCCGGTTCCATTGTCGCCTCGATCATCGGCACCCACACCGACAGTGAGCTGGAAGGCTTCTATGATGGAGACGGCCTTTACCTGCATGCCTGGACGTGGAAGCGCATCCGTGACGGCATGCTGGGGCAGGGCTTCGCCGACCAGCGCCAGTTGGAGAAATTCCTGCGCAACAATATCGGCGAATATACGTTTGAAGAAGGATTTGCACGCACCGGCCGCCACATCAATGTGACTGTGTCACCCGTGCACGCCCACCATAACAAGGCGCGGCTGATGAACGAACTGACGTCGCCGTATCTGCTGATGTGGAGCGCCGCGCTGGCTTCGTGCGCCGTGCCCATCCTGTTCCCGCCGGTGACGCTGACCACCAAGACCGAGCAAGGTGACTACCAGCCGTACATGCCGCTGAAGCAGTGGGTGGATGGCTCGGTGCGCACCGACCTGCCGCGCCAGCGCCTGGCGCGGCTGTTCAACGTCAATTTCTTCATTGCCAGCCAGGTCAATCCGCATATCGTTCCGTTCATGCAGTCTGACCGCGAGCGTCTGGAGAAGGGACGGTTGCGATCATGGCCTAAAAAAGTGGCTCGCGCCCAATTCCAGATGCTGGGCATGGGCATGCTCGACTTCATGCGCCAACGCACCGGCATTGAAGTACTGCGCCAGCTGCTGGATCATGGTTACGGAATCGTCGGTCAGCGCTATTACGGCGATGTCACCATCGTCGCCCGGTACACGCCGCGGCATTATTCCTATATGCTGCAGAATCTCGACAAGAAAACACTGGTCTGGTTCCGCACACAGGCCGAACGGGTAACGTGGCCCAAAATTGCCATGATCCAGACGCATGCCAAGGTAGGGCAGACCCTGGACCGTTGCCTGAACAAAATCTCCCAGCAGCTGCAACAACAAGACGAACAGCGCACGGGCAAGGTCATTCACCTGAATACCCGCCGGCGTCACAAGGCTCAGCTGGGCTAATACATTCCATGAAACTTTTATCGGGGTTCAGTCTGGCATCATGAGTATCGAATTACCGGGGTACAAGATCGTTCGGGAACTGGGCAAGGGCGGCATGGCCACTGTCTACCTGGCCGTTCAGGTCTCATTCGGCCGCGAGGTTGCGCTCAAGGTCATGGCTCCCCATCTGGCCGCCGAGCCGGGGTTCCCGGAGCGTTTCAACAGCGAAGCGCGCATGGTTGCCGCGCTTTCACACCCGCACATCGTCACCGTGTATGACGTCGGCTCGCACAACAATTACCACTATCTGGCGATGGAATATCATACCGGAGGCGATCTCAGCTCCCGGATTTCCAGCGGCGGCCTGACCCCTTACGAGGCGCTGCGCATCACCAAGCAATTGGCCGATGCTTTGGGCATGGCCCATTCCAAGGGGGTGGTGCACCGTGACATCAAACCGGACAACGTACTGTTCCGCGCCCACAACGACGACGCCATCCTCACCGACTTCGGCATTGCCCGCGACATGCAGGCCGAAAGCCAACTGACCCAGATCGGCTCCACGGTGGGCACGCCGAAATACATGAGTCCCGAGCAGGCGCGCGGCATGAAGGTGGACGGCCGCGCCGACCTTTACAGTCTGGGCATCATGCTTTACGAAATGCTGACCGGCAAACCGCCCTTCAGCGCCAGTGACACCATTTCCCTGGCCATCAAGCATTGCCAGGAACCGGTGCCGCCCTTGCAGGGCGACCTTTCACGCTATCAGCCGCTGATTGACAAGCTGTTGGCCAAGGACGTTAAAAACCGCTTCCAGAACGGCAATGAAGTGATGGCGGCAATCGACAACATCCTCAAGCCTTCCGCGCAACGCCCGATTCCGGCGGCGGCTCCCGCGCCAAAGCCCATCGACCGGGCTGCGGCGGGCCTGACCCTGACCCTGGGCGTGCCTTCGGCGCTGGAATCACTGTCGCCGCCGACCGAAGCCGAAAAGAAGCCTTATGAGCCCTTCTTCAAGGTTGAAGAAAAAATGGGCGGCAACTTCTTCTTCCGCAAATACACCTTCAATCTGGCCTTTTCCTGTGACGACTATGATGAGTTCAAGGAAAAGCGTGAACGCATGCACCGCAAGCTCAAGGACTGGATGGACAATCGCGGCAAAAAGGCCGCCGAGCTGAATGTTACCATTCAGGCCCACCCGTGGATTCATGCCCGTATCTGGGAAGTCCTGACCGATGACCAGCCCTATGACAGCCCGTTCGGCATGTTGCTGGAGCAGGCGACTGTGACACTGCACATCTTTGACGAATTGGCGCCTGATGCCGGAAAGAAGATGGTGCTCAGGGACAAGGGCAAAAAAGTCCCCCCCCCGGAATCCGCATGATCGTCAGCAGAGAACTCCCGCAAGGGAGTTCTCTGTTTTTGGGGCACCCATTAACCGACTGATCCTGTTTTATCCAGTCATGATAATTGTTGGCATGGCGTTTGCTTGACTGGCAGCATAGTTCAGGAGAGCAGGGCGATGTTACGAGTCCTTTTGGTTAACGATACCCCCAAGCAAGTCGGCCGGTTACGGACGGCGCTGGTGCTGGCGGGTTGTGAAGTTGTTGAAGAAGTGACGTCCGCCTTGATGATTCCGCGCCGGGTGGCGGATCTGAAAGCCGATGTCGTCATCATTGACACCGAGTCTCCCAGCCGCGATGTGCTGGAGCAGATTTGCGTGGTGACGCAGGATGAGCCGCGACCGATCGTCATGGTCAGCGAAGACAAGCAACCCGCCGCCATCAAGGCCGCCATCAAGGCCGGTGTCTCGGCTTATGTGGTGGAAGACATTGACCAGCACCGGCTTGGCGCGGTTCTGGAGGTCGCCCAGGCCCGTTTCGAGCAGGATCAAGCCTTGCTGTCGCAGATACGCGAGGCGGAAATGAAACTGAGCGAGCGCAAGACCGTGGAGCGGGCCAAGGGCATCTTGATGCAGCTTCGGGAAATGAATGAAAGCGAGGCGTATCACGCCATGCGCAAAATGGCGATGGATCGCAATATCCGCATCATCGATGTCGCCCAGAAATTGCTGGCCATGAACGAATTGCTGGCCTGATGCTTTGCACCACCACGCAACCGCCTTCGGGCGGTTTTTTTATGGCCGCAGTGACCGCACCAGAACAGGCCCGTTTGTGATGCTTTAGCGAGCAGGCTGCACTGAATGGGTGAGGCCGGATTGCCGCAGCCGGATATTGATCGTAATTCAACCACAACCCGTGACGGCTTTCGTCGTTCCGGGCGAAACACGTTAGCGAAATCTTCGTTTTGACTCAGCATCGCTCACTTGCGCCACCTTCTTCCCCGGTTTTATCGCGGCCATGCCCCGATTTAAATGGTGCATGACACCATTATCGTGCAAATCAGGCACCAAAAAGGGGAAATCACGGTAAATACACTATAAATCCGGGTTGGCATGATGGTTGCAATAATCCAGGAGAGAGCAATCATTTTGGCCAAAGTTGGCTTCCGCTCCGATGCCTGAAACCAGTTCCTTGGGCATCTGCAATAGGTTGGGACAATGGCGTCCTCAGGCTTGCAGCCGAGGGACGCCTTTTTTTTGCCTTTTTTCCGTGACTGACGAGGTATTTATCATGGTGCAGATTCCTGAAGACAACATGACCAAGACAATCGATGCGCCGGCCGGGGTTGCCGCCGACGGGAATACCCGCCGTGATTTCCTGAAGAAATCCGTGCTGGCCGCCGGAGCCGGATTACTGGGAGGAGGTTCCATGAGTGTGTCCACCACGGCCTGGGCGGCGGGCAGTGACAAGCCGGAGAAGACCGAAGTCAAGATCGGCTTCATTCCACTGACCGACTGCGCCCCGATCATCGTCGCCTCGGTATTGGGCTTTGACAAGAAATACGGCATCAAGATTACCCCCAGCAAGGAGGCCTCCTGGGCGGGCGTGCGCGACAAGCTGCTGAATGGCGAACTGGATGCGGCACATGTGCTCTACGGCCTGGTTTACGGCGTGCAGATGGGCATAGGCGGTCCGGCCCGCGACATGGCGGTGCTGATGACGCTGAACCAGAACGGTCAGGCCATTACCCTGTCAAACCAGTTGCGCGAACAGGGCGTGGTGGACGGCAAGTCGCTGAAGCGGATGATCGACAGCAACAAGCGCGAATACACCTTCGCCCAGACGTTCCCCACCGGCACCCACGCCATGTGGCTGTACTACTGGCTGGCCGCCTATGGCATCCATCCGATGCAGGACGTGAAAACCATCGTCGTGCCGCCGCCGCAAATGGTTGCCAACATGCGCGTCGGCAACATGGACGGCTATTGCGTCGGTGAGCCTTGGGGCGCACGCGCCATCTACGACAATATCGGTTTCACGACCGCAACCACTCAGGACATCTGGGCTGATCATCCGGAAAAAGTGCTGGGTTGCACCCGCGCGTTCATCCAGCAATACCCGAACACTGCCCGCGCCATGCTGATGGCGGTGCTGGAAGCCGCCCGCTATATCGACGACATGAAGAATCGTTCGTCCGTCGCCAAGCTGATTTCCGACAAATCCTATGTCAACGCACCGGAGCAGGTAATCGAGCAGCGCTTCCTGGGCAACTACGACAACGGCATGGGCCGGAAGTGGAAGGACGAGCACCCGATGCAATTCTTCGATGGCGGCAAGGTCAGCTTCCCGTACCTGTCCGACGGCATGTGGTTCCTGACGCAGCATCGCCGCTGGGGCCTGCTGAAATCCGACCCGGATTATCTGGCGGTCGCCAAGGGCATTAACCAGATCGACCTTTACAAGCAGGCGGCCGCCCAGGTGGGCGTGGCTGTGCCTGCCAGCCCGATGCGCAGCAGCAAGCTGTTCGACGGCAAGATCTGGGACGGCAGCAATCCGAAGGCCTACGCCTCCGGCTTCGCCATCAAGTCCTGATGTGAACTGACAGGAGAATCGTCATGACTGCCGCATTGAGTGAAACCATGGTCAAGAAACCGCCCGTCGTCCGTCGCAAACCCTTACCGCCGCTGATGATCAAGCCGGCAGCTTTTGTGAAGTGGGCTTTCCCGCCCGTATTGGGGTTGGCGCTGTTCATTCTTGTCTGGGCGATGGTATCGCAGTTCCGCCACGAACTGCCGGGACCGTTGTCCACCTGGAACTCCGCCGTGGAACTGTTTGCGCATCCCTTCTACAACAACGGGCCCAACGATCAGGGCATTGGCTGGAACATCCTGAATTCGCTGGGCCGGGTCGGTCTGGGTTTTGGATTGGCGGCGCTGGTCGGGATTCCGCTGGGTTTCCTGATCGGGCGGGTGAAGTTCCTGGGGGACATGTTCGCACCGGTCATTGCGCTGCTGCGGCCCGTATCGCCGCTGGCTTGGCTGCCGATTGGCCTGCTGGTGTTCCAGGCCGCCAATCCGGCCTCGATCTGGGTGATTTTCATCTCCAGCATCTGGCCGATCATCCTGAACACGGCGGCGGGCGTCTCGCAAGTACCGCAGGATTACCTGAACGTGGCGCGGGTGCTGCGCCTGTCGGAGTGGAAGGTCTTTACCAAGATCCTGTTCCCGGCTTCGCTGCCGTACCTGCTCACCGGCATCCGGCTCTCGATCGGGGTCGCCTGGCTGGTGATCGTGGCGGCGGAAATGCTGACCGGCGGCGTCGGGATCGGGTTCTGGGTGTGGGATGAATGGAACAACCTGAATGTGGAACACATCATCATCGCTATCTTCGTGGTCGGGATTGTGGGCTTGTTGCTGGAGCAAATGCTGATCCAGATCGCCAACCGCTTCTCGTACGACAGCTGATCAGGGGAAACATCATGAGCAAGTTCCTGAGCATTGAAAACGTGGACATGCGTTTCGCCACCAAGAAAGGGGAGTTCGTCGCCCTGAAGGATGTCAACCTCAGCATCAACGAAGGCGAGTTTGTCTCCCTGATCGGTCACTCCGGCTGCGGCAAGTCCACGTTGCTCAACCTGATTGCCGGCCTGACCCTGCCCAGTGAGGGCTACCTGTTCTGCAACGGCCGTGAAATTGCCGGGCCGGGTCCCGAGCGCGCCGTCGTGTTCCAGAACCATTCCCTGCTGCCGTGGCTGACCTGCTATGAAAACGTGCATCTGGCCGTGGAGCGGGTCTTTGGCGACAAGGAGCAAAAGGTACAACTGAAAGAGCGAACCCTGAGCGCGCTGAACATGGTTGGCCTGAGCCATGCCGTCAACAAGTACCCGAAGGAAATATCCGGCGGCATGAAGCAGCGAGTGGGCATTGCCCGTGCGCTGGCCATGCAACCGAAAGTATTGCTGCTGGATGAGCCCTTCGGCGCACTGGACGCACTGACCCGCGCCCATTTGCAGGATGAACTGCTGAAGATTGTGGCCGCCACCAAGGCAACTGTGGTCATGGTCACGCACGATGTGGACGAAGCCGTGCTGCTGTCTGACCGGATCGTGATGCTGACCAATGGTCCATCCGCCACCATCGGCGAGATTCTGGACGTGGATCTGGCGAAGCCGCGCGAACGCATGGTGCTGGCCAATGACGCCCGCTACCACCAGCTCCGTTCCGTGGTGCTGGACTTCCTCTATCGCAAACATTTGCGACCCGCGGCCTGATTTAACCGCTTATTTCCCACTGCATTGACTTGTATCAGCCCCATGCGGGGCTGGTCAGGATAACTTTTGCCTTAATTAGGCTGATCGCGAGGTGTATATGAACAAGTTGCTTGCTGTATCCGTGATGGTGGCTTCGGCTTTTCCCACACTGGTTCTGGCCGAAGGGCTGGATGATGTCATGACCGCCCTGAGCAGCGGCAAGACATCCATGGAGCTGAGACTGCGCGCCGAGCAGGTTGAAGACTCCGGTAAGAAGGAAAACGCCAACGCGCAAACCCTGCGCACCGTGCTGGGCTACAAGACCGGCGACTACAAGGGCGTGACCGGCTTCATCGAATTCGAAAATGTCAGTGACTTCGGTCAGGATGACTATAACGATAACGTCACCACCAGCGCGCTGCGCAAGACTTTTCCGGTCATTGCCGACGTCGCGGTGACGCAGGTCAATCAGGCCTATCTTGAAGGGTATGGTTTGCGTTATGGCACCCAGAAACTGGTGTTTGACAATGCCCGTTTTGTCGGTGACGTCGGCTGGCGTCAGAATGACCAGACGTTCAACGGCCTCAGCTACACCAACAAGGTGCTGATTCCCGCCACGACATTTACTCTCGCCTACATCAACAAGGTCAACCCGATTGGCGGCATGGCGCTGTCGCGCAACATCCAGGCGCCGATGGCCAATATCCGTTACAGCAAGGTCTTCGAGAACTGGGGGATTACCGCATCCGGCTTCTATTACGCGGTGGACGAGAAGGAAACCGTCGGAGCATTCAACCCCAAGACTTCGTTCCAGCATACCGGCGCGCGGGTTGAAGGCTCGATTGGCAACGCACTTTACGAAGTGTCCTTCGCCAAGCAGGGCGACTACAAGGACGGCGTAGCAACCGTTGACGCCAACTATCGCGACCTGCAGCTGGGCTATAAACTCGGCCCGGTGACCGTCAAGATCCAGGATGAAGTGCTGGAGCCCGGCTTCAAGACTCCGCTGGCCACGCTGCATGCCTTCAACGGCTGGGCAGACCGCTTCCTGACCACGCCGGCCGGCGGCCTGGAAGATACCAACCTCAAGCTGCTGGCCAAATACTGGGGACTGAACTTTGTCGTGGCCGCACACAGTTTCAAGGCGGAAACGGGCGGCGTCGATTTTGGTCAGGAAGTCAATTTCTCGGTGATGAAGCCTGTGAACCGCAACCTGTCGCTGATGCTGAAGTATGCGGACTACCAGTCTGATGACACCAAGCTGACCCTGGCGGGCACCGCCAAGAACACCGACCTGAAAAAGACCTGGCTGCAGGTGGGGTACAAGTTCTGACCGCGGCGCCGATGACTTCCTGACATAACAACAATAATCATGGCTACAGCGTTGTATCTCACGGAAGGCCGTCGCAAGACGGCCATTTTTTCCATCCCGATCAAGCCGCTATCCTGCATCCCTCCCTGAAACTGCTAGAATACGGGCATCCGTCTCTCCGAACCTCCAGTCATGAGTGCTTGGCGTCAGGCCTGTTACGGCCTCATCAGCCTGTTGCTGGCCGGCTGCCAGTCCGCAGGCTATCTGGCCCATCTGGGCCAGGGACAATGGCAAATGCTGCAACAGCGCCAACCGGTACAGGCCCTGATCACGCACCCGGACACCCCGCCAACCCTGGTTCGCAAACTGGAATCCCTGCAGCAAATCCGGGCCTTCGCCGGAACCCTGGACCTGCCCGCGTCGGGTCAGTTCGATACCTACGTCGATATCCATCGCCCTTATGCCTTGTGGTCGGTGCAGGCCACTCCGGAGCTGTCACTGCAGGCGCGCAGTTGGTGCTACTGGTTTATTGGCTGTTTGAGCTATCGCAACTTTTTTGATGAAGCCCGCGCGGAAGCGTTCGCCCGGAAACAGCAACAGCAGGGCGATGACACCCATATCGGCCGGGTAGCCGCCTATTCTACGCTGGGCTGGTTCCGGGACTCACTGCTCAGCAGCCAGCTGAACCGTCGTGAAGCCGATCTGGCGGAGCTGGTATTCCATGAGTTGGCGCATCAGGTGGTCTATGCCAAGGATGATCCGGTGTTCAATGAAAGCTTTGCCGAAGTCGTCGCCCAAGAGGGATTGCGACGCTATCTGGCGGGACGACCGAACGACCTGGCGGCCGTTTTGAAGCGTCTGGAGCGTCAGCACCGCTTTGCCGAACTGGTGCGGAGTTATCGCTCGGATTTACAGCAGCTCTATCAGTCCGCCGGGTCTGTGGAAGAGAAAAGGGCGGAAAAAAAGCGTATCCTCGCCGCATTCCAGTCGGCATACCGGCAGCTGAAGGCCTCGGCCTGGCCCGACTATGGGGGATATGACGCCTGGGTTGACGGCGTCAATAACGCCAGGCTGAACAGTGTTTCCGTCTATCACGACCTGACTCCGTCCCTGAATGCCTTGCTGGCGTCGGCCCATGCCGATCTGCCGGTTTTTTACGACAAATGCCGGGATCTGGCCCGGTTGACCAAGGCCGAGCGATACCGTGTCCTTGGCTACACCCAATCGCAGGTTGAACTTATCCATGATTGAACTGGCTTCTTTCGCCGAACACCGGGTGGCGCTGGCGTTCAGTGACTATCTGACCGACATCGGTATTCTGAACCATGTTGAGGTTGAAACCGACCGTTTCGCCGTTTTCATTAACCGTGAAATGGATCTGGACCGTGCCCGGCAAGAGCTGGATGAGTTCATGGATAACCCCGAGGATAACAAATACTGGCAAGCCTCCTGGCATAACGGCCGGGTGATCGACAAGCCCATCGACCGGCAGCAGGCAGGCGCGCTGGGCATTCTGCGAGGCCTGTGGGCCAGGGGCGGGGCCATGACGCTGCTGATCGCCGTCATCTGCCTCGTGACCTGGTTCGGCCTGCTGGCTGATCCGCAAACGGTTTACCACGCCCTGAACTTTCCGGCCGATCCCCGGCAGAGCCAGGGCGAATGGTGGCGCTACCTGACGCCGGTTTTCCTGCATTTCGGACTGGTCCACCTGCTGTTCAACCTGCTGTGGTGGTGGGACCTGGGCGGGCTGATCGAACGCACACAATCCCGGATGCAGTTGCTGGGTGTCTTTCTGGTGACCGCGCTGCTCAGCAATTTCTGGCAGTTCCTGGAGGCGGGCAACGGTTTCGGGGGCTTGTCGGGCGTGGTTTACGGGCTGCTCGGCTATGTCTGGATTTATCCGCTGGCCAATCCGCGCGTTGGCTTTCGCGTGCGCAAGGAAATCGTGATTTTCATGGTGGGCTGGCTGTTGCTGGGTTACAGCGGCGTTCTCGATAACGTGCTGGGCAAGATTGCCAATGCCGCGCACACGGCGGGGCTGATTACCGGCATCGGCCTGGGCGCGGTGTTCGGCCTGCTGCACCGCACTATGGCGCGGTCGGACTAGCCCGACTGCAATTTTCTGGTATGATACCGCCGCTTCGCGGGTGTGGCGAAATTGGTAGACGCACCAGATTTAGGTTCTGGCGGGGAGACCCGTGTAGGTTCAAGTCCTATCACCCGCACCATCCGCTTCATCCCCGGATTGCAGATGCGCTTCCAGCGCCTGCTTGACGGCATCTATCCGCGCCTTGCACTGTTGATAGGCCCGGGCTGACTCCTCCACCAGCGGCACCAGACTGTCAATATCCAGATCCTTTTCCTCCCGCAAGCGTTCGGCATTGCGCTGCAACACCAGAAAGTTGTCGTTGAAACTGTTGTTGGCCGCTTTCGGCTTGCTCATGAAATCCTCCGGGCTTCAATGCGCCCATCCTGCATATCCACGGTAAATGCCGCTCCGGCGGGCAGCTCGGCTTGCCGGGTCAGCACCCGGCCCTCCGCCCGCAACACACCGTAGCCGCGTTTCAAGGTTTTCTCCGGCCCAAGCGCCAGAATCACCTGGATCAAATGTTCGCATTCAGTCTGCGCTGCCTGCAGGCGCAAGGCGGAGCGCTCGCGGACGGCTTGCCATTGCCGGTCCAGCCGCGCATCCGCTGCCTGTATATGCCGGACTCCGGCATCCTGCCCGGCCCGCAGCAGGAAATCCAGCCGGTCTTGCTGACGAACCAGCATTTGCCGGGCCATGACCGTCATTTCCCGATAATCCTGAGCGCAACTCTGCTCACGCCGCTCCAGCAGATAAACCGCGCGGGTGCGGATGGCGTCCAGACAGATGCGGCTGTCATGGGTCGCACACTCTAGACGCCGAATCGACATTTCACGAATCAGCCTCATGGCTGTTTCCGCCTGGAGTGTCGCATCGCTGATCGTGGTCAGGATCAATTGCGCCACTTTGGAGGGCGTATCGCAACGGCGCGCCGCCACTTCATCCAGAATGGTATTGTCCGGCTCGTGACCGATACCGGTAATGACCGGCAGGGGACAAAGACAGACATCCCGGGCCAACGCCTCATCATTAAGCCAGAACAGGTCCGATGCCGAGCCGCCGCCGCGAATGATGACCAAGGCATCAACGGGTGATTGCGCCTGCAACCGCACGGCGCGGGCGATCGCCTGACGGATGTCATCGGGGGCGGCGGCTCCCTGAAAGGCGGTCTCGAAATAGGTGAAGCGGCAGATGCCGAGCTGTTCCAACCGGTCAGCCTCGGCGCGGAAATCACCGAGGCTGGCGGCCCCCGCCGGGCTGATCACCGCCAGATGCGTGAAATCCATGGGCAATGCCAGCCGCTTGTTGCGCAGGAACACTCCTTCAGCTTTCAGCACCTCCCGAATCCGGTTCAGCTTGGCCGCCATATCACCCAAGGTGAAGGCACTGTCGATGCCGACCACGTCCAGCTTAAGGCCATAACGCGGATTGAACCGCGGCTGCACGGCCAGCAATACCTTGATGCCTTCCGTCAGCTCCATGCCGGTTTCCTGCCGGAACTTCTGCACGATATGCTGGTTGCTTTTCCACAAGGTCCCGGATGTGGAGGCTACGACCATGCCATTGGCATCATGCTCGACCAACTCCAGAAACCAGTGGCCATGACTCAGTTTGGCCTGATTGATCTCGACACGCACCCAGACCGGCTGGGGGAAGACCGCCTCAACCGTCGATTGGACGCGCAGCATGAACTCCAGCAGGCTGATTCCTTTGGCGGTCGTTGCCAACGCATGATAGGCGGCGGAAGGCTCGGCGATGCCGGCGCGCAAAACAGGGGCGGGCGATGTTTCCCCGGCCTCGGACAACCACCGCCGGAACGGGGCGAGATCTTCGGCCTGCACATACCACTTGCGCTCGAGCGGATCCCAGCGCGCGCCCTGTGACTTCGCTTGGTCTTTTTCCGAGAAAGGAACCTGAAGATAGGTGCGCGGGGCCATGATGCGGCTGACAGTCAATGAAAGATGTAGGAACGATTTATACTGCGACTGCGGGCGGCAACGCAATGCGCCTTAGTCAATGCCGCCGCTGAACAACTCATCCTGCGACCTTGGCGCTATTCTCGCGGCGCGCATGAAATCGCGATCATAATAAGCATCGGCCAGCGCATGGATATGCACCTGGATGTCGGACGGACGGGCATCGGGCAATATCCGGAAACCGCAATTTTCCAGCTGCAGATGGCGCCTTTCGGCATGTCGCAGCAGGTTATAGATATTGTGCCAGATATTACCCGAGCGATATGGCAGCCGGTAATACAAGACCGCCTGATCAACACCGGCGGGATCATCAACCTGCACATACCGGGGAACCACCTGTGAGGCCAGCAGCTCCAGCCGTTGCCAGATAACCGACTTCTGTGACTCATCGTAACGGTTCCAGTCGATGATCTCGTGCACAAAGCGCAGGCAACCCCGGCAGACAGTGTCGCCGAAGACCGTGGAGCACTGGCCGATGCAGGGCGTATTGTAGCGGCGGGTTTCCTTCATGGGTCGGATTAACGGCGCGCGGGAAAAGTAAACACCAGTTTACATCCCGGCAGCGCGATACGGCCTGTACAAGGGCATGACGAATACGTTTCAGACATTTCGCGGCGCATGGAACAGCAGGTAGATTTCCGTCAGGATGGATGGAATCTGGCGGACCAGTTGCATCATCAGCTTGGGTTGGCGGCGCATTTGTTCCAGTTCCGGATCCTCCACCAGCCCACTGACCGCCACCATCGGCAGCGTCAGCTCGGCAACCAGATCCTCATCGCGGGCATACCAGGCCTCTTCCAGACTGAAGATGCCCTCCATGAAGCCCACGCACCAGTCGGTCAATTCGTTGCCGTCCTTGAGCGAGGAAAACTGCAGGTCACAGGGCAATTCCAGCGTCTGTTCATGGTAGAGGCAGGCATGCAGGCTTTTTTGCCAGGCTTTCAGATCATCAACCAGATCCGCCGGAACCTGATCTTCAAAAAGCGCGGCCAGCCATTCACCCGGTTCGCGCTTCGGCCCCACCGTGACCGCACACAAGAAACCGTGAGTGCCGCAGAAATCAAGACCGTGCTCGTTGCCCTCGCCATCCAGAAAATCCTCAAGACGGGCCAGCGTGCTTTCCGGCAAGGCATATAGTTCATGCATCGGTTGAAACTCCCATGAAAAAAGCCCCTGCAAGAGGGGCTTTTCATTATGCCGCAATCACACGTAAGGCGGCAGGTTTTTATTGGCGCGGTTGGCCGAGAAGGCTGACTCCAGCCACTTCTTGACCCGCTGCGCATCACCGATGCGGGTGTACTTACCCCACGAATCCATCAGCACGATCACGACCGGCTGGGACTTGATCCGGGCCTGCATCACCAGGCAACGACCGGCCTCATTGATGTATCCGGTCTTGGAAACCGCGATATCCCACTCATCGCTCTTCACCAGCGAGTTGGTATTGCGGAATTGCTGGACCTGACCGCGAATCGCGACCGCATGTTCCGCTGTGGTGGTGAAACGGTGAATCAGCGGGTAGTGGGTTGCCGCCTTGACCATCTTCACCAGATCAGCAGGCGAGGCGACATTGGAGCTGTTCAGGCCGGTGCCATCCTGGAAGCGGGCGTTTTCCATGCCGATGGCCTGCGCCTTGCGGTTCATGGCGGCAACGGCTGCCGGGACACCCCCCGGATAGGAGCGGGTGAGTGCGGCGGCGGCGCGGTTTTCCGAAGACATCAACGCCAGCAGCAGCAACTCGGCGCGCGACAGCACCGTGCCCACGGCCAAACGCGACGACGTGTTGCGCAGATGGTCGACATCCGCCTCGGAAATCGTAATCGGCTCATCCAGCGGCAGCTTGGCGTCCAGGGTCACCATGGCGGTCATCAGCTTGGTGATGGACGCAATGGGCATGGTGCGGTTGGTATTCTTGGAATAGAGCACCTGACCGTTCTCGGCGTTCATGATCAACGCGGCGCGCGACTCCAGATTCAGCGGAATACGCGCATCATTGGCCTGGGCAATCTGCGGCGCGGCAATGACACGCGGGGTCATCACGTCGCCGGCGGCGGCCAGGGAACGAACCGGTGCACGGCTGCCGGAAGCACGCGCCGTGCGGGCCGGCTTGCCGGAGCGGGAAATACGGGCCAGCTTCTCGCGGTTGCGCTCCTTGCGCGCCAGCTCGCGGTCTTCGCGGGTGCGGGGCTTGGAAACAACCTTGCGTGACTTGGACTTGGCGACAGCGGTGCGGGACTCGGCCTTGCCGGGTTTGGCGCTGTCCTTGTCCTTGCGGGAAGCGACTTTCTTGCCGGAAGTCTTTTCCTTCTGGACAACCTTGGCGGCAGTCTTCTTGCTCTTGTTGTTCTTATCATGGTGATCGGTGGCGGCTTCCGCGGAAACCGCCAGGGAAACGGCCATGACGCCAGTCAGCAATGCTTGCCAGAATGTGGAACGTGCTTTCATTTTCTGAGCACCTTATAAAAAAATCAAATATCCCGCCCGGACCTCCGTCCACGGGAAACTGCAACATGCTTGCTGCACGAAAGTGCATCCATATATGCAAGCATGGACCACTTTTGCATATATGCAAAGAGTGTGACAGGTCAAAACAAGATTTTGTAACAAACTTCCTGACAGACGGTTGTGATTGCCGCAACGGCAAATTCCTGTTAGTAATTTGAACAAATGGAATGCAGGCGAGGCAAGCCGTGCTTATTTTTGTCTGAATTCATTTATTATACGGATAATAAACACACAGAACGTGATTGGCCGCACAATTTTCAGTCTTTCCGGGGTAGAAATTGATCAAGGTTCTCGTCGTAGATGACCACGACCTCGTCCGCATGGGGATCACCCGCATGCTGGCGGATGTACGCGACATTACCGTGGTTGGCGAGGCCGGGACGGGGGAGGACGCCCTGAGACTGGTGCGGGAATTGAAACCCGATGTAGTCCTGATGGACATCCAGATGCCCGGCATCGGCGGTCTGGAAGCAACGCGCAAGCTGCTGAGCAGCTATCCGCAGGTACGTATCCTGGCCGTCACGGTTTGTGACGAGGAACCCTTGCCTTCATTACTCATGAAGGCGGGCGCCGCCGGATACATGACCAAGGGCACGCCGTTGCCGGACATGGTCGCCGCCATTCGCAGCGTCGCCGCCGGACAGGCCTATCTCAGCCCCGACGTCGCCCAGGAAATCGCCATCAACTCCCTGCAAAGCACCGGCTCGCCCTTCAAGGTATTATCCGAACGGGAACTGCAGGTGGCGATCATGATCGTCAATTGCCAGAGCAGCCAGGAAATTGCCGACAGCCTGTATGTCAGCCCCAAAACCATCAGCACCTATCGTAATCGCATTTATGAAAAACTGCGCATTGACAGTGATGTCAAACTGACCCTGATGGCCATTCGTCACGGTCTGCTCCAGAACGACAAATAACGTCCGTGAAATAGCCGTCACCATCCGCTGTATGCGCCATGACCGATTACCCTGAAAAGATATCCGCCATACTGGCCACCTTGCCCCTGAAACCCGGGGTATACCGCATGCTCGGCGCGGAAGGGGAAATCCTGTACGTGGGCAAGGCGAAATCCCTGAAGTCCCGGGTCAGTTCCTATTTCCAGAAAAATATCAGTCATCCCAAGACCCGCGCCCTCGTCAGCCGCATCGCCGATATCGAACTGACGGTGACCTCTTCGGAAACCGAGGCGCTGCTGCTGGAACAGACACTGATCAAGACGCATAAACCGCCCTACAACATTCTGCTGCGCGACGACAAATCCTACCCCTATATCCATTTGTCCGCGGATGCCGATTACCCCCGATTGAGCTGGCGGCGCGGGCGGCTGGAAAAGAACGGCCGTCTGTTCGGACCTTATCCGGGCGCCAAGGCAGTACACGAAACCCTGGAGTTGCTGCAGCGGGTTTTTCTGGTGCGCCAATGCGATGAGAACACCTTCCGCAACCGCGACCGGCCGTGCCTGCAATACCAGATCAAACGTTGCCGTGCGCCCTGCGTCAAGCTGGTCACGCCCGAAGCCTATGCGGAAGATGTCCAGAATACCGTGCGTTTCCTGGAAGGCCGGGGCACGGAGCTGCAACAGCACTTGATTGAGCGGATGGAAGCCGCCGCCGAATCGTGGCATTTCGAGCAGGCGGCGCTGTTTCGCGACCAGCTGGCGGCCTTGAAGCAGGTACAGGCGCGACAAGCC
Organism: Fluviicoccus sp.; assembly: GCA_036279775.1. Lineage (GTDB taxonomy): Bacteria > Pseudomonadota > Gammaproteobacteria > Pseudomonadales > Moraxellaceae > Fluviicoccus. The sequence goes on along the minus strand of DASUIM010000054.1, from coordinate 2,173 downwards.
GTGTATTGCGAACAAGGCGAAGCGGATGTCTTCGCCCTGGACCAGCAGGGCGGGACTTTCGCCATCACCGTCATGTTTGTCCGGGGCGGCCGGGTCCTGGGCAGCAAGCAGTACTTCCCGGAAACCGTGGAAGAAGAGGGCGCGGCCGTATTGGCCGGCTTCATCGCCGGCTTTTATTGGCAGCAGGAACGCGATCTGCCGGATGAGGTGCTGACCGACCGTGATCTGGGCGAAGAGGCTGAGGTACTGGCTGCGGCCTTGTTGAGCCGTTACGACCGCAAAATCCCCGTCCGCCACCGCGTCCGTGAAACCCGGGCCGCCTGGGTGGATCTGGCGCGCCTGAATGCCGCCGAAGCCTTAAAGGCGCGATTGGCGAACCGCCTGCATCTCTCAGCCAGAATGCGGTCGCTGCAGGACGCCCTGGATCTTGAAAGCGCACCCGCGCGCATGGAGTGCTTTGACATCAGCCACTCGCAAGGCGAGGCGACGGTGGCCTCGTGCGTGGTCTTTGACACCGAAGGCCCCCGCAAGCGCGATTACCGTCAATACCTGATCCGTGACATTACCCCAGGCGATGATTACGCCGCCATGGAACAGGCGCTGACCCGGCGGTTTGCGCGCAAAAATGAAGAGTCGGTACTACCGGACATCCTGTTCATTGATGGCGGCAAGGGACAATTGGCGCAAGCCGTCCAGGTGCTGGACAAGCTGGATATCGAAACCGTGCTGCTGGTGGGCGTCGCCAAGGGGGAAGGGCGCAAGCCCGGTCTGGAAACCCTGCATTTCGCAGACGGCCGCGACCCCTTGCAACTGCCGGCCGATCATCCCGGCCTGCATGTCATCCAGCATATCCGAGATGAAGCGCATCGCTTTGCCATCACCAAACACCGCGCTAAACGCGACAAGAAACGCCGCGAGTCACCGCTGGAGTCCATACCCGGCCTGGGTCCTAAACGGCGGCGGGACCTGCTGAATTACTTTGGCGGCCTCCAGGAACTGGAAAAAGCCAGCATGACCGACATAAACGCTGTTCCGGGAATTGGTGCGGCACTGGCCGAAACGATTTATGCTGCATTACACTAGCGGTCCAACCTGGACGGCGGAGAATTGACCTTGCCAGCCCCGACTTTATGGAACGTACCCAACATCCTCACCTTGATGCGGGTCGTTCTGATTCCCGTGCTGGTCCTGATGGCCAATTGGCCGGCCCCGTTTGAACTGCAGTATCCGCTCGTGGCGGGCGTCTTCCTGATCGCGGCCATCACCGACTGGTTTGATGGCTATCTTGCCCGCGCCTGGAACCAGACCTCGGCCTTCGGTCGGTTCCTGGACCCGGTGGCCGACAAGCTGATGGTCGCCGCGGCGCTGGTGATACTGGTGCAGTGGCACAGCGGTATCTTCATGGTCATTTCCGCCATCGTCATCATCTCCCGGGAAATCACCATTTCCGCGTTGCGCGAGTGGATGGCCGAAATCGGCAAGCGCGCCAATGTGGCCGTTTCCTCCATCGGCAAGTGGAAGACCACCGCGCAAATGGCCTCGATTACCGTGCTGCTGGTCAAGGAGCCAAGGCTGGACATGATCGGCTTCAGCCTGATGTTCATCGCCGTGGCCCTGACCTTGTGGTCCATGATCATTTACCTGAAAGCCGCCTGGCCAGATTTAAAGCAATCAGCTTAATTTGGTATTGACGGAGAGTAAAAACCGTCTAGAATAGGCGGCCTGATGACGCGGGAATAGCTCAGTTGGTAGAGCACGACCTTGCCAAGGTCGGGGTCGCGGGTTCGAGTCCCGTTTCCCGCTCCAGATTAGCGAGCGGCTGATGATGGGCGGCAAGTGGCCACTCAAGAGTTTTTTTGGGAGTCCGCCACGTGCAAAGCGCCATCGACTGATGTGCCCAGGTAGCTCAGTCGGTAGAGCACGTCCTTGGTAAGGACGAGGTCGGCGGTTCAATCCCGCTCCTGGGCTTGCTTCGAAGATACGGCACCGGATTTTGGCATCGTTAAAACGATTCATCGTAAATCGATAGGAGGAAGAGATGAGTAAGCAGAAGTTTGAGCGCAAGAAGCCGCATCTAAATATCGGCACCATTGGCCACGTCGATCACGGCAAGACAACTCTAACGGCCGCAATTACCAAAGTCCTGGAAAAACAAGGTAAGGCTAAGTTTCTG
>DASUIM010000053.1:0-2493 GCA_036279775.1 Fluviicoccus sp. | reverse complement strand
CCTTATGAAAAGCAAAAGACTCCAGCCCCGGTAAAGGGATGAAGCGGGAATTTTTCCGGTTGACCGGACACAAAAAAACCGAGTTCGTACTCGGCTGGCCAATCATAGCAGGAATGGAGCCGCATCGCCATAAAGCGATGGACTCCGGACGGATTTACCGGAACAGCATTCCGACGGCCGCCGGCAGCCACAAGGCCGTCAACACCCCGTTCAGGCTCATGCCCAGCGCGGCAAACGCGCCGCAGGTGGGGCTGATCTGCAAGGCCCGCGCCGTGCCGACGCCGTGCGCCGCCATGCCCAGCGCAAACCCCCGCGCCATGTCGGTGCGGATGAAGCCCAGCAACGGCTCCACCAGCATGGCGCCGATGATGCCGGAAATGATGATGATGGCCGACGCCAGCGCCAGCGGCGCGTGGATCTTCTCGGCAATGCCCAGCGCCATCGGCGTGGTGACGGCGCGGGTGGCGAAAGCCAGCACGCTGTTGTGTGAAAGGTCCAGCAGCCAGGCCAGGCTCATGGCCGACACCACGCCCAGCACCGACCCGAACACCAGCGCCAACCCCAACGGCCCCGCCGCCGCCTTCAAACGCGGCAACGACTGGTACAGCGGCACCGCCAGCGCCACCGTCGCCGGACCGAGCAGGAAATGGATGAACTGGTTGCCCTGAAAATAGGTGTCATAAGGCACGCGGAAAGCCAGAAGACCGCCGATCAACAGGCACAGCGCGATCAGCATCGGCGGAAACCACAACGGCTCGCGCAGCTGGCGGTGCAGCCAGAAACCGGCCTGATAGCAGGTGAGCGTCACCGTCAGCCACAGCAAGGGCGAATGCATCAAACTAGACATGCTTTCGCCCCTTCAACAGGAAATCGAGCAAGGCGGCCACCGCCACCAGCGGAATGATGGTCGACAGCACCATCACCAGACTGATGCGCAAGCCTTCCGCCGCCAGCAAGGCCCCCAGCGTCATCACCCCGGCGGAAACCGGCAGGAAATACAGCGTCAGGTGTTGCAGGAACTTGGGGGCGAAGGTGGCCAGGCTCTCCGGCACGCGGCCGTGGATCACCAGAAAGAGGAACAGCAGCAACATACCCGCCAGATTGCCGGAAAGCGGAATGGGCAGCAGGCGGACGGAGAGTTCCCCCAGCAACTGGAACAACAGCAACATGAAAATGGCGGGCATGGAAAAAAGCGCAAACACGTGAAAAAAGCCATTCTACCCGCCGGACCCGATCTGGCAATGACCCATTGGTCTTGATCCTTCGCAAGCCGCGCCAACCGTCTGTCGGCTGGCCGCCAATATCCCCTTTTTGGCCCACCCCGTTCTGTCCCGGCTTCGGCATGGCTTCTAAGCTCGGCACACCCATAACAACCATCACAAATCCGGGTGCTTCATGAAAACAACCTTGACCACCGGCGGCCTGCTGCTGCCGCTGCTGCTCTGCCCCGCCGCCGCCCTGGCCGATGCCTACACCGACGGCCTGCACGTGCTGACCCACAACGTCTACATGCTCTCGACCAACCTGTACCCCAATTGGGGCCAGAACCAGCGGGCGTCGATGATCGCGCAGGCGGATTACCTGAAGAACCAGGATGTGGTGATCCTGAACGAAGCCTTCGACAACACCGCCTCGGCAACCCTGCTGAACGGGCTGGCCGCGCAGTACCCGTACCAGACCCCGGTGCTGGGCCGCGACACGACGGGCTGGAATGCCACGCTGGGCGCCTACTCGTCCATGACCCCGGAAGACGGTGGCGTGGCGATTGTCAGCAAGTGGCCGATCGAGGAGAAGGTTCAGTTCGTCTACAGCGCCGGCTGCGGCGCGGACGCCCTCTCCAACAAGGGCTTTGTCTATGTTCGCATCAACCGCAACGGGCAGAAGTACCACATTGTCGGCACGCATGTGCAGGCGCAGGACAGCAGTTGCAGCGCCGGGCAGCCGGAATCGGTGCGTCGCCAGCAGTTCACCAACATCCGCGATTTTCTGGCCGGAAAAGGCATTCCCGCCAACGAAGTGGTGCTGATTGGCGGCGACATGAACGTGGTGCGCACCAGCCCGGAATACGCCAGCATGCTGAGCACGCTGGAGGTGAACGCGCCCACGGCCTATGTCGGCGTTGATTACACCTGGGACCCGCGCACCAACGGCATCGCCAACTACAACTACCCCACGGCCGCACGTGAGTATCTGGATTACATCCTGGTCGCCCGAAATTACGCCCAGCCCTCCTCCTGGCAGAATCAGGCGCGTGACGTGGTGTCACCGCGCTGGGAAGTCAGCGGCGGCGTGGAGCGTTACCAGTTCAAGGATTATTCCGACCACTACCCGGTCGCCGCCTTCGCCAAGGCGGACGCGGGCACGCCCACGCGCAGCTTCAAGCCGGTGAATGCGCGTTACGGCGACGTGGCGATTGAAAGCACCGCCAACAATATGGCGCTGCGTACCGGCAGCTCGGCCACGGCCTGGATTACCGCCACCGGCAACAGCGCC
>DASUIM010000052.1:0-12986 GCA_036279775.1 Fluviicoccus sp. | reverse complement strand
TGGCGGTGGCGGCGGCCCAGGCCTGCATCTGCTCCAGCTTGGCCACGTCCACCTTGGCGCTGGTGACCTTGACGCCGTAGGCCTGCGCCAGGGCGACCGTCTCGGCCAGGCCTTGTTCATTGACGTCGCTCAGCGACAGGTTGCAGCCCTGCTGGGCCAGCTTCACGGCCAAGGCGCGGCCGATGCCCGAACCGGCTCCGGTAATGGCGGCGACTTTCTTTTCGAAGGATTTCATGGGGTGTCCTCTCTGTGAATGCGGTAGTTAGCGCTCGACCTGGTAATTCTTCGCATCAAACTGCGCGGTCTTGCGGCGGTAGTCGAAGGTGAAGCCCGGCCACAGCGTGGTGTTCTTGCCGTTGGCGTTGACATACCAGCTCTGGCAGCCGGTGCTCCATACCGCGCCGCCCAGCTTGCTTTGGGTGTCGCGGTTGAATTCGGCGTAGGCGTCGGGCTTCACGTCCACCACCTGCCAGTTGTGCTTGTCCATCTGCTTCAGGCAGTCCATGACATAGGCAATCTGCGACTCGATCATGTAGACCATCGAGTTGTGGCCCAGGCCGGTGTTGGGGCCCATCAGCATGAACAGGTTGGGGAAGCCGGTGATTGCGGAGCCAAGATAGGCTTCCGGGCCTTCCTTCCAGAAATCGACCAGATCAACGCCGTTGCGGCCGAAAATGGCGCCCTTGGGAATCGGGTCCTGCGCCTTGAAACCGGTGCCGTAGATGATGGTGTCCACCGGGCGTTCAATGCCGTTGCTGTCGACAATGCTGTGTTCGCGCACTTCACGGATGCCTTGTGTCACGACCTCCACATGCGGCTGGTCCAGCGCCGGGTAGTAGTCGTTGGAAATCAGCACGCGCTTGCAGCCGAAGGAGAAATCCGGGGTGACCTTCTTGCGCAGCTCCTTGTTGCCGATCTGCTTGCGGATGTGACGGCGGGCCATCAGTTCGCCCACCTTGAGCACGCGCGGGCTGAACACGAAGCCGAGGGCCCGCACTTCCAGCTGGGTGTAGATGGCGTTGCGCAGCGCTTCCTGGGTTTGCGGAATCAGCTTGAAGAGCTTCTTCTCGGCGCTGGTCATGGCGCGGTCGGGCTTGGGCACAATCCAGGGCGGGGTGCGCTGGTACAGGTCGACGTGCGCGGCCTTGGGCACGATCTGCGGTACGAACTGGATGGCGCTGGCGCCGGTGCCGATGACGGCGATGTTCTTGCCTTCCAGCGGATAGTTGTGGTCCCAGTCCTGCGAGTGGAAGGCCTTGCCCTTGAAGTTCCCGATGCCTTTCAGCGCCGGGTAGGACGGAGTGCTGAGGCCGCCCATGCCGCTGACCACCACGCGGGCAATATAGGTGACTCCGGCCTTGGTGCTGATCTTCCAGCGCTTGATGCTGTCGTCATAGCGCACCTGCGTCACTTCCTGATTGAACTGCGTGTGCGGAATCAGACCGTACTTGTGGGCCACGTGTTGCAGGTAGGCCTTGATTTCCGGTTGCGGGGCGAACATGCGCGACCAGTTCGGGTTCGGTTCGAAGGAGAAAGAGTACAGGTGCGAGGGGACGTCGCAAGCGCAGCCGGGATAGTGGTTGTCGCGCCAGGTGCCGCCGACATCGTTGGCCTTTTCCAGGATGACGAAGTTGTTCTTCCTGGCTTTCTTCAGGGCAACGCCCATGCCGAGGCCGGAGAAGCCGGTGCCGACGATGGCGACATCAAAGTGTTGGACGGTGGTGTTCTGCATGGGTTTCCCCTCGAAGTTGACAACAGGTGTTGTCGGAATATATTGTTGACATCAATTGTTGTCAACAATGCGTTGCAAAAATAAATGTAACATTGGCTGATGATGCAATCGGGCGGGTCAGACGGGTCAATCAAGGTGACGGGCATGAGTGGAGAGACGGCGGAAACCAAGAAGGGGCGGAGCTTCCGGGGTGTCAGCGCCGAACAGCGCCGGGCCGGGCGCCACCGCAAGTTCGTCGATGCCGGGCTGCAGTTGTTCGGCACGCACGGCTTCTACAACACCAAGGTGCGCGAGCTGTGCGCCGAGGCGCACCTGACCGAGCGCTATTTCTACGAGTCCTTCAAAAGCACGGAAGAGTTGTTCGCGCAGGTGTTCCGCGAGGCGGTGGAGAGCATGCAGCAGCACATTCTGGTGGCGATCATGGGGCAGAGTCATCAGGGCTCGCTGGCGCTGATCCGTGCCGGGCTGGAGGCCTTCCTGATGTTTGTGCGCCAGGACCCGCGGGTGGCGCGCATCCTGTTCATCGAGGTGCCGCAGGTGCGGCTGGAACACGGCTCGCTGATTGAAGAAACCATGAACGCCTTCGACCGCATGCTGACCCAGTTCGGTACGACGCTCTTTCCCCCGCCTGCGGATCCGCGCATCCGCATGGACCTGATTGCCGCCGGGCTGAACGGTTCGAATGCGCACATTGTGGCGCGTTGGGTCTACGGCGGTTTCCAGCAGCCGCTGGAGGTGGTGCTGGAAAACTGTTTTGCCGTGTTTGCCGGGGTGGCGGATTACTTGTCCGGCGGTAAACCGGCATTTTCTGTAAGCTGAAGCGCCAAAGTGGCGCAAAAAGCCGATATGCGGCTGGGAAAATCTTGTTCTGTGGCCTTAAATGACCTAACCTGACCCTGCATATGTTTATAACAAAAAGATTTCTGCCCGTATGTTTTGCAGGCAGAAAGGAGCCTTCCCCATGTCCCTCAGAAAAACACTCGCTGCAGCGGCGCTGGCGTCGATCGCGCTGTGTCAGATGCCCGCCCGTGCGGCATCCGATGATATTGAAGAGTTGCGCAACGCCGAACTGGGCGCCCGCAATGAGTGGCATCTGGTAAAAAATGATGCGATGCGCAACATCAAGACCTACTCCAAGCAGGAAGACGGCAAGCGCGTCCGCACCTTCCGCATTGAAATGCTGGTGGATGCCTCGATGGAAACCGTGGCCCGCGTGCATTACGACGCCGATAATCTGAAGCGCTGGTTCTGGGAAACCACCGAATCGAAGATGCTGAAGAAGGTCTCGCCCTACGAGTTCTACTACTACCAGCAGTTCAACGCCCCGGTCACCATGCCCGATCGCGACTCGGTCGTGCATGCGGTGATCCAGCCCTACTCGGCGCGCAAGGGCTTCATGACCATCACCCTGAAAGCCGCGCCCGACTATATGCCGCCGGTTAAGGGGCTGGTGCGCGTCCAGCAGCAGGACATGACCATCAAGCTGACGCCCGCGGGCAAGGAAAAGACCAAGCTGGAAGTGGAAGGCTATATCGATCCGGGTGGAATCTCGCCGGTGTGGGGCATCAACGCCATTCAGCGCATGGCGCCCTACAGCAGCATGATGGGACTGTCGCGCATCGTGCAGCAGCCGATGTACCGCGAACCGTCCGGTCCGGCGCCCTTCGCCATCACCGGCGATTGACGGGTTCTTCCGGGGCGGACTTTGCCTCCGTCCCGGAAGGCGCTGAACCGTCCGGCGTGCCGCCGATTCCCCACGTATCCTTCAGATAATCCCTCACCGCCGCATCGGCCTCGAAAGCCACCGCCGTATCCCCGTTCTTCAGTCCCGGCAGCGTGATGGCGCAGCAATGCCCTTCCGCGCGGAAGGTTTCTTCCGGAACCGTCGGCCCACCGCTCATGGCGCACTCTCCGGAGTGTTGGTCAACACGGACAAATCCCCGATCACCGCCAGCACCTGATACGCCGACAGGCTTTGCTCCTGCTCGTGCAGCAGCAGGTCGACCTTGGCCGACAGCAGCTCGCGTTCGGCGTCCAGTAAATCCAGAGTGGTGCGGGTACCCACAGCGACTTCCTTGCGGGTGCTGTCGCGGGCCAGTGCGGCGGCGGCGACTTCCGCTTGCAGGGCAGGCAGGCTGGCTTCGGCAGCTTGCCAGTGTTGCCAGGCTTCGGTCATGGCCTGAGACAGGCTTTCCCGCAGGTCGGCGACCCGCCAGCGCGCGGCGTCGGCCCTGGCGACAGCTTCGGCGGCGGCGCTGCCGGTGTGTCCGCCGTCATAAAGGTTCATTTGCCCTTTCAGGTAAACGCCCCAGGCATTCAGGCGGTCATAGCCGAATTCGGTGTTGTCCTGGGTGGCGGCGCGCGCTTCGACGCTGATTTGGGGGCGGTCGCCGCTGCGCGCCACGCGCACGGCGGCTTCGAGCGCCTGTGCCTGTGCTTCGGCGGATTTCAGGGCCGGGTTTTCCAGCGCGCGGCGACGGGCGTCGTCCAGCGTCGCGGGCAGCGGCAGTTTGGGATAACGGCTTTGCAGGTCTTGCGGGGCCTCGCCGGTCACCCGGACATACTGGCCTTCGCTGATGGCGAGATTGGCTTTTGCCCGGGCCGCCTGTGCTTCGCCGTCCGCCACCCGGGCTTGCGCTTGCGCCACTTCCGTCCGGGTCACTTCCCCGGCCTGAAAGCGTTTTTCGATGTCGTGCAGCATGGTTTGCAAGGTGCGCAGCGACTCCTGGCGCAAGCCCAGCAGCGCTTGGTCGCGCACCACGGCGGCGTGGGCGGCGATGGCGTCGACGGCAATGCGGATTTTCAGGTCTTCACCGCTAAAGCGGCTGGCCTCGGCCTGACTTCCGGCCAGGTCGCGCCCGGCTTCCAGCGCGCCGCCGGTATACAGCGGCTGGTTCAGCGACAGGCTGAGCGTGTTCGGCCAGCGCGAGCCGGATTCCGGGAAGGGTGCAGTGGTTTGCAGGCTGGAACGGCCGATCTCGGCGCTGACGCCGAGGCGGGGCTTGAACAGGCTGGCCTGGGTGTTGACGGCCTGGTTGGCGGCGTCGAGGTCGGCGCGGGCGGCGGCCAGCGCCGGATGACGGCCAAGCGCCTGATGCACCGAACCGGCCAGGGTTTGCGCCTGGACGGCCAGCGGCAGCGCCAGCAGCAGCGGGGCAAAAACTTTCATGGACGGTAGGCCTTGAGGAAGTTGTGTACAGCGACGCGAACGTACGTGTCGCGGTCCAGATGGGCGGGGAAGGGCGGCAGGCCCAGCAGCGCCCGCCATTGCGGGTGGCCCTTGATCATTTCCAGGAACTGCACGGCGGCGATGTCCGGGTGATCACAGCGGATGACCCCGGCTTCGTGGTGGCGTTTCAGGAAGTCGGCCATCAGTCCCAGACCATGCTGAGGGCCGGTCTTGTAGGCCATTTCCGCCAGTTCCGGGAAGCGGGCGGCTTCGGCGGCCAGCGCCCGCACCATCGCAATGCGTTCTTCGCCCAGGGAGGCCTCCAGCACCCGCCCGGCAAACAGCATCAGGGTTTCCTCCATGTTCTCGCTGATTTCATCGGGAATGGCGAGGGTGGCCAGGAAGGCCTGGCAGCGGTCGGCGAACATGGCGGCAAACAGGCCTTCCTTGTTGCCGAAGTATTTGTAGACACTGGCCTTGGAGCCGCCGGTGCGTTTGACCACCTCGTCCAGGCTGGTGCCGGAATAGCCTTTCTCCAGGAAGATGGCGCGGGCGGCATCCAGCAGGGCTTCACGGCGGGCTTCACCGCGGGGCGTGGCGGGACAACAGGAGAAAATGGATTTTTCGGCAGTCATATCGACGGGCTTGCAATGAACTGTACTGTTCAGTACATTATCAGCGAGATAGTGAAAATGCAACAGCCGGAACCGCCGGCCAATCCTTACCCGTTCGAGCCCCGATCATGAGTCGCGATACTTCCCGCAAGCTTCCCTTTGTCATTCTCGCCCTGCTGCTGCTGGCCGCGGTGGGCCTGACCATCCGCTGGTGGACCTACGGGCGGTTTCATGAAAGCACCGACAACGCCTATGTCCGCGCCGATGTCAGCTACCTGACGCCGCGTGTGGGCGGGGAAGTGGTGCAGCTGCTGGTCAAGAACAACCAGCCGGTCAAGGCCGGCGACCTGTTGCTGAAGATTGAGGACGCGGACTACCAGGCCCGCGTGGCGCAGGCGAAGGCGCAGGTGGCGATGCGCGAGGCGGCTTTGCTGACCAACCGCCAGGATGACTCGTCGCTGCTGGCGCAGGTGGCCGAGGCGGAAGCCGCGCTGCAGGCGGCGAAGGCCGAGGAAAGCCGCTTGCAGCTGGAAATGCAGCGCGCCAAGACGCTGGTGCAGGAAGGCGTCGCCACCAAACAGCGGCTGGATAACGCGACCGCCGCCTGGCAGTCCGCCGTGGCGCAAAGCAAGCGCGCCGAGTCGGGCATTGCCGCCGCGCGCGCCCGGCAGGGCGGGGCGGGCACCGGCCGCGAGCAGCTGGCGGCGGAACTGGATGCCGCCCGCGCCGCGCTGAAACTGGCGGAAATCGATCTGGCGGCGACGGAAATCCGTGCTCCTATCAATGGCGTCGTCGGCGATCTGGCGGCGCGGCTGGGCAGTCGCGTGGCGGCGGGCGGGCGCTTGATGGCGATCGTGCCGCTGGACTCGGTGTTCATCGAAGCCAACTTCAAGGAAACCCAATTGGCCGCCATGAAGGTCGGGCAGAAGGCCGAGCTTGAACTGGACGCCTACCCCGGCCTGAAGCTGACCGGCGTCATCCAGAGCCTCTCCCCGGCCTCGGGCGCTGAATTCGCGCTGCTGCCGCCCGATAACGCCACCGGCAACTTCAACAAGATCGTGCAGCGCGTGCCGGTCAAGATCGTGCTGAACCAAGCCAATGCCGATGGCAAGCTGCGTCCCGGCATGTCGGCGGAAGTGGTGGTGGAGACGCGATGAACGCCACGGCAACCGCCGCGCCCGACGCCGACCAGCGCGCCGCCATGCGCCGCGCCTGGATCGGCTTTTGCGCGCTGGTCTTCGGCAACTTCATGGCCATCCTGGATATCCAGATTGTCGCCAGTTCGTTGAATGAATTGCAGGCGGGCATGAGTGCCAGCGCCGCCGAAATCGCCTGGGTGCAAACCAGTTACCTGATCGCGGAAGTGATCGCTATTCCCCTGTCCGGCTATCTGTCGCGGATGATGTCGACGCGGCTTTACTTCGTGGTCAGCGCGGTCGGTTTCGCCTTTGCCAGTCTGATGTGCGCCATGGCCTGGAGCCTGCCGTCACTGTTGGTGTTCCGCACCATCCAGGGTTTCCTGGGCGGCGGCATGATCCCGACGACGATGGCGGCGCTGTTCATGCTCTTCCCCCCGGAAAAGCGCATGGGGCCGATCGTACTGGTCAGCATGGCCTCGACGCTGGCCCCGGCGGTGGGGCCGACGCTGGGCGGTTATCTCACCAACTACTTTTCCTGGCACTGGATGTTCCTGGTCAACTTGCCGCCCGCCTTGCTGATTTCGAGTATTGTCTGGAGCTACCTCGATCAGATCGACAAGCCGGAGTGGAAGCTGTGGCACATCATCGACTGGCCGGGATTGTTCAGCATGGCGCTGTTTCTCGGCTGCCTTGAGTTCGCCCTGGATGAAGGGCCGCGCCACGACTGGTTCGCCGAGCGGTCGGTGCTGCTGGCGACGGTGGCGGGGACGCTCAGCGCCGTTTTCTTCTTCTGGCGCAGCTTCACCAGCCTCAACCCCATCGTCAACCTGCGCGTGTTCGCCAACCGCAATTTCGCGGTCGGTTCGGTCATTTCCTTCGTGGTCGGCGTCAGCCTGTACGGCATGGTCTACCTGATTCCGCTGTTCCTGGGGCAGGTACGGCATTTCAACAGTTTGCAGATTGGCGAAACGATGATGGTGATGGGGGTGGCGATGTTCATCACCGCACCGTGGATCGGCAAGCTGTCGGCGAAGATGGACACGCGGCTGCTGGTGGGCATCGGGCTGGTGGTGGCGTCGACCGGGGTGTGGCTGAACTCGCACATGACCTCGGCGGCCGGGCCGGAAGACCTGTTCTGGCCGCAGATCCTGCGCGGCGTCGGCCTGATGTGCGCCATGATCGTGATGTCGCAACTGGCGCTGAGCACCCTGCCGTTGACGGAAATGAAGAACGGGAGCGCGCTGTTCAACCTGACGCGCAATGTCGGCGGCGCCATCGGGCTGGCCTGCATCAACACCATTATGGATTGGCGTTATGCCTTTCACTGGCAGCATCTGGCGGCGCTGACCGACCCGGCGCGCGCGCCGGTGCAGGCGATGCTGTCGGGCAGCGGCGGTGCGCTGCAGGGCGAGCTGGGCGCGGACAGCGCTCAGGCTTCGCTGGCACTGTTGCAGCAGAAGGTCAGCCTGCAGGCCACGACGCTGGCCTTCAATGACATGACGATGCTGTTATCCGGGCTGATCCTCAGCGTGCTGCTGCTGTTGCCGCTGATCCAGAAGGTGCAGGTTCCGGCGGCTCCATCGCCGGACAGCCATTGACGGCGGCGGTCAGAAATACGACCGCCAGCCCAGTGACACCCCGTGCCAGTCCCGGCCGTCCTGCGCCCGGTACTGCGCTTCCACCCGGATACCGTCCTCGGCATCCAGATTCCATTGATAGCCGGCGTCCACGGCGGTGAGGAAGGACTCGCTGTCGGTGAACCACAGGCTTTCCGCATGCCCCAGCCACTGGCTGCGTTCGCCTTGCAGGCGGCAGCCGAAGCGCGGGCCGATGCCGAACCGCCAGCCCTTGTCCAGCGCATTCCCGCCCTCCAGCGTATTTTGCACCACGCCGTAGCAGAGTTGGCGTTCCGACGGCTGCACGGTGACACCAACGCCGCCTTCGAGATATCCGACCGCATGGGAGTCGCGCGTACTGAATACGCCGTTGCCGTCAATACCCGTCTGCCGCACCCCAACGCCCAGATTCCATGAAGCCGGTTTCAGGAAGTCGTTGCGCGGTGCCAGCGAGTCGATATGCACCAGCGTGAACTGTTGCAGCACCAGATCTTCGTCATGCAGGCGGTAGCGCAGTTGCAGGCGCAGGAAGTCGATCGACGCGCCCTGACGATAGCCGCCTTCCGGGTCGAGCAAGTCGTGGTAGGCCGGACGGTAATCCAGCGCCAGGAAGCCTTGGCCTTGGGCATAGCCGCCGCCGGTCTGCCATTCCGCCGTGAGGTGTCCCCGCGAGGGGTCCACTGCCGGACGGGGCGGCGCGCGGCGGCTGTCGGGTTCCGCGTAGGTGCTGCGGCGGATCAGCAGCTGCCGCAGCTTGGCCGGGGCGGTGGCGGGGTCGGCCTTGTGGTCCAGATAGCGGTAATACAGCCAGTCATAGCCCATCTCCACGGCGCGGGCCTGTTCGGCGAAGCTCAGTCCCGACAGTTCCGCCTGCGGGTTCTCTGCCAGCCGCATGGCGGCTTCATTCACGGCCCGTGAATTCTGGCGGGCATGCACATCCAGTTGCGTGCCGCTGGCGGGACGGTAGACCACGGTCTTCAGGATGCCGTGCTCCGCCAGCACCCGCCGCAGGGTGTCGGAGGGAATGGCGTGCACCGGGAAGTCGCGGCGCAGCGCGAGGCCCGGCCGCGCGGCCTCGAACAGCCCCAGCAACTGGTAGGAACAATTCGAGGACAGGAAGTAGTAGGGGAAGCGCACATCGCGCAATTCCCAGAGATGCTCCAGCAGGCGGCGGACTTCGGCGGGCGTCAGCGTCAGCTGGTATTCCCACAGGTCACGATTTTCGAAGTCGTTGTATTCCTTGACTTTCTGATAGTAGGGTAGCACCGAGAACGCGCCCGGATAGCCCCCGGTCAGCCCCTTCCAGGCGAAATCGAGACTGTTGGAAGCCTCGGTCTGGGCGGTGTAGTTGACAGCGTAGGCCAGCAGCCGCGTTTCCTCGGTCTGCTCGGGCGCGTCAATGCGCAGCAGCGTATGGCCGAACATGGACGACGGATTGTTCAGGTAGTCGGAGGCGAAGATCAGTGTCGCCTGCTGCGGGTTGATGCCCTGCATCCAGGTGTTGTAGGCAGCGCAGTCGGTCGGCGACAGGTCGGCGGCGGTAATCGGCAGCTTTTCGCGCAGCCAGGCGGCGCGGGCGGGGAACAGGCAGGCAAAGGCGCGGTCGCCCAGTTCGGCCGAATCGGTGTACAGCGCATGGATATCGGCGCGCAATTCGGCTTCGGGATTGTCCCGGCCCTGCGGGTGCACGAAGTAGGAGGGCAGGCTGACCAGACTGCGCAGGCCGTCCTTTTGCCGGTCTTCGTAACGCAACAACAGGCGCCAGTACGGGTCTTCATACAAGCGGGACTCCGAAGCCTGTTCCAGCACGGCATCAAGCGGGGCGGCCCGGACAACGGGAGTATTCAGCGCCAGCAGCAAAAGGGCGCTCAGCAGGAAAAATCGGGAGGACATGGGCAGGCAATTCCGGACGCCGCAAACAAAAACCCCCCGCCGGAGCGAGGGGCAGGAACCACGGCCGAAATCAGGCGGCGGTGTAGGCGGACAGCACGGCGTCCTTGGCCATCACGTCCTGCAGGGCGGACAGCACCTGGCCGGCGGACTGGTTTTCCGGGGCGAAGATGGCGCCGAAGTTGGACTTGGCGGCCTGGAAGAAGGCAGCCTTGTGCTCGGCCTTCACACCCATCAGGTCGGCCAGCACATTCAGGGATTCACCATGGCCGACCGACATGTCGCGGGCCAGACGCTCGCTGTTGGTGCCCATGAACATGCCCAGCTTGGCGCGGGAGGAGATCACGCCGTCAGCCTGGCAGCCCAGGGTGCCGGTGGTGATGCCGAAGGTCTGGTTGCCGAAGGTGCCGTTGGTGGTGGCGGCGAGAACCTTGGGGACCAGGCCGGACTGACCGGACCACAACATCGAACCCAGACCGCAACCCACGTCCTGGTCAGCCATCGCAACGGAAGAAGCACCGGCCAGCAGGGCAATCGCTACAAACTTTTTCATGAAGAATCCCTCGTTGTATTTGTTGGTGTCAGTCAACCCTGCATTTCAGGGGACTGCACCGAGAGTAATGCTTTTGTCATGGACTGCCAAGGGGCTTGCACCGTCTTTGTGCAATGGCGCGCAAAGCGCCGATTGCTGCCGTTTTGAACGATCGCAACAGCCTGTCCGACAGGATGGCGGGGGTGCGCCGGCCGTGAATTGTTACCTTGCGCGCGCGAAAAAAGGATACCGTCAAAGGAGATTATGATGAACAAGCTTTTCGCAGGAACCACACTGGCGCTGAGTCTTTCCCTGTTTGCCGGCTGCGCCGCCACCGGAGTCGCGATTTCCAAGCGCAATCTGGATGTGCAAACCAAAATGTCCGAGAGCGTTTTCATCGACCCCGCCGCACCGCAGAACATGGTGCTGCTGGTCCAGGTCCGCAATACCTCCGACAAACCCGACTTTACCGTTCAGTCCGCCGTCGAGTCCTCGCTGGCCGCGCGCGGCTGGAAGCTGACCCGCAATCCCGATGAAGCGCAGTACATGCTGCAGGTGAACATCCTGCAAGTCGGCAAGTCGGACCAGACCGCGGCCGAGGCCATGCTGGGCAAGGGCTTCGGTTCGGAAGCGGTGGCCGTCGCCGGGGCGGGCGCCATCTATGCGGCCGGGTCGGGCAACAGCCGGCATGTTGTCGGCGGCGGGCTGGCGCTGGGCATGGCCGATTTCGTGGCCGGGCAGATGGTGAAGGATGTCTACTTCTCCGCCATCACCGATGTGCAGATTTCCCAGCGCACCAAGAGCCCGATCAGCCTGCAGGGCTCGCAAAGCCTGAAGCAGGGCACTTCCGGTTCGGAAAACCTGAGTTATGCCGAGGAAAGCCACTGGAAGCGCTATCGCACGCGCGTGCTGTCATCGGCCAACAAGGTCAACCTGTCCTGGGACCAGGCGCAGCCGGAACTGGTCAAGGGGCTGAGCACCTCCATCGCCGGGATGTTCTGATCCCTGCCACTCCCGTCTCCTCCCGTCCGGGAGGAGACATCCGCCGGCTGTTCAGGCCGAGCCGTAGAACCAGTCATTCCCCGCATTGAACACCAGATCTTCCAGATGTCCGGGCAGATTCACGCCGGTCAGCTTCTGGTAATGCAGCGCATTCTTCCAGGCCTGCGCGAACGGCGGCAGCGCCGGTTCGCGGAAGCAGAACACCGATTCGTTGCCGGTATCGCAGGTGGCGCTGACCACGCGCCGGTCGAAGACCCGTCCCAGCCGTCCCAGATTGCGCCGGAAGGCCTTGTCGCTGCGCCACAGGTTGGCCGAAAGGATGCCGCCCGGTTTCAGCGCCTCGCGGCTGGCGCGGTAGAAGTCTTCGCTGCACAGCGCCGGGGGCAGGCCGTCGGCATCGTAGGCATCCATCAGGATGATGTCCGCCGAGGCCGGATGGGCGGGCAGGTAGTCGAGGGCGTCCGCCTGCAGGATGCGGAACTGGCGGTTGTCGCGGGGAATCAGGAATTTGTCGCGCAGGGCGATCACCGCCGGGTTGATTTCAATGGAGGTGATGTTGGCGTTGGGCAGGAAACGGTGGCAGAACTTCGACAGTGAGCCGCCGCCAAGGCCGACGATGAGTATCTCGGCCGGGTCCGGGTGAAAGGCCAGGAAGGTGACCATGCGCCGGGTGTATTCAAACTCCAGCCGCCAGGGTGCGTCCTTGCTCATGCGGCTTTGCACCGCCTCACTGCCGAAATGCAGAGTCAGCGATTGGCGGGTTTCCCATAGACAAGGTTGGTTGTCATCCCCGGTAAGTGTCGTGTCCGTGGACATGTCAGGTGCCGGCACAGTCGGCGCAGCCATCGTGCAGCGGCGCGGCGGTCCCGGCCAGCAAGGTTTCCAGGCACTGCTGACGGATGCCGTAGAAGTCCTTGATCGCCCGAATCTGGTTCCGGAAGGGCACGGCTTCCCGGGCGGCGGTGCGCTTCACCGCCAGGATCATCTTGTTTTTGCTGGTGTGTTCCAGCGATACGAATTCAAACACCTGCGTGTCATAGCCGCTGGCTTCCAGCAGCAGGGCGCGCAGGCCGTCCGTCACCATTTCCGCTTCCTGGCCCAGATGGATGCCGTGCTTCAGCAACGGTTGCAGCACTGCCGGGCTGTGCATCTGCGGCCGGATTTCCTTGTGGCAGCAGGGCGCGCAGAGAATGATTTCCGCACCCAGGCGGATGCCGGTGTGGAGGGCGTAGTCGGTGGCGATATCGCAGGCGTGCAGCGCAATCATGATGTCCAATTGCGGCGTGTCGAAG
>DASUIM010000051.1:0-5326 GCA_036279775.1 Fluviicoccus sp. | reverse complement strand
ACGGGTTGATGGCCATTTTGACGTTGGCGAGCTCAACACCGGTCTTGTCCGCCTTGACGCGAACTTTCACGTTGTAGTCTACAACGCGCTTGACAGCAACAAGAGCCTTCATGGAATCCTCGGATGGTGACGATTTATCAGGAAGTACGGGGATTGGCGCAACCCGGCCAAAGCAAGGCCCGCCAAGGGTGCGCTATCTTCCGCAATCTCGTCGCCAAGGTCAAGTCCACACTGACGACCAGAGCGGCATTTACAGTCATTGACAAAGTCCGCCCGCCTTGTTGATATATGTCATTGGCGCAGGTATACACATGTATAATAATTACCGCGCCACGGGATTTACGGGGCGGGATTGAAGGTTGTCATGCCCCTGTAACGACTGCTGACAACAATTAGAAACATTACTTGCCGTTTCATGTAGGTTTTATGACAGATTCACTTGCTAGAATCCTCCCGTTTGAAAAACCGGATGTGCCAATGCGTGTAAACCAGTTTGACCGGGAACAGCTGCTTGCCTGCGGGCGCGGCGAATTGTTCGGCCCGGGCAACGCCCGACTGCCCATGCCTCCCATGCTGATGTTTGACCGCATCGAAAAGATTTCCGACGGCGACGGAACCTTCGGCAAGGGTGAAATCATTGCCGAGCTGGATATCCGCCCCGATCTCTGGTTTTTCGGCTGCCATTTTGAAACCGACCCGGTCATGCCCGGCTGCCTTGGCCTTGACGCCATGTGGCAGTTGCTGGGCTTCTATCTTGGCTGGCGGGGCAATCCCGGCCGCGGACGCGCCCTGGGCGTCGGCGAGGTCAAATTTTTCGGTCAGGTGCTGCCGCAGCACGGCGTGGTTCGTTATGAACTGCAGATCAAGCGCGTCATCGAACGCAAGCTGGTCATGGGCATTGCCGACGCCAGGCTGCTGGTCGACGACCGTGAGATTTACACGGCGCAGGATTTGCGCTGCGGACTGTTTACCAGTACGGACAACTTCTGATTAACCCGACGCCCCCGCCCTCCGGGGGCGTCCTGTTTCCGGTGGAGAATAACAATGCGGCGAGTCGTCGTAACCGGCATGGGGATCGTGTCTTGTCTGGGCAATGACGCCCCTTCCGTGGCGCACAGTCTCAGAAACAGCCTTTCCGGTCTGCGCGCCAATCCTGAATATGCCGCCATGGGTTTCCGCAGCCAGGTCAGCGGCCGTCCCGACATCGACCTGGAAGCCGCCATCGACCGCAAGCTGAAGCGTTTCATGGGCGATGCCGCCGCCTATGCTTATCTGTCCATGCAGCAAGCCATCGCCGATGCGGGCCTGACCCCGGAACAGGTGGCGGATAATCCGCGCATCGGCGTGATTGCCGGTTCGGGCGGCGCGTCTACCGCCAATGTAGTGATCGCCGCCGACACCGCCCGTGAAAAAGGCGTGAAGCGCATCGGCCCCTACATGGTGCCGCGCACCATGACCAGCACAGTGGTGGCTTCGCTGGCGACGGCTTTCCGCATTCATGGCGTTAACTACTCCATTTCCTCCGCCTGCGCCACTTCGGCGCATTGCATTGGTAACGCCATGGAGCAAATCCAGTTGGGGAAGCAGGACATGGTGTTTGCGGGCGGCGGCGAAGAAGAGCACTGGAGCCTGTCCTGCCTGTTTGACGCCATGGGCGCCATGTCAAGCAAGTACAATGATGCGCCGGAAACCGCCTCGCGCCCCTTCGCGGCCAGCCGCGACGGTTTTGTGATCGCGGGCGGCGGCGGCATGCTGGTGTTGGAAGAGTACGAACATGCGCTCAAGCGAGGTGCCCGGATCTATGCCGAGCTGACCGGTTACGCCGCTACCTCCGACGGTTATGACATGGTCGCCCCCAGCGGCGACGGCGCGGCGCGCTGCATGCAGCTGGCACTGGCCATGGCGGGGACTCCGGTGGATTATGTCAACGCCCACGGCACCGCCACGCCGACCGGCGACACGGTTGAACTGAAAGCCATCCGCCGGGTATTTGGTGAGAATTTGCCGCTGATCAGCTCCACGAAGTCGCTTTCGGGTCATTCACTGGGAGCGGCGGGCGTGCAGGAATCCATCTACTGCCTGCTGATGATGCAACAGGACTTCGTGGCGGCATCCGCCAACATCGACCAGCTTGACCCTGACGCCGAAGGGTTCCCGATTGTGCGGGCCACCCTCGAGAATCATCGTTTGACCAGCGTCATGTCCAACAGTTTCGGCTTCGGTGGCACCAACGCCTCCCTTATCTTCAGCCGGATATGATCCACCCGCCCTGCCCCCCGAAAACGGGGGTCAGGGCAGTGCGGGATCAAAGACTGCCAAAGGATCACCGTCCGCGTTGAACAGCACCAAGGCGCCGTCGCGCTCTCGCCATTCAGTGGTGTCACTCAGTGACTGGATGAACAGCGCCTCGAAGGTCACGCCATCCGCACAGGAAAAAAGCGACCCCTCCAGATTGCGGATCTTCAGCCCTGCCCCCTTCAACTCATATGCCCCCTGAATGGGATTGCAGCCTGTATTGCCTTCCAGACGCCCCGTCCCGGACTTCAGCACGATAAAAGCCTCACGCATGCTGCCTCCCCGGTCGGTAACCGATGACGGCAGGTTCCGGAGCCGCCAGGGACGATCTTCCACCGCAAATCCGACGACCGCCGCCGGTGGAATGCTTTCGACCCGGGCCGCTAGTGGCGATGATGACTCAGCGAGAGTGGCGCCACTGGGTGTTGCTACAGACGCTCCGTCCGCCTTCGTCGCCAGCGGAGTGGCAGCGCAGCCGGACAACACGAGCGCCAAGCCCCACGAAATGAACGGCAGGCTTCTGATCAGCATTGGCGGATACCTCGTAACAGAAAATGAGAATCGGTTGTGTATTGTTATTGGGGAGGGATTTTGCCTGTGCCTTGTTACACCGGACTGTAGCATTATGTAATCCAAACCCTCTCCTCGCCGGTCTTTCCGGCAACCTCCGCGTCTACCCAAAGGCCCGGCACCAGAATCAGTTTTTCATCACCGTAAATCAGCGGCCAGCGTTCACGCTGCCATGGCGGGATGCCGGCTTCCTGGAACAGTGCTTTCAACTCCTTCCGGCCCCGACCCGGCAAACACATCCGCTCGCCCCCTTGACGGAAACGGATCTGCAACTGCGGCACATTGCGCCAAGCATGAAGGCTGACACCGGCCCGGTTCCCCACGCAGGGCGTCAGGATACGCCCGTCAGGCAGACGGAACGGCTGCATGCGGTCCAGCCACGGCAGCGGCTGACGATCCATCACCTTGGTGTCTGTCGCCGTCAGCAGGAACAGGCGCTCCCGGTAACGCCGGATCTCCAGCTGTCGCCAGACAAAAAGCGGTGCGCCATCCGGCCGAGCCTGACACACTTCGTTAATGAGACGCTTCAAGCCTTCGCGATCCGGGACATCAAACCCGGCACGCCGGATCCAGAATCGCAGCAGATTGGCTTGCCGGGGTTGGCTCAGCGTCAGCATCATCGGAATTGACAGCGTGTTGTCCGAATCGGCTGCCGAACGCCAGTCCAGCTCAGCCAGATCCGTCATCAGCCTATCCGCTTCCTGCATGCGCTCTGCCGTGCCGGCCAGCAGCCGGTCCGCCTGCGGCCAACGCTGCTCCAGCAACGGCATGACTTGGCGCCGCAGGAAATTGCGGGTGTGCCGCACATCCGCGTTGGAGTCATCCTCGACCCAGTTCAGCCCCTGCTGTTCAGCATAGGCCAACAGGGCTGCACGGGGGACCTCCAGCAGCGGGCGCCAAAGCGGAATTTCCGGGGAACCAAAGGGAATCCGGCTGACCGGCCGCATGGCGGCCAGACCGGCGGCGCCACTGCCACGGAACAGTTGCAACAACACCGTTTCCGCCTGATCCTGACGATGATGCCCGGTCAGCAATACATCGCCGGGTTGCAGCAACCGGCCGATGGCCTGATATCGGGCCGTCCGCGCCGCTTCCTCCAGACTGCCGCCACTCTCAATCCGTACACGCAAAATATGATGGGGCAGCCGGTAATGCTCCGCCAACCGAACGACTCGCTCCGCCCATTCATCCGCATGCGGATTCAGCCCGTGATGGACATGCATCACATGCAAGGAACAACCATGCAGGGGCTGAAGCGAAACCAGAAGATCAAGCAGGCAGACAGAGTCCATGCCGCCGCTGCAAGCCACCGCCAACCGTCGGTGGCCGGCTTGCAAATTCGCCGACAGAAATTTCGCGACTGCTGCGTACGGCATTGCGTCAGAGGCTGCCGTAACTCATCAGCCGGTCATAGCGACGCTTGCGCAAGGTGGCGGTATCCAGCGAGCGCAGGTTACGCAGGTGCTTGATCAGTCCCTTGCGCAGGTTCGCGGCCATCAACGTGACGTCCCGATGCGCCCCGCCCAAGGGTTCCTGGATAATATCATCCACGAATCCCAGCTCCTGCAAACGCTGGGCGGTAAGGCCCATGGCCTCGGCGGCGTCCGCAGCCTTGTCGGAGGTTTTCCAGAGGATGGAGGCGCAACCTTCCGGCGAAATCACCGAGTAGGTACTGTATTGCAGCATCAGCAGGCTGTCGCCAACACCGATCGCCAGCGCGCCGCCAGAACCGCCCTCGCCGATCACGGTTGCAATGATCGGCGTATTCAACCGCGACATCACCGCCAGATTGCGGGCGATGGCTTCGCTCTGACCACGCTCCTCGGCCTCAATGCCGGGATAAGCGCCGGGCGTATCAATAAAGGTGAAGATCGGCAGCTTGAAGCGTTCAGCCATTTCCATCAACCGCAAGGCCTTGCGATAACCTTCCGGATTTGGCATGCCAAAGTTGCGGCGGACTTTTTCCTTGATGTCACGGCCCTTCTGGTGGCCGATGACCATGACCGGCTCGCCCAGCAGGCGCGCCGGGCCGCCAATGATCGCTTCATCATCGCCGAAAACACGATCGCCATGCAGCTCATCAAAATCCGTGAAGATATGATTGATATAGTCCAGCGTGTACGGCCGCTGCGGATGGCGCGCCATCTGCGCCACCTGCCAGGGCGTCAGGTTGGCGAACAGCTCTTCCGTCAGGGCCAGGCTCTTTTGCTCCAGCCGCCGCACTTCCTCGGTCAGATTGAGGTTGTTGGCGCCGCCAAGGGACTTGAGGCCGTCAATCTTCGCCGCCAGTTCGGCAATGGGCTGCTCGAAATCCAGAAAATTCGGATTCATGGGTTCGTGTTCCGGTTAATACACAATACGCAACGCGCTGGGACCATACAGCTGGCGAAGCCGCTTGATGAGGCTGTCGCCGGGGTACACGCGCCAGTTATCGCCGCACTGTAGCACGGCTGTCGCTCGG
>DASUIM010000050.1:0-11561 GCA_036279775.1 Fluviicoccus sp. | reverse complement strand
CGCACCACGCCCTTGGCAAACACTCCGGCGCGCAGCAGGCCGTCCTGATTGTTGACCTGCACATAAACCGGCACGCGGCGGCTGCCGGCGCGGGCGACCGGATTGATGCGGGCAACGCGGCCCGCAAAGGTCTTGCCGGGGAAACCGTCAACCTGGAAATTCACGACCTGCCCGGTGCGGATGGCGGTCATGTCGGCATCGGCCACCATCGCCTCCAGCTCCATCAGCCCCAGATCCACAATCTTCAGCATCGGCGTGCCCGGCGCCACGGACTGACCCGGCTCCACCAACCGTTCGGCGATACGACCGTCAAACGGGGCGCGCACCACCGCGTCGGCCATTTGCTGGCGAATTTGGCCCAGCGAGGCCTCGGCAGCCCGCACTTGGGCGTTGCGGATTTCCACCTGACGCTGGGCGTTGCTGACATCGTTGTCGGAAACGTAGTTCTGTTCACGCAACGGACGCATGCGGTCCAGCTTGTCCTTGGCCATCAGCGCTTCGGCTCGGTTGCCCTGCAGGGTGGCTTCGGCCTGCATGGCGCGCAGCTTCAGGTCGCGGGTATCCAGGCTGGCAATGACCTGTCCGGCGCGAACGGTTTCCCCGGCGCGGGCGGCTACCATCATCACTTCACCGCCGGTGCGCGCGTTAAGCACCGCCTGATGCAGCGGATTGAGCGCTCCGGTAATCGCAATATCCTGCGCCAGGCGCACTTCACGCACCACGGCCAGATCCGCGCCGGTCAGTTGCAGGGGCTGCACCGTCGGCGACATCTTGCTGCGCGACTCCTGCGGCCACCAGGCCACCAGCGCGACAGCCAAGCCAACCGCACCGTATTTGGCCCAGCGCACCGGGATGTAGATTTTTTGACGGGTAATCACCAGACGAGTCATTCAGAGTCTCCCGCTTTCATAAAAGGGAACGCGACCACCGGCCAGCGCGGGCTGGGCGTCTTGGTCAAAAGCCACGGTATATTGGTTGGCGCGCATGGGCAGCGACCGGAAACCGGCCATGACCGGCTGGCGCGGATCGGTGTCGGCCAGCGTCAGGGTCATCGCGCGCGAGCCGCGCTCCCGCGTCAGCTTCCAGGCGGCGCGCAGCAGGGCTTCAAAACCTGTCAGGTCGTCCACCCGTGTCAACGGCGAATGCAGTGCCAGATAATCAAACGCCTGGCCGCGCGACGGCAGATGGATACCGCCGAACCAGGCGCTCCACAGATTCCAGAACGGACGCAGCAGCGTCAGCGCGCGACTGTATTTCACCACCCGGGTTTGCTTGAAGGCCTTCTGGTTCCAGACGCCCACCAGCCCGCGAATGCCGTCGTCTTCCGCAATAACCAGAAAGTCGTCTATCGACAGCCCCTGAAAGAACGGATCGCCGGTCAACAGGCCGTTGAAGTCGTAGCAAGGCAGGAACTGGTATTGATTGGCCATCGAGGCCACGAAACGGTTCATGGCCTCGATGTCGTCAACCGTGGCGCGGCGGACGGCGGGCAGCAATTTCTGCGGCCGCGTGTTGCAGCGGGTGACCGTATAGGTGGTGATCCGGCCGACCAGCCGATAGTCGGGCAACCCGGCGCGCCCGCCTTCCAGGCTGCCGCGCGAGCGCTGGTTGTCTTCCAGGATAACCGACAAGTACCAGCTGTCGCGGATCACGTCCTTGACGGCGCGATTGACATACAACAGCACCCGTCCGCCCTGAAAATCGGGGTCGATGCGCATGTCCGCGCCGTAGCGCAACATTTCCGGCTTGCCGTTCAGGTACATGCGGCGCACACCCATGTTGACGGCGGCAGCCAGTTTGTTGTCCTGCCGGCGGGTCACCACCAGCAGTTCCGGCTGGTGATACATGACGGCGGCGGAGGCGAAATAGTCAGGGGCGCGCTCGAAAGCCATCATCAGGCCGGACGACGGCTGCGGCACGCCGAACAGGGCCTGCAGCGCCGGATTGTCATCCGGCGTGGCGCTGCGGGCCTGGAAGCTGCTCATGACCGCTCCGACAACGCGGCCAGCCGGTCATGGCGCAGGCCGGGTTCCGGCAGCACCTTGCAGAAAGCCTCGCGCGGCACCTTGCGCACCGGCTCCGGTTTGATGTTGCCTTCGATCATGCCGCCGGCCATGGCGATCTGCTGGTACAGCTGCCAGCCATCCGCCACCACCACGGCCGTGGCGGGCTCCAGCTGCTGCAGGTCGCGGGCCAGCGCATAGTGGAAGTGATCACCCAGCGCGCTTTCCACCGCCTGACCGACCGCCTCGGGAAAAATCGGCTCCAGCGTCTGGCCGGGCTGGCTGAAAACCGCCACGTAGGCCGACTTGCCTCGCCCCTGACCGTCCACCGCCAGCAGCGTCACCGGTTCCAGGCCATGCTGCTCCGCCACCGACTGCAAGGTCTGGCGCGCGGCTTCCGGCGACATTTTTTCCCCCACCAGATCCACGCCATTACGGCGACCGAGGAAGCGGAAACACGGCACCGAACCCCACATTTCGGACACCACCATGCGGTCATCCAGGCCGTAGCGCAACAGGCCGTTGCCGCCGGACAGGATCGGACTGACCTCGTCACCCTCGCGCAGCTCCCACGGCGCCAGGATATTTCCGGACTTCAGGTCCTCAAATTCATAAACATGGCTTTGGTAGGACAAGGGATAGTGCCCGTCCACCGGAATCGTGACCACGCCTTCCGTCGCCCACAGCCCCTTGCCCTCAAAACCCGCGTTCGGCAGGCGCTGGCGCAGCTGCTCGGCCCATGGCGCGGCATCGGCGGTATCCCAGGCGGAGACCAGCGCCAGTTCCGGCCACAGCATGGTCGCCGCCTGTAACGGCTGATCTTGCAAGGCCTGCACCAGCAAGCGCGCCCGTTGCGGCGACTTCGGCGCTTTCAGCGTGCACAGCGAGGGCTGACGCTCGCCCCAGTGACCGGACATTAGCACCCGGGCGATATCTTCCCCCCAGCGCGGCAGCAGATCCAGCAACTGCAGGGCGAATGTCGGGCTCCATACCGACAGCATGCGCAGATTGGCGCGCGCCACCAGATAGCACAACGAGGCGAACATGGCATCCGCCGGACTGGCGGCCAGCGCCACGTCCGGCGACACCGCCTGCGAATGCGAGGCCAGCCAGCGCTTGGCGCCGCCCATCAGCTCGCTGTCATCATTCAGGTTACCGGACAGATCCTCGTACTGGTTCTTCGGCAGCCACGACACCGACCAGTAATGCACCCCGCCCCGCAATCCGGGGTGACGGCGGTACATGCTGGCCAGCCACGGCGCAATGGCGGAATCCAGCTCCTGCAGGAAGGCCTTGGTGTAGGGAATCAGTTTCAGTTTTTCCGAAGAACCGCTGGTGGGCTGGTAGCGTACCAGCGGGCTGTCAATCAGCGACTCACGCCCCTGGCGCTGGTCACGGATCGCCTTTTGCCAGTCGCCATAGCGGGTGACCGGATAAGCGTTGCGGAACGACTCCCACGACGGAATGCTGCCCGACCACGCCGGTTGGATGCGTGCCGCGGCCACTTTCTTCAGCAGGGCTTCCAGCTTGCGGCGCTGGACGGATTCAACATCAAAGCGTTGGTCGCAGAAACGGCGATAAGAACGAAAGCAGGCGGCTTCAAGCGCGCCGTGGGTCATACGTGCCAGCATGGGTCGATCTCCCGAAACGGCCAAATGGGGAAATCCCCGACCACCACCCCTCAGAGGCAGCCGGGGATACTTCCAGCGGGATTCAGGCGGTGCGACGCATCGGCAACGCACCTTCCGGCACGGTCATGGCCGAACCCGGCACAGCCTGGAGGCGAGGCACGGCCCGGGCGGCGTCCTGGCGACCCTTGCTGACGGTCTTGTTGGCGAAGACGTAGGCGTAGTTGGCCAGCGCCTTCCAGTCAAAAACACCGACGCAGGGCAATTCGGTACCGCGACGCCATTCCGGGTTGCGCTCTTCGAAGAAGCGGATGGCCGGCGTGGACAGGCGCATTTCATCGGTAATTTCAGCCACGTCGCCCTTCAGGCATTGATAATCGGCGCCAAAATCGAGAATGCGCTTTTCGCGGTCATAGAACTCGGGGAACATCTCGTTGCAGTAGGTATCCACCACGTCCGACAGGTCATCGCCGTGGTTGCCGCGCGGGTTCGGGTAAAACTCGAGGAAGTTATTGGCCAGCAGCAGATAGGTCTTGAAACCCTTGGAAATCAGCAGCCAATAGATCGGCTGACGCGGATAGCGGATCTTCTCCGCCAGCATGAACTTGGTGAAGGCGATCTGCAGCACGCGCGAACCCCAGTAGGCGCGCTCGATGATGGTGTCACCGCTGAAGACGCCGCGCGACTTCTTGCCGCGGATGACCATGTCGCTGGAGACGATGGTGGAAAAGCCGACAATCAGGTTGTCGCTCTTGCGGCGGATCAGGAAGGCGCCGGTCTTCTTGCTCAGATCGCGCAGGAACAGGTCCCACTCGGTGCGTTCGTAGTAACGCGAATAGACCGCGTACATCTGGCGGATGTCATTGACATCAATACGGGACAAAGGATAGTAATTGGCTTTGAGAGCCTCGCGGCTGGCGGTTGCGTGCATGGTCAGTCTCATTCTGTTTTATAGTTAGAATTGTCAGGCCCTCAATCTTTCCATCGAACGGCAAATGAGGACATGTGTGCAGTTCGCGCATTTTCGTCGGTTTTTTTCTACCGGTCATCGCCATAAGCGGCCAATTATTTTGCATAATCGGCCAATCCCGGTTTGATGTGGCCGTTTTTGCCCCTCTCCCGAAAGTCAACGATATAATCGGCGAATAACAAAAAAGAGTTGCCAAACCATGCAAGAATTGCCATTTGTCCCGGTGATCTACCTGCTGAAGCTGGTGGAACTGATGGAAGAGGAACATCTGCGCACCGACGTGATCCTGCGCGAATGCGGCGTCAGCCAGTCCTTGCTGGCCAAGCCGGAAGTCTATCTTTCGGTACACCAGAGCCGCGCGGTGATGCAGAAATTCCTGGGACTGACCTCCCTGAGCAACCCCGGCGTCCGCTTCGGGCAACGTCTCGATCTGCTGACGCACGGCCTGTTCGGCTTTGTCTTCCTCTTCCGGGGCAATTTTCATGACTTGATGGACCGGGTGGTCGCCTACATGTCGGTGCGGATGCCGCTGATCAAGATGGAAATCCGCCATGAGTCGGACTTCATGGCGATCACGATCGAATGCCCGACGCCCCAACCCGACGTCGAGATTTTCCTGACCCAGACCATCCTCAGCAGCTTCTACACGCTCGGATCGCTGGTCACCCGCAACATCAGCCTGCATGCCAGACCCGGTATTTTCACCGATTCACGCCAGCTCCAGGCCCTGTTGCCGATTCCCATCCAGACTGATAGCCCGGTCAACGAAATCCGCTACCGCCTCCACGACAACAGCCCCCATCCCGAAAAGCCGCCAAAAGCGGAGAAGGACTCGCTGGAAAGCGACTTGCCGGGGATCGTCGTGCGCCTGCGCCAGTACATTCTCAGCCATGTCGGCGAGCCTTTGGCGACCGAGGACGCCGCCTCGCATCTGGGCATGAGCGAGCGCACGCTGCGCCGCAAGCTGGCCGAGGGCGGCCATAACTACCACCAGATCCGGCTGGATGTGCGCATGAGCGCCGCCCTGCGCTATCTGCAGACCTCGCACCTGAGTATTGAACGGATTGCCGGAATGGTCGGCTACAGCGATCAGGCCACCTTCTCGCGCGCCTTTCTGAAATGGCACGGGGAAACGCCGGATGCGGCGCGCCGCAAGACGCTGAAGCAGTATGTCAGGAAAAGCGATGGGGAATCGCCGGCGGGTTAAGTGAAAAGCCGGCCGATCAGCGCTGTCACCGCCGTCTCCACGCGCAGGATGCGCGGCCCCAGATTTACCGGCTCGAAGCCCTGCCGCACCAGCATTTCCACCTCGTAGGGAATGAAGCCGCCCTCGGGGCCGATCGCCAGCGTCACCGGGCTGTTCAGCGCCACCGGACAGGCGGCCTCCGCCATCGGGTGGGCCACCAGGCGGCGACCGCCGGATGCCAGCGCGGGCAAGCGGTCTTCCACGAACGGCTTGAAGCGCTTCTCCAGCCAGACCTCGGGCAACACCGTATCCCGTCCCTGCTCCAGCCCCAGCAGCAACTCCTCGCGAATGGCGTCCTGCTGCAGGAACGGACTGTCCCAGAAGCTTTTTTCCACCCGGTAACTGTTCATCAACACCAGACGCCTGACGCCCATCGTCGCCACGGTTTGCAGGATGCGCTTCAGCATTTTCGGCCGGGGCAGCGCCAGCAGCAGCGTTAGCGGCAGTCGCGGCGGCGGCGGCTGATCCAGCCGCACCGAAAACAGCAGGCGCTCCGGCGACTGCTCCAGCAGCACGCCCTCGCCCATCAGCCCGTTCACCATCCCCAGCCGCAAAGTCTGGCCGGGCTCGGCGCGATGTACTTCGCGCACATGGCGAAGGCGGCGGCCGGTCAGGCAGGCCTGGTCCGGCGCGATCAGGTCCCCGGGCTCCAGCAGGATCAGGTTCATGCGGCGGGCGGCTCCGGCATCAGGCGGCTGACCAGCACCAGGTGCCGGGCCAGGGCACCGCGATTAGCCGCCACCACGGCCGCGCCCGCCGCGCCCGCCGCCCGGGCCTGCTCGGGGGCGGACAGCCATTCCGTCAGCCGCGCCAGCAGGGAAAAGGCATCTTCCGCCTGCGCCAGCGCACCGGCCTGGACCAGCGTATCGGTAATCTGCTGGAAGTTGAACATGATCGGACCGGTCAGCACCGGCACCGCCAGCGCGGCCGGCTCCAGAGGGTTGTGCCCGCCCACCGGTACCAGCGAGCCGCCGACAAACGCCACATCCGCCAGCCCCAGCCATAACAGCAACTCTCCCAAGCTGTCGCCCAGCAACACTTGCGTATCCGTGGTCACGGCCTGCCCCAGACTGCGGCGGACATAGCGGCAATCCTGCTTTTGCAGCAACTCGGCCACACGGTCGAATCGCTCGGGATGACGCGGCACCAGAATCAGCAGCAGGTTCGGGAATCGCCGCCGGGCCTGACCGAAAACTTCCAGCACCACCGCATCCTCACCCTCGTGGGTGCTGGCAGCCACCCATACCGGGCGGCCGGCCAGCTGCCAGTCGGCGCGCAGGCCGTCAACCCGTTGCGGCAGATCGGCGGGCAGCGTCAAATCAAATTTCAGGCTGCCGGTAACCGTCATCCGCGATTCGGACATGCCCAGAGCGGCAAAGCGGCGGGCGGTGTCGTCGTCCTGCGCCGCCAAAGCGGAGAGGCATTGCAGCATCGGCCGTGTCAGTGCGGAAATGCGGCCATAGCCGCGCGCCGACCGCTCGGAAAGGCGGGCATTGGCCAGCAGCACCGGCACTTGGCGGCGCGCCAGTTCGTGCAGCAGGTTCGGCCACAATTCGGTTTCCATGACCACGAACAGGCGTGGACGGGTCCGGTCCAGAAAGCGGCGCACCGCCCACGGGTAGTCATAGGGCAGAAAACACTGCGTCACCCGGTCCGCCCACAACGCGCGGGTACGCTCCGCGCCGGTCGCGGTGGTATTCGTCACGATCAGCGGCAGGTCCGCATAATCCTTCAATAATGCGTTCACCAGCGGCTGCGACGCCAAGGTCTCTCCCAGCGACACGGCATGCAATACAATGCCGCCCGCGGGCAGGTTCCGGGCCAAGCCGAAACGCTGGCCGGGGTTGGCGCGGTATCCGGGCGCCTGACGGCCGCGCCAGTAAAGCCGCAACAGCAGCAACGGCAGCAAGAGATGGAGAAGCAGGCTGTAAAACCAGCGCGTCATGTTGTTAAACCCGGAAAACGAAGGCATGATTCTAGCCTGAACGCAACGCTGGCGGATACCGGCCCGCCCCCTGCCCCTTCCTTTGGCTGAATCCTGGATTTGACACCTTCTTATGGACACCGTGGCGGTTGATTGCCTGATTCTGGGAGGCGGCCTGAGCGGACTCTGGCTGCTGAATGTGCTGCGCAAGGCGGGATACAGCACCCTGCTGATCCACGACAACCGCGAACTGGGCGGCCTGCAGTCGCTGAACAGCGCGGGTATGATCCATGGCGGCCCCCGCCTGGGCGCCAACTTGCTCA
The DNA here is from genome assembly GCA_036279775.1 of Fluviicoccus sp. Taxonomy (GTDB): domain Bacteria; phylum Pseudomonadota; class Gammaproteobacteria; order Pseudomonadales; family Moraxellaceae; genus Fluviicoccus. The sequence continues at coordinate 3,467 of DASUIM010000050.1, read as the reverse complement.
ACCGCGTCGAACAATTGCAGGACATGCCCGCCCTCTGGGAAAACTGCCTGCGCGGCAGCGGGGAAATGGACCTGCGCGGCGTCCGCATCCTCAACCCCGAGCAACACCTCTGGGGGCCGGGCGGCTGGCGCGCCCGCGCCAACCTGCTGGCCGTCGCCGCCAATACGTCCGGCAAGATCCGCAAGCTGGGCCGCGACCACCTGCCGCCGCTGCTGCGCACCCCCGGCTTCTTGGGAGACGCCTACAGCCTGGAGCACCCGGTGATCGACAGCGTCTCGCTGCTGGATGAACTGGCGCGGCCGCATGCCGACTGCATCTATCAGGCCGGGCAGCAGGACGTGCATATCCAGACCGATGACCTGCATGTCAGCAAGGCCGTCTTCGTGCGCAAGGGCAAGGTACAGCTGCGCATCCATCCCCGGCAGGTATTTCTCACCGCCGGGGCGGGCAACGCCGCCCTGCTGCAGGACATCGGCGTCAATCGTCCGCTGATGGCGCGCCGTCCCATTCACATGGTCTGCATCCAGCATCCGGACCTGCCCGCCGTTTACGGACACTGCCATGCCGAAGGCCGTCGGCCGCGCCTGACCATCACCACGCATGAACACGGCAACGGGTCGCGGCTGTGGTATGTCGCCGGAACCGTAGCGGAAGCCGGGGTCGACCGCGATGAAACCCTGCAGATTCAGGCCGTCAAAGCTGAAATGCAGACGCTGCTGCCCTGGCAGAACCTGCAAGGGGCGCGCTTCCGGGCGTTCCTGATCGACCGTGTCTATCCGCTTGAAAATCTGCCATGGCAGCCGGCGCAAGCCTACGTGCGGTCCTTCGGCAACAACTGGCTGGTTTGGCCGACCCGGCTGGCGCTGGCGCCGAATGCCGGTCATCAGGTCATGGCGGGGCTGGCCGCCGCCGGTTTCGAGCCGTCCGTACCGCAACCGTTCAATCTGTCCATGGCGCGTCCATCCCGAGGCCGCCCGCTGTGGGACCAACTATAAGGCAGCCCGCACCGCGACCGGATTTGCTACCATGGTCCCTTCGACTCCGGCATCACGGCGCTTCATGAACAACGATGAATTCCCCCTGACCCTGCTGCACCCGCGCTACTGGCTGATCTGGCTGCTGCTGGCGCCGTTCCTGCTGCTGGCGGGGGCGCTGCCCTGGTCCGTCCAGCAACGGCTGGGGCGCGGGCTGGGCTGGCTGGCCTGGAAACTGGTGGCGCAGCGCCGCCATGACGCCGAAACCAATATCCGTCTCTGCTTCCCCGAAAAATCCCCCGAAGAACAGGCCGGAATGGTGCGCGACATTTTCCGCAATGGCGGCCTGTCGCTCTTTGAAACCGCCAACGCCTTCGTGCGCCCGGTCGGCTATTACGACGACCGCGTCAGCATCGAAGGACTGGAACACCTGAAAGCGGCGCTGGCTCAAGGGCGCGGCGTATTGCTGCTGGGCGCGCATTACAGCTTTGTCGACTTGTGCGGCCTGCTGGCGATGCGCTTCTTCCCGGTCGATACGGTTTACCGTCCGCAGAACAACCCGGCGCTGGAATGGCTGGTGCGCCGCCTGCGCCGCCGTATCTACGGCTACCAGATCGATCACGACAACATGCGCCTGCTGGTGCGCGCCCTGAAGGAAAACCATGTTGTCTGGTACACCCCCGATCAGGATTTCGGCCTGAAGCAAGGCGTCTTCGCCCCGTTCTTCGGCATCACCGCCGCCACCCTCACCTCGCCGCGCCGCCTGCAGAAGATCAACCATTCGCCGGTGCTGTTTGTCCACTTCCGCCGCCGGGGGCTGGAGGAACAATACGAAATGCTGATCACGCCGCCGCTGGAGCCATTCCCCACCGACGACGCCGTGGACGACGCCACACGGATGAATGCGGTGCTGGAACGCCTGATCCGCCGCAGCCCGACCCAATACCTGTGGTATCACCGCCGCTTCAAGACCCGGCCCGCCGGTGAAGCCGTCCCCTATCGCAAGAAACGGCGCGAGTTGCGGGAAGAAGCCCGCCTGCGTCAGGAGAACCGGAAATGACCCGCCGACTGACTATCGTCCAGACCCTGCCCGCGCTGGACTCCGGCGGCGTCGAGCGCGGCACCCTGGAAATCGCCCGCGCCCTGGTCGACGCCGGCCACCGCTCAATCGTCATCTCGCGCGGCGGACGGCTGGTCCGGCAACTCGAAGATGAAGGCAGCGAACACATCACTTTGCGCGTCCATCGCAAATCCCTTGGCAGCCTGCTGCAGGTCAACGCTTTCCGCCAGCAGCTGCTGGCCCTCAAACCCGACATCCTGCACGCCCGCTCCCGCGTCCCGGCGTGGATTGCCTGGCTGGCCTGGCGCAAGCTGCCCGCCAACGACCGTCCCCGCTTTGTCACCACCGTACACGGCCTGTACTCGGTCAGCTTCTACAGCGCCATCATGACCAAGGGCGAGCGTGTCATTGCCGTGTCTGAAACCGTCCGCGACTACATCCGCCGGAATTATCCGCAGTGCCCTGAAAGCGCGATCCGGCTGATCTACCGCGGCGTTGACCCGGCGGAATTCCCGCACGGCTACCAGCCAACCCCGGAATGGCTGGAAAAATGGCGGTCGGACTACCCGCAACTGACCGGCAAGACCGTCCTGACCCTGCCCGGACGCATCACCCGCCTGAAAGGCCACGAAGCCTTCATCACCCTGATTGAACGCCTGAAGGGCCAGGGCCTGGCGGTGCATGGCCTCATCGTCGGCGGCGCCGAAGCCAAAAAGCAGGCCTACCTGCAGGAAATCGAAGCCGCCGTGCAGCAGCGCGGCCTCGGTACCGACATCACCTTCACCGGCCACCGCAGCGACATCCGCGACATCTTCAGCCAGAGCCACATCGCCTTCAGCCTCAGCAGCAAGGCCGAAACCTTCGGCCGCACCACGCTGGAAGCGCTCAGCATCGGCACACCCGTCGTCGGCTGGAATCATGGCGGCGTCGGCGAAATCCTCGCCGCCTGCTACCCGCAAGGCGCGGTCACCAAGGACGACGTGGAAGGACTGATAACCGCCTGTGAAAAGCTCGTCCGCAACCCCGTCACCGTCCCCCCGGTACAAACCTTCCGGCTGGCGGACATGTGCGCGCAAACACTGGCGGTCTATGCAGAATTAACTCAAGATCGGGCCTGATCCTCAACCCTTCGGCAAGGGATAGAGCTTCGCATCAAATTCCTCCATCCGGGGAAACCGCAACGGCTCCAACTCCTCCAGCTTCCCCAGATACGCCTTGTACTCCTCCAGGATCTGCCCCCGCGCCTCCGGCTTGAGATACGGAATGTGGTATCCGATAAAGGGGGGCAGTACCGTCATCCCCGTATAGGCCAGCGTCCCGCGCAAGATCGGCCGCAGCATCCCGTCCACCAGCTCGCCGTGAATGGCATCCGGCCCGAACATGTGCTCGCGCCCGCCCAGCGTCAGCGCCACCAGCGCCTTCTTGCCCTTCAG
>DASUIM010000049.1:0-1503 GCA_036279775.1 Fluviicoccus sp. | reverse complement strand
ACCGCGAAAGGCCGCCAGCGCCTCGCGCAGGGTCGGACGCACACCAAACACCGCGCGGCTGAGTATCCACAGCGCCAGATAGTCGAAGGCGGGTTTCAGCCACCACAGGATGCCGATGCCCAGCAGACGGCCGGTCAGGTGTTCCAGCCAGACCATCAACCCCATCAGCGGCAGCATCAACGCCAGCCAGATCCGATAAACCGCGACGCCGTTGTGCTGCATCAGCGTGACGCCCAGATCGGCGGCTTCGTAGGGATGGCGCGGACGGATGACGAGGTTGAGATGTTCGATGCGCATCAGCCCCTCCGTCCGGCCAGCGCCAGCCAGGCGGTCACCGCCGACCAGGCCACCGCCGCCACGGCGTACTTCACCGATGGCGGAATAAAGGGGCTGGAAGACCAGAAACCTTCGACCCCGGCGGCGACCAGAAACAGCAGCGCCGCGCCGTACATCAGCCGCACCGCCTCACGGCCGCGCACCATCAGGGCATCCTTGCGCGTCCGCTGTCCGGGGGCGATCAGGCCCAGGCCCAGCAGCAACCCGGCCATGCCCGACAGCACAATGGCGGTCAATTCAAACGCCCCGTGGGTGGCGACAAATGACAGAAAGGTTTGGTCGTAGCCGATACGGGTGAGGTGACCGGCCACCGCGCCGATCTGGATGGCGTTGAACCAGAGGAAGAACAGGCTGCCCAGCCCGGCGAACAGCCCGCCCGCGAAGGTCTGGAAACCGATGCCGGTGTTGTGCTGGATGTAGTAGCCGAACATCATGAAATGGGAATCGTTGGGGCGCGAGCCGATCAGGTGCCGGCCGGGCTCATACATGGATTCGAACATGTGCACCTGCTCGGCAGGAAGGACACTGTAAATCAGCGTCGGTTCGATCCAGATGGCTGCCGCCATGCCGAACAGCGGCAGGTAGAAAAACGCCGCCGCCAGCCAGAACAATCCCGCATATTGCCGCACCAGCACCGGGAACCCCCGGCTGAGGAAGTCGAGGAAGGCGGACCACAATCCGCCCTGATGCCGGTACAGCCGTTGCTGGCCCGCCAGCACCAGCGTGTTGAGATGTTCGATCATGGCCAGCGGATAGCAACGGTCGCGCGCCAGCGCCAGATGCGCACAGATTTCCCGGTAGCGGGCCGGAAAATCGATACTTTGCGGACCGTCCTTCCCGCTTTCCAGAAAGGATTCGAACTCCCGCCAGGCGGCTTCGTGTCGGCGGCTGAACTCTTGCGGTGTCATCGCTTGCCTGCCAGCCAGGCCGCCATGCCCAGCAACCGGTCCAGCCCGGACTGGCCGGTGGCGCCGGTCAGGGCGGACAAGTGGTCGGACAACTCGATTTGACGCGGCAGCGGCAAACGGTCGCAACGTTCGGCAAAATTGATGATGCTGCGTTGCGCTTCCGGCGTCAGGCGCACCGGGGGCTCAACCGGCGCGACGGCGGGCAGGTCGTGCGCAGCCTGCGGTTTCTGCCGCCATACCACCACCGTTCCGGCCGCCA
>DASUIM010000048.1:0-2646 GCA_036279775.1 Fluviicoccus sp. | reverse complement strand
GCGGAGCGGCAGGCGGCGGCAATCCGGGCGCGAACGGCATCGAGATGAAAAGGAATGTCTGTCATGCTTGAAGCAACCTGATGAAAGCTTTAAGTTAGCCTATTCTATAAAAAAACCTGACGGGTGCTGACATTTCGCCCCGCAATTTCTGGAGCCCCCATGGATATCACGGAACTGCTGGCGTTCTCCGCCAAAAACGGCGCCTCTGACTTGCACCTCTCGGCCGGTCTGCCCCCGATGATCCGCGTTGACGGCGAAGTGCGCCGCATCAACCTGCCGCCGCTGGAACACAAGGAAGTCCACCGCCTTGTCTACGACATCATGAACGACAAGCAGCGCCGCGATTACGAAGAATTCCTCGAAACCGACTTCTCGTTCGAAGTGCCGGGCGTGTCCCGCTTCCGCGTCAACGCCTTCAACCACAACCGCGGCGCCGGCGCCGTGCTGCGGACCATTCCGTCGAAGGTGCTGAGCATGGAAGACCTGGGCATGGGCCAGATCTTCAAGGACATCAGCGAATACCCGCGCGGCGTGGTGCTGGTCACCGGCCCCACCGGTTCCGGCAAGTCGACGACGCTGGCGGCAATGCTCGACTACATCAACGCCACCCGCTTCGACCACATCCTGACAATTGAAGACCCGATCGAATTCGTGCACCAGTCGAAGAAGTGCCTGATCAACCAGCGCGAAGTGCACCGCGACACCCACGGCTTCAACGAAGCGCTGCGTTCCGCCCTGCGGGAAGACCCGGACATCATCCTCGTCGGCGAAATGCGCGACCTGGAAACCATCCGCCTGGCGCTGACCGCCGCGGAAACGGGCCACCTGGTGTTCGGCACGCTGCACACCACCTCGGCCGCCAAGACCATCGACCGCGTGGTCGACGTGTTCCCGGCGGAAGAAAAGGACATGGTACGCGCCATGTTGTCGGAATCGCTGCAGGCCGTGATCTCGCAAACGCTGCTGAAGAAGAACGGCGGCGGCCGCGTCGCGGCGCATGAAATCATGATCGGCACCTCCGCCATCCGCAACCTGATCCGTGAAAACAAGGTGGCGCAGATGTACTCGGCCATCCAGACCGGCGCCTCGCTGGGCATGCAAACCCTTGACCAGTGCCTGAAGAACCTGGTCGCGAAGGGCATCATTTCGCCGGCCGTCGCCAAGTCGGCCGCGAAAATGCCTGACAATTTCTGATGCGGGAGCTGAATCATGGATTTTGATGACCTGTTGAAACTGATGGTCGAAAAAGGCGGTTCCGACATGTTCATCTCGGCCGGCATTCCGCCTTCCATCAAGCTGAACGGCAAGATGGTGCCGATCACCAAGAACCCGCTGGGGCCCGATGTGGCCCGCGAGGTGGTGCTGAGCATCATGTCCGAGGACCAGCGCCTGGAGTTCCAGCGCACCAAGGAATGCAACTTCGCGATCTCGGCGCGCGGCATCGGCCGTTTCCGCGTCAGCGCCTTCTACCAGCGGAACATGGCCGCCATGGTGCTGCGCCGCATCGAAACCAACATTCCCAAGGTTGACGACCTGAAGCTGCCCGAGATCATCAAGGAACTGGCGATGACCAAGCGCGGCATCATCATGTTCGTGGGCGCCACCGGCACCGGCAAATCCACCTCGCTGGCGGCGATGATCGGCCACCGCAACACCAACTCGCGCGGCCATATCATCACCATCGAGGACCCGATCGAATTCCTGCACCAGCACCAGGGTTGCGTGGTATCGCAGCGGGAAGTCGGCCTGGATACCGAAAGCTTTGAAATCGCCCTGAAGAACACGCTGCGCCAGGCGCCGGATGTGATCCTGATCGGGGAAATCCGGACCCGGGAAGTGATGGACTTCGCCATCGCCTTTGCGGAAACCGGACACCTGGTGCTGGCGACGCTGCACGCCAACAACGCCAACCAGGCGCTGGACCGCATCATCCACTTCTTCCCCGCCGACCGCCACGAACAGCTGTTCATGGACCTGTCGCTGAACCTGCGCGGCATCGTCGCACAGCAGCTGGTGCCAACCCCGGACGGCAAGGCGCGGCGCGCCTGTATCGAGGTGCTGCTGAACACGCCGCTGGCCAGCGACTATATCCGCAAGGGGGAAGTGCACAACCTGAAGGAACTGATGAAGAAGTCGCGGGAACTGGGCATGCAGACCTTCGACCAGGCCCTGTTCGACCTTTACGACCGCGGCTTTATCAGCTACGACGAAGCCATCCGCAACGCCGACTCGACCAACGAACTGCGCCTGGCCATCAAGCTGAAAAGCAAGAAGGGCGAGCCGTCGACCGCGAGCGGCATGTCCTTGTCGATCGAGGAGGAGCCGGCCGAGGAGGAAGCGGCCGAGGAAGCCAAGCCGACGGCCTGAGCGGCTGCGCCGGCCCCTCGGCTTGTCGTAAAGCCGACAGCGTCGGCGGTGGGCATCCGCACGCCAGCGGAGATTTATTGCGCCAGGGCGGGGTGTCGGGGATGGCATCGCTCTTGCATTGGCAGTTGGGTTCGCATTTCCGGTCGACCCCATGAACAACGCCGAAACCCCCGCCGTCCACCGCATCTCCGCCAGCGAGGCGCTGGCCATGCTTGCCGCCGCGCCGCCGCCGACCCTGTTCGACGTCCGCGACCCGGCAGCCTACCAGCGCGGCCATCA
>DASUIM010000047.1:0-13892 GCA_036279775.1 Fluviicoccus sp. | reverse complement strand
AAGACGTAGACCCGTTCATACTTGATGGACTGGCGGATCTGGTCGGCGAGGATATCAATCTGGCCTTCGCCCATGTCCTCCTGCCATTCCAGCACCTGCCGCAGCCAGGCGATCTTGCTTTCGTATCCGGCGTCCTTGGAGTTGCCCTTGCTGCCCTCCTTGTAGACCCAGTGCGCGCAAACGCCCAGTTCGGCTTCTTCGTGCATGTTCTGGGTGCGGATCTGTACTTCCAGCGCCTTGCCGTCAGGACCGATAACGGCGGTATGCAATGAGCGGTAGCCGTTTTCCTTGGGCGTGGCGATGTAATCGTCGAACTCCTTGGGAATATGCTTCCACAGGGAATGGACAATCCCCAGCACGCCGTAGCAATCACGGACTTCCCGAACCATGATGCGCACGGCGCGGATATCGTACAGTTCGTGGAAACTCAGCTTCTTGCGCTGCATCTTTCGCCAGATGGAATAGATGTGCTTGGCGCGGCCGCTGATTTCGGCCTGGATGTCGGCGGCGGTCAGGGCTTCCTTCAGCCGCTTGATGACATTCTGGATGTATTCATCGCGTTGCAGGCGCTTCTCGTCAAGCAAGCGGGCAATGTGTTTGTAGGCCTCCGGTTCCAGATAGCGGAACGACAGGTCTTCCAGTTCCCACTTGATCTGACCGATGCCCAGACGGTGCGCCAGCGGCGCGTAGATGTCGAAGATTTCACGGGCCACGCGGCGTTTCCGCTCGTCGGAGGCATCCTTCAGTTCGCGGATGGCGAAGGTCCGTTCCGCCAGCTTGATCAGCGCCACGCGGACGTCGTCGATCATGGCCACCAGCATCTTGCGCATGTTGTCCAGTTGCAGCTGGCTTTGCGAGAATTTGCTGTTGCCGGAGTTGGGGTTGATGATCTGGCTGATGGTGGCCATGCGCAGCACGCCTTCGATCAGCAAGGCGATGTCGACGCCAAACTGCTTGCGGACGACATCCAGCGTGGTCTTGCCTTCCCGCACCGCCCGGTAAAGGACGGCGGCAACGATGGATTCCTGATCCAGTTTCAGGTCAGCGAGGATGTCCGCCATGGCCAGACCGGTCAGATAGCTGTTGGTTCGCGTGCTCCAGGGATGCTCCTGGGCGTAGCTTTCGTCAGCTTCGTGGGCGAAGAGGCACGCCCTGCGCAACAGCGCCGGTTCGTGCAGCTCGACCTGCAGGCCGATACGGTCAATCCATGCTTCCAGGTTGACCTGCCCGTCTTCCCGCAGCGGATAATCTTCGCGAACCTTGACCATCGTTTAACCTTTTTCGAACAAGGCAATCGATTCGACATGGGCGGTATGGGTGAACATATCCATCACTCCCGCTTTTTTCAGCTTATAGCCCGCCTTGATCAGCTCTCCGGCGTCCCGAGCCAGTGTTGCCGGGTTACAGGAGACATAAACAATGCGTTTTGCCCCAAAACGAGGCAAATATCGTACCACTTCCAGTGCACCCGAGCGCGGCGGGTCAATAAGCAGCGCATCAAAGCCTTCTTTCGCCCATGGCTGGCCGGAGAAGTCCGCCGTCAGGTCCTGGGCGTAGAAGTCCACATTGTCCAGCTTGTTATGGCGGGCGTTTTCATACCCCCGCTCGGTCATCGCCGTGTCCCCTTCCACCCCTATGACATGACCGGCGCGGGTCGCCAGCGGCAGGGTGAAGTTGCCAAGTCCGCAAAACAGGTCCAGCACCCGTTCGCCCGGTTGCGGATTCAACATCTCGATCGCCAATTTCACCATTTGCCGGTTGATGGCGGTATTGACCTGCGTGAAATCCAGCGGGTAGAAGCGCATTTCCAGGCCGAAGTCCGGGAAGCTGTACGTCAGGCGGTCTTCGCCCTCAACCGGCCAGACACGATGCACGGTGCTGTAATTGCCGGGTTGCAGGTAGCATTGCCAGTTCAGTTCACGGCAGAAGGAAACCAGTTTTTCCTGATCGGTCGCCGATAACGGCGCCATGTGCCGGAACACGAGGGCGACACCCTCATCCCCGGCAGCGAACTCGATTTGCGGCAGGGTGTCCTTGGCCTCCATGCCACCGATCAACTCGCGCAGCGCCATGATGCGGCTGCCGATGCGCCGGTCAAGCACGGCGCATGAAGACAACTCGGCCAGATACGGGGAACCCTTTTCACGGAAGCCGACCAGCAGACTGTCCTTCTTGATGACGAATTTGACGCCAAGCCGCGCTTTGCGCCGGTAGTCAGGGGTGTCATGCACCAGCGGCGGCAGCCAGCTTTCCGGTTCCAGATTGCCAAAGTGACGGAACTGTTCTTCCAATACCTTCTGTTTGAAGGCAATCTGGGCTGACGGCGCCATATGCTGCAACTCGCAGCCTCCGCAGACACCGAAGTGCGGGCACGCCGGCTCAACCCGCTCTGGCGAGGCCTGCAGGATGTCGACCGTATCGGCCTCATTGAATTTGCCGCGGATGAGCGTGGTCCGGGCGGTGACGGTTTCCCCGGTCAGGGCGCCGCGCACGAACACGGTCTTGCCGTCATGGTGAGCGATGCCCCGGCCTTCGTGACTGAGGCGGGTGATCTCCAGAGTGTCTGGAGCCTGGTCTTTCAAGCGCTGGCGCTGTTTCTTCTTCATCAGTCGTGGGTCTCTTGAGCCGCATTCCATGCGCTGAGGAATTCCTGCAAGTGCGGTTTCTGGCTGGCCGTCAGTAAATCGCGCACCAGGCTGATTTCCTGATCGTGATCCGGACGGAACAATTCGCCGCGCAACATCTGGAAGCGCAGATACACCAGCCAGGTGTTCAAAACATCGGTTTCACAATAGTGGCGGATGGCTGAAAGGTTGCCCGCCAGGAACTGGTCATAAACCTGACTGCCATCCATGCCCATCTTGCCGGGAAAGCCGAGGAACGAGGCAATCTGGTCCAGCGGCTGGGCGGCGCGGCCCTGATACATCGACAGCACATCCATCAGGTCAATGTGACGCAGGTGGAAGCGGTTGATGTAGTTGTTGTAGCGGAAATCCTTGTAATGATCGCCCATTTCCCAATACATCGGAGCGCTGATCTGGTGCAGCATGGCGCGATAATGCAATACCGGCAGATCAAAACCGCTGCCGTTCCAGGAAACCAGCGTCAGATCATATTTGTCGATGGCGTGGAAGAACCGGCGGATGATGTCGGCTTCATCGCCGTCCTCTTCCCCCAGCGACCAGACGCGGATGCTGTCGCCTAGCCGCAGCACCACGGAAATGCAGACAATGCGGTGCAAGTGATGGCGGAAGAAATCCGAACCGCCGGATTCCTGGCGGCGGATGTTCTTCAAGGCTTCAAATGCTTCGGCGTCATCCAGGTTGGCCAGTCCGTACAGGCGCTTGGCATGACGGATATCCGGGACGGTTTCGATGTCGAAAACCAGGGTTCCTTTTTCTCTGGGCATAGCGCTCACATCCTTTAACGTGGAGTCCGGCATCCGCGCCGGATGCCCCTATTCCGTGGAAAACAGGCCGGTGGACAGATAGCGGTCGCCGCGATCGCAGATTATCGCCACCATGACGGCATCACGGACCTGCTCGGCCAGTTGCAACATGGCCCAGACGGCGCCGCCGGACGATACCCCGGCGCAAATGCCTTCTTCCCGCGCCAAGCGGCGCATGGTGTCTTCGGCGGCCTGCTGGGGAATGTCCATGATCAAGTCGACCCTGTCCCGTTCAAAAATAGTCGGCAAATAGGCTTCCGGCCAGCGGCGGATGCCGGCAATTTGCGCGCCGTCGCCCGGCTGCAGTCCGACAATGCGGACAGCCGGGTTCTGTTCCTTGAGAAAGCGCGACACACCCATGATGGTGCCGGTTGTGCCCATGGAACTAATGAAATGAGTCACCGTGCCGCCGGTGTCGCGCCAGATTTCCGGACCGGTGCTTTCATAATGCGCCAGCGGGTTGTCGGGGTTGCCGAACTGGTTCAGCACCAGCCCCTGGCCCTCCTCCTGCATGCGCAGGGCCAGATCGCGCGCGCCTTCCATGCCGGTGCTTTGCGGCACTTCGATCAGGGTGGCGCCGTAGGCGGCCATGGCGTCCTTGCGTTCCTGGCTCATGTGATCGGGCATGATCAGCACCATCCGGTAGCCTTTCATGGCGGCGACCATCGCCAGGGCGATGCCGGTATTGCCGCTGGTTGCTTCAATCAGGGTGTCACCGGGACGAATGCGGCCCTGTTCTTCCGCGCGGCGGATCATGTTCAGCGCCGGGCGGTCCTTGACCGAACCGGCGGGATTGTTGCCTTCCAGCTTGACCAGCAAGGTGTTGCCCGTGTGTGCTCCCAACCGTTGCAGCCGCACCAGCGGGGTATTGCCGACGCCGTGTTCAAGGGTCATGTATGCCATGGGGGAGCCTCCGGGAATCTGGGGCGCGATTGTAATGAAAAAGTGCTGCCAGTGACATGCTCTTTCGCTAAAGTAGCTTATCCGGCCCGGAATCCCGCTGCTCATGAAAACCGTCAGTCTGCATACCCGCCTGTTGTTGGCCACCTTGGTTCCCGTCACGCTGTTTGTGACTATTTACGGGGTGTTGACGGTACTGTTCCGGTTTCAGGATATCGATGACCTCCAGACCCGCAATGCCGAGCTGCTGGTGGAAAAATACCGCCTGGAGGTGATGGGTACACCGGATCCGGGGCAGTGGCAGAAGCTGCTGCAGGTTGCGTTGGAAAATCGTTATGTCCGCTCGGTCAGCATCGTGGACGGCAAACTGCATTCGATGGCGCATGCCGGGCCGATGTTGCAGGTGCCGATGAATAACCTTCCCAAGGACATGAGTCTGCGTACAGCGGTATCGGCCCTGAGCGAACAATACCTGCAAGCGCTCTCGCCCTTTACCCATAACGGCCGTACGTACTGGATCGCGCTGGAGTTGAGGCCTTCCCCATTCGTGATAGCCCGCTACCAGTCAGTCATCATCACGACGTTGACGGCATTTATTTTCCTGTTTGTACTTGCCCTGTTGCTGGCATCCAGCCTGCGCCGCTGGCTTGAGCCGATTGCCCACATGAGCCGGCAGATCAGCCGGCTGACGCCTGAAAGCCTGGACCAGCGCCTGGCCTGCAAGGCCGAAGGCGATCTGGCCGAACTGCAGGATGACATCAACAGCCTGCTGTCAAAGGTGGAGCACAGCGTTGCCGAGTTGCGTCAGGATATTGAACAGACCAGTGCCGACCTGGAGGAAAACTACCAGACGATCGAAGCCCAGAATATTGAGCTGCGCCTGTCACGCGCCCAGGCGATTGAAGGTAACCGGATCAAGTCCGCGTTCCTGGCCAATATCAGTCATGAATTGCGGACCCCGCTGAACAGTATCAACGGTTTCAGCCGCCTGCTGCTGAAGTCTCAGTTGCAACCGCGACAGGCCGACTTTGTCGAGACGATCCAGAAATCCGCCAATAATTTGCTGGCTATCATTAATGATGTTCTGGATTTCTCCAAGATCGAGGCCGGTAAGTTGCAGCTGGAAAAACAGCCGTTTTCCATTGAAGACGCGGTGTTTGATGTGCTGAACATGCTGTCCCCGCAAGCGGATGACAAAGGTCTGGAGCAGTTGGCCTACATCTATGAAGATGTTCCGCCGATGGTTGAGGGTGACGCCCTGCGGTTGAAGCAGGTTCTGACCAACCTGGTCAGCAACGCCATCAAGTTCACCAGTCAGGGCGAAGTGGTTGTCCGCGTCATGCTCGAGGACAGCCGGCCGCTGCACCATGTCATCCGTATCAGTGTCAGCGATACCGGTATTGGCTTGAGCCGGACCGCCAAGGCAGACTTGTTCCAGGCATTCCAGCAGGGTGATCCCTCCGTTAGCCGCCAGTTTGGCGGTACCGGCCTGGGCTTGGTCATTGCCAAGAATCTGGTGGAACTGATGGAAGGGCAAATCGGCTTTGATGAAAGTCAGGAAAAGGGATCCACATTCTGGTTCGAGTTCAAGGCGGCGGTTGTCGAGGAAAAGCCTTCGTTGCGTCCAAGCCTGAAGCACAAGCAGGTTGTGGTGTTGGAGTCCCACGAAAAAACCGCGCAATTGATCGGGAGCGCCCTGGGTCATGCGGATGCATCGGTTTCCCTCGTGCCGGATTGGGAAGACGCCCTTTTGGCGCTGGCGGAAAAGGGAGATGCCCTGATTATCGGCGGTCGTGCCGCCAGCGGGTTGCCCGAAGGTCAGCTCCAGCGCGTGCGCGATGTCTTCGACGGGCCGATTATTGTGCTGACCCGCGGTTACGACAGCCGGTTGGAGTCTGACAACATCAACATCAGCCGCTTGTACAGCCTGCCCAAGCCGCTTCGCCCCCGACAGCTGATCGCCCTGCTGGCCCAAAGTCTCAGCCTGGCGCGACTGCAGTCTCCCGTGGTTGCCAGGCCGTCAGTACCCGATCAGGTCAGGAGCGTGCCTCTGCGAATTCTGGCGGTTGATGATCATCCCGCCAACCTGAAGCTGGTTTGCACCCTGTTACAGGATATGGGCATAGAGACCGTGGCTGCCGACTCGGGCATTGCAGCGGTTGAGCTGGCTCGTGAGCGGCATTTTGACCTGATCTTCATGGATATCCAGATGCCGGGAATGTCCGGGATTGATGCTACCCGCGCCATCCGGCTGAACGAGGCAGGAGGCCGGAAAGTGCCAATCGTAGCCTTGACGGCGCACGCCTTGGCGGATGAGAAAGAACTGATGCTGCGGGAAGGCATGAATGACTATCTGACCAAACCGTTGCAGGAAGAGCAGTTGGTACACATTATCCAGCGCTGGACCGGGGTTGAAATTCAGGAAACGGTCTGGCCCTCCGTTTCGGCGGGAGGTCCGGAAACGGCGTTGGTGAACTGGTCTGAATGCCTGCAGCTGGCGGCCGGCAAACCCGACTTGGCCAGGGACATGCTGAACATGCTGTTGGACAATCTGGACGTTCAGCGCGAGAAGATGGAGTCCGCGTGGCGGCTTGGCAATTTCCCTGCCTTGCTGGCGCACACCCATTATCTCCACGGCGCCACGCGATATTGCGGCGTGCCGTCACTGCGCAAGGCGGCAGGAGAGCTGGAGGGCAGCCTGAAGGCAGCCCTGAAACAGGCGCCGGACAATGCGCGGGACAAGATAAGCGGCTCTTATGAAAGCCTGCTGCGGGTAATGACGGACTTGCAGGCGTGGCAGCAGCAGGAAAACCTGCCGGTCTAAGGAGGGGCGACCTTGCCGGATGCCTTGGCGCGGCGCTCTTCCAGATTGCGGATAATGGCTTGATCAGCTTGGCGGTAGTGGCGGACGGCCTTGAGGATTTTCAGGTACAGCGGCAACATCAACAGCAAGCCTGTCGCGATCAGCAACCAGCCGGCGTAGGCCGAGGAAAGTAAACCGCCGGGAGAGAGCTTTCCCAGCAGAGCGGCAAATCCGGAACCCACCAGCGCCATGCCAATCACATCGAGCAGTAACCAGCCGATCGGAATGTGATTGGGGCGTGTTGGCGGATTTACCAGGTCAGGGGATTCCACCAGATAGCCTTCTTGGCGATGGACACATCCTTTTGACGCTGGATGCGCTCTTCCGGAACAGGATGTTCGCCGGTCTGATAGAGGTTAAAGGGCTTCCAGCGCTGTTGCGCCAGCGTCGCGAAGGAATAGCCGGGACGGTCGAGCTGGGTTTCGCGGATTTCCTTCAGCGCCATGGCTTCGGGCAACTGACTGAGCGGCCCTGCTTTCAGCATGCCTGAAGCCTGGTCCGGCCTGTAGCGGTAGCCTTCTTCGTCATAGCGGAAGAAATAGCTCTTGCCGCCCTCCACTTTCAGGTTGGTCTTGAAGATGAACCCGAGATAGACCGGTCCCACCGGTCGCCGTCCGGCAAACTCGTATTCACCCGCGGGAAGTTCCATCCAGAAATACGCATTATTGCGCAAACCGTGCAGGCGGCGGCCGTTCAGGAAAATACTGGGCGCGATGACTTCCTCGGCATTCCAGACACTGTTCGGACGATAGAGATAGACGATGGCGTTACGGGCGTCCGTCGCCGGAACCGGCTGGAACAGTGTGCCTTTGGTGGAGGCGATATAGGAACCCAGGGTGAACTCGCGGGGGCGGTAGTTGTCCAGAACGTGGTCGATCTTGCCGCGCAAGTCCGTCAGCTGGGGATTGCTGACCGGATGCAGGGCGGTTTGTGGCGACGAGCAGGCGGTCAATGCAAAAATGCCGGCGCATGCCAGTCCTGGTCCAAAGCGACGCATATGAGAAGTCCTCACTCTAAGTTCCGGTAACGCTCGATCGAACGGATGTTACCTTTGATTCCATTGGCATGGGAATGCCCATGTCTTTATTTTTGATTGTGTTATGTTGAATGAGAACACAAATCCGGAAAATGGACAATGAAATCCGTCATGATTGGCGCCGCTTTCGCCATCGGCGGCGCCGACCCGGGCAGCCGCGCGGCTCCGATACAGCTGGCTCGCGGAGCTTTGAGACGGCAGCTTAACCTGGGTGATGGCGGGCTTGTCTGGCAATGCCCCGGGAATCCCCTGCCTTGGCCGCAGAGTGTCCCGGAGCTTCGCCGGTCCAGTATCCGTCTGGCCAGACGGGTAGCCCGTATGCGGCATCGCGGCTTGCCGCTGATTATCGGCGGGGATCATAGCTGCGCCTTGGGCACCTGGCACGGGATGACCGGATTCGGTCAGAAGCCCTTGGGCCTGTTATGGATAGATGCTCATCTCGACAGTCACACGCCCTTTACATCCCCCAGCCGTCATGTTCACGGCATGCCGCTGGCGCTCTTGCTTGGCGAAGGGGATTCGCGTCTGCTGTTATCGGACTTGCCACCGGTTGATCCCCGTTACAGCGTCGTTCTGGGTGTTCGCAGCTTCGAAGCCGGGGAGCCGGAAAGAATGCATCGGCTGGGTGTCCGTTACTACACCATGAGTGAGATACGACGGCGTGGCTTGCGGACATGCTGGCGGGAGGCCGTGCGTCAGGTTGCCCAATGCCCGAACGGTTTTGGTCTGAGCCTGGATCTTGATGCGCTTGATCCGGCATATGCACCCGGTGTCAGCGTGGCGGAGCCTGGAGGATTGTCGTTGCCGCGTCTTCTGCTATTGATGAGGAATCTGCCCCGCCAACGGTTGCGGGCGATCGAGGTTGTTGAATATAACCCTTGGCGGGATCGTGATTTTCGAACCCGTTCGGCATTGAACCGTCTGGTAAAGCGATTGTTGAAAATTTGACAGCCATGAAAAATGCCGGGAAATCCCGGCATTTTTCATTTAAAGACCGGTGTTCAGACCGATTCGGGAGGATTGATGGAGATTTCAACCCGACGATTCTGGGCGCGGCCCACTTCGGTCGTGTTATCGGCGATCGGCTTGGTCTTGCCAAAACCTACCGTGGTGATACGGCCGGAGGCCACACCCTGACTGCTCAGATAAGCAGCCACGGAAGCGGCCCGATCCTGGGACAGCTTCATGTTGTAGTCGTCACGACCGACATTGTCGGTGTGGCCGGACACGGTGATGCTGGTCTTGTTGAACTCTTTCAGGGTTTTGGCGACGCTGTTCAGGGTGTCATAGAAGTCCGGCTTGATGGCGCTTTGCGCGGTCGGGAAGGTAATGTTGCCGGGCATGATCAGGCTGATCGCACCGGTTTCCTTGTCCTTCTGGACGCCGACACCGGTCCCTTGCAGCTGTTCACGCAGCTTCTTTTCCTGATTGTCCATGTACAGGCCGACACCGCCGCCCAAGGCGGCGCCAATGACCGCTCCTTCGTTGCGCTTGCCCTTGCCTCCTGCCAGCGCGCCCACGGCGGCGCCGGTCAACGCACCGATAGCCGCCTTGCTGACCTGCTTTTCACCGGTATAGGGGTTGGTGGTGCAACCCGCCAGCATCAGGCTACCGGAAACGGCTGCAATAAGAACGGAACGCATGGGAATCTCCCTAGTTGATAAATCGGATCAGCCATATTAAACAGAAGCCGGAGCGGTCATGTAATGATTTATTGTTACAATTTGACATGGTTTGCGATTTCCCGTGTTCCGGATGCCTGTCCCAGCCTGTTGAGGGGTGACACTTTCACCGGTTTCCCCCTACAATCCTCCGCTTTACCCAGACCAGCGCATCATCATGACTATTGATTCCCTGATTGAAGACATCAACGTCCGTTCGACCGAAGTTCTGATTACGCCGGCCGCGCTGAAAGACGAATTGCCCCTGAGCGAATCCGCCCGGCAGGTTGTGCTGTCCGGTCGCCAGACCATCCGCAACATCCTTGACGGCAAAGACCACCGCCTGTTCATCGTGCTGGGCCCCTGCTCCATTCACGACCTCAAGGCCGCCAAGGAATACGCCGAGCGCCTGAAGGCGCTGGCCGCCAAGGTGGAAGATACCCTCTATCTGGTGATGCGTGTCTATTTCGAGAAGCCCCGCACCACGGTCGGCTGGAAAGGCCTGATCAACGATCCGGACATGAACGATTCTTTCGATATCCAGAAAGGCCTGCACATCGGCCGCAAGCTGTTACTGGAACTGAACGAAATGGGCCTGCCCTGTGCCACCGAAGCGCTGGACCCAATGTCCCCGCAGTACATGCACGACCTGATCGCGTGGTCGGCCATCGGCGCGCGCACTACCGAGTCGCAGACGCACCGCGAAATGTCCAGCGGCCTGTCGTCACCGGTCGGTTTCAAGAACGGTACCGACGGCGGCCTGAAGGTGGCGATCAACGCCCTGCTCTCCGTGGCCAATCCCCACAGTTTTCTGGGCATCAACCAGGAAGGCCAGGTCGCGATCATCAACACCAACGGCAATGCCTACGGTCATGTGGTACTGCGCGGCGGCGACGGCAAGCCCAACTATGACTCCGTGTCGGTGGCGCTGGCCGAGCGTGAACTGGACAAGGCCAAGGTGCCGCACAACATCATGATTGACGCCAGCCACGCCAACTCCAACAAGGACCCGGCTCTGCAACCGCTGGTGATGGACAACGTCAGCAACCAGATTCTGGAAGGCAACAAGTCCATTGTCGGCCTGATGGTGGAAAGCCACCTGAAGTTCGGCCGTCAGGACATTCCGAAGGACCTGTCGCAGCTGGAATACGGCAAGTCCGTGACCGACGGCTGCATTGACTGGGGCACCACCGAAGAAGCCGTGCTGAAAATGCGCGACAAGCTGAAGGATGTGCTGCCGAAGCGTCGTCAGACGGTCTGAGGACTGCTGGATGCAAAAAGGGAGCCTCGGCTCCCTTTTTTATTTGTCAGCGCGGTCAACCGGCTTGGCGCGCAACCCAGCTTTCCACAGCTCCGGCCACGGCCTCCCAGCCCGGCTCTTCCAGAATCCAGTGCGAGTGACCGGCAAACTCCATGTAGGTGGCGTTCTTGCCGTATTTTTCAGCGACCTTGTGCACCACGACCGCCGGAGTCATCCGATCCTCGGTGGCGGCGACGACCAACATGGGTTGCCTGACCTTGGCGGCGTTGATCGAGGTGGAGCGGTTGATGTCAAACGGCCAGTAGCCGATCTCGAAAGCCGCGCGGCCGGATTCATGGACAAAGGCGGCATAGGCCTGTTGCTGTTCGGCGGGCGGTAGCCGGTTGAGAATGCCGTAGCACGCTTCCTGAAAGGTGATTCGCATCGGCTTCTTCCAGAAGCCCCAGGAAGACTGGATGCTCATCGTGCTGCGGATGACCGACAGCTTGAGGGCGTTGATGCCCGCCGGGGAAGCCGGGGTCATCAGCACAATCGCCTTGCCCAGCCCGCGTTCCGCCAGCAACTGCGCGATCAGCCCGCCCATGCTGTGACCCATGATCACCGGCGGTTCGGGCAAGGAACGGATCAACGCCTCCAGATCATCGACATAATCCTCGATGCCGGTGTCGCCAAGTCCGGCGGGCGGCGGCGCATCCGGCGGCACATCATGATGGCGCAGGTCGGGAACCAGGCAGGTATAACCCCGGCTTTCAAAGAAGGCACGATACTTCTGCCAGTTGGCATGGGTTCCCCACATCCCGTGAATCATGACGATCGTGCGGCTCATGGCATGCTCCTGTTGTCTGCGGCTGAAATCGTGCGTGCACGGTTTCCAAATCCGGTATGGCTGAGAACTCAGGCGGCGCGGCGGAAATTGCTGACAAACAAGCCAGCGAGGTGCGGCACCAGCGCCTTGGGAATATCGTGCCCCATGCCGTCAACCAGTTCCAGCCTCGCTCCGGCAATGCTGCGGGCGATGGCCTTGCCGCCCGCCGGACGCACCAGCCTGTCTTCCTTGCCGTGCACCACCAGCGTTGGCGCCTTGATCTGGGGTGCCAGCGAACGCAGGCTGCCGGAACCCATCACCGCCAGGAAGTGACGCTTCACCCCGGCGGGATGGAAGCTGCGGTCCATGAGTTCATTGGCGAAGCGGCGGATCTCGGCGGGATCACCGGGATAGCCGGGACTGCCGATGCGGGTGAAGACCTTGACACTGTGATCCAGCAGCACCTCACGCGGCGCTTTGGCGCCCGGCCCCTTGATCAGCGGCATCAGTGCGCCGGGGTGCGGCGGCGGTAACAGCGCCTGGTTGTTGCTGGAGAACAGGATATTCAGGCTGCGCACGCGGTCGGGATACTTGGCGGCGGCGATTTGCGCAATCATGCCGCCCATCGACGCGCCGACCACATGCGCCTTGTCGATTTTCAGGAAATCCAGCAGCCCGATGGCGTCGGCGGCCATATCGTAGAGGGTATAGGGCGAGGGATTGCGCAGGCCAAGCTGGAAGCGCGCCATCGCCACCAGGAAGTTCTGCTTCTGGCTGCGGATGCGGATCTTGCTGGACAGGCCGATATCCCGGTTATCGAAGCGGACGACGCGATAGCCGTTGTTGACCAGGGCTTCGCAAAAGCTGTCCGGCCACAGCAGCATTTGCGCCCCCAGCCCCATGATCAGCAATACCGCCGGATCCGATTCCTTTCCCCAGGACTCATAGCACAATTCAATATCACCCACGCGGGCCACACCCTGGGTACGGTTCATGTCATTTCCTGTGCAAATTAAAGGAGTTGCGGGCGCGAAGCAGTCCCGGACCCTGAACATACCTGATGTTGTACTGCCGTTCCAGTGTCCTTCGCGCCGATTTTCCCCGTCAGACCGGCAAGCGGCTTGTGACCCCGGGGTGCATCAACGATAATCCCGCTATCAATCCCGATCATCTTCCTGCGAACGGCCATGAGCGAGTATCTGTTGCTGCTGGTGGGCACCATTCTGGTGAACAACTTCGTACTGGTCCAGTTCCTGGGCCTGTGCCCGTTCATGGGCACCTCGCGCAAGCTGGAAACCGCCGCCGGACTGGCATTGGCGACTACCTTCGTGCTGACGGTGTCCTCGGTACTGGCCTATGCCTCCTCGGTGCTGCTGCTGAAGCCGCTGCATCTGGAATACCTGAATACGCTGACCTTCATCCTGGTCATTGCGGTCACGGTGCAGTTCACGGAAATGGTGATGCACAAGACCAGTCCCGCGCTGTACCGCGTATTGGGCATTTACCTGCCGCTGATCACCACCAACTGCATCGTGCTGGGCGTGGCGTTGCTGAACGTGCGTCAGGACAATCCCACCTTCATTAAGGCGCTGCTCACCGGGCTGGGTTCGGGGCTGGGCTTCGCGCTGGTGCTGGTGCTGTTCGCGGGCCTGCGCGAGCGCATCAACGTGGCCGATGTGCCGCGTCCGTTCCGGGGCAGCGCCATCGCACTGGTGACCGCCGGGCTGATGTCGTTGTCCTTCATGGGCTTTTCCGGCCTGATCCGGTTCTAGCCCGATGTCGAACCTGTCCCTTTTCCCGGCTAGCCCATGACCGCCTTTGTCCTTGCCCTCGGGGTCGCCCTTTTCGCCGTGCTGCTGCTGTCGCTGTTTTCCGGCGGCCTGCTGGGCTTTGCGGCGGAAAAGTTCCGCATCGAGGC
>DASUIM010000046.1:0-35868 GCA_036279775.1 Fluviicoccus sp. | reverse complement strand
GCCCTGCCGGTCGTGGCAGTACCAGAAACTGACCGGGTTGAAGACGAAGCCCAGCACGCGCGGCTGGGTTTGCAGCCAGACTTCGCCATCCGCCAGCCCTGACAATCCGGCATCCGCCAATACACCGCGAATCCAGACTTCGGTATCGCTCCCGTCACCATGGTCGGCTTCATGGAAACCGAAGAGGTTGAAGCGGTTGTAGCCGAACAGCGCATTGGCCAACGACGCGCGACGACTGAGCGGAAAGCACAGGAACAGCGCCGGATAACGGAAGACATGCGCCGCGTGACCCAAACGGCGGTGGAAAACCTCCCCGGTATACAGCCAGCGTCGCGCGTCGAGAGTCATGGCATCGCTCCTCAATCCAGCTCGGCGTGCCAGGGGATGGTCGCCCCCAGCAGCTTCGCCACACGGATGCCGGATTTCAGGCCGTCTTCATGAAAGCCATAGCCGGTCCAGGCCCCGGCGAACCAAGTGTGGTTGCGGCCCTGGATCGACGCCACGCGCTGCTGCGCGGCATAGGCGGCCTGGTCCAGTTGCGGATGGTCATAATCGAAACGGCGCAGCACCTTGTCGGCGGCGATCGGCTCCGGCGGATTCAGCGTTACAAACACCGGCGTGGTGAAGGGCAGGGGCTGCAGCTTGTTCAGCCAATAGGTCACGGCCACCGGCTGATCGGCCCCGCCCGAGGCCGCCGTGTAGTAGTTCCAGGCCGACCATGCGGACTGGCGGCTCGGCATCACCGAGACATCGGTATGCAGCCAGGCTGTGTTCGGCGCGTAACGGATCTCTCGCAAGACAGCGCGTTCGTTATCATCCGCGTCCGCCAGCAGCGCCAGCGCCTGATCGGAATGGCAAGCCAGAATCACGGCGTCAAAACGCAGGTCCTCACCGCCCACCCGCAGGATGGCGCCATCCGGTTGCCGCCGCACCGACTCCACCGGCGAGTTCAACCGCACATCGCCAATACCCGCAACCAGCCGCTGCACATATTCCCGCGAACTGCCGGCCACCGTTTTCCACTGCGGCCGGTTGCTGATTTGCAGCAAGCCGTGATTCTGGCAAAAACGGATGAAGGTGGCGGCGGGGAAGCCGAGCATGCCGCTGACCGGGGTGGACCAGATCGCCGCGCCCATCGGCAGCAGATACCAGTTGGCGAAGGCATCGCCAAAGCCTTCGGCCGCGATCAGTTGTCCAAGTGTCAGCTGTTGTTGTTCCGCCTTCACCCGCAGCGTTTCCGCCTGACGGTTGAAACGCAGGATGTCGGCAATCATCCGCCAGAAGGCCGGACGCAGCAGGTTCGATTTCTGCGCAAACAGGCTGCCCAGGTTGCTGCCCGCCCATTCCAGGTTTTCGCCGGGCAGCTTGACGCTGAAGCTCATGTCGCTGTTGAACTCGCGGACACCGATCTTCTCGAAGAGGGCGATCAGGTTTGGGTAAGTGCGCTCGTTGAAGACCAGAAAACCGGTGTCCACGGGATGCGTATGCCCATCCAGCGTCACATCGACAGCGTTGCTGTGGCCACCGGCATAAGTCCCGGCCTCGAACACCGTCACCTGATGCCTGTTGGCCAGCAACCACGCGGCGCTGAGACCTGAAATTCCCGAACCAATGACGGCGATCTTCATATTTGTATAGTACATAAGTGGTGATGTGGTCAATTTAGACCAATCATTGCCCGATATCAATACTTTGTACTGTACAAATCTGTAAATCGGCTCCGCTGACCGTTTATGCTCCGCCGGGGTGGCCTGAATGGTTCTGGACAGTTTTCCGGGCTTGGCGCAAAGTGATGCCATCCTGAACTAACGTGCCAGATTGATCATGACCGAAGCCAAGACCGTACACGCCTTTTGTGATGACGCCCTGGGAAGCCTGGACGCCACAGCCATCGCCACGCTGATCGCCCGCGGCGAGCTGAGCCAACGGGAAGTGGCGGCGGCGGCCATCGCCCGCGCCAAACGGCTGGAGCCGCACATCAACGCCATCGAGCTGCCGCTGTTCGACGCCGCGCTGGATGCCGCGACCGCTGCCGCCAGCGGCGCGTTTGCCGGGGTTCCCACCTTCATCAAGGACAACACCGACCTGAAAGGGCTGCCCACCAACCAGGGATCGGCGGCGGTCAACGCCCGTCCGGCCAAGGACGACGGCGCGTTCGCCAAGCAGCTGCTGGCGCAGGGCTTCGTCACGCTGGGCAAAAGCCGCATGCCGGAGTTCGGCTTCAACGCCAGCACCGAGTACATGGGCCTGAACCCGGTGCGCAATCCCTGGCATCTGGACTACTCCAGCGGCGCGTCCTCGGGCGGTTCGGCGGCGCTGGTGGCGGCCGGGGTGGTGCCTATCGCGCACGCCAACGATGGCGGCGGCTCCATCCGCATTCCGGCGGCGGCCTGCGGGCTGGTCGGCCTGAAACCGACACGCGGCCGCTTCATCGACGCCGAGTCCGTCAGTTCGCTGCCGGTGAACATTGTCGGCGAGGGCGTGGTCACCCGCACCGTGCGCGATACGGCGCGCTTTTACGCCGGGATGGAACAGGTCTACCGCAATCGGCGGCTGCCCGCCGTGGGCGCGGTGGAAGGGCCGGGCAAGCGGAGGCTGCGGGTGGGGCTGGTGCTGGATTCGATCAACGGCGCGCCCACCGACGCCGCCACGCGCGACACCGTGCTGCAAACCGCGAAACTGCTGGAAAGCCTGGGCCACCGGGTCTCGGAAATGCCGCTCAGCATCAAGCCGGGTTTTGCCGACGACTTCGGCATTTACTGGGGCATGCTGTCGTTTCTGGTGTCGACCTTCGGCAAGCAGCTGATGAGCCCGGACTTCGACAAGCGGATGCTGGACAACCTCAGCGTCGGACTGGCGCGCCATTACCGCAAGAACGCGCTGAAAACCCCGGCGGTGCTGTACCGGCTGAAGAAGTCACAGGACGACTATGCGCGCATGTTCCGCGATTACGATGTGGTGCTGTCGCCGGTGCTGTCGCACACCACGCCAAAGCTGGGCTGGCTGTCGCCGGAGCAGGATTTTGAATCGCTGTTCGCGCGGCTGCTGCAATACGTCAGCTTCACGCCGCTGAACAACGCCACCGGAAGCCCCGCCATTTCCCTGCCGCTGGGCGCCACGGCCGAGGGCCTGCCCATCGCCGTCCATTTCTCCGGCGCGCATGGCGATGAAAAGACACTGCTGGAGCTGGCCTTCGAACTGGAGCAGGCGAAAAGCGGTTTCCGCCGCATCGAAGACTTTGCCCTGGCCTGATGAACCGGGAAAACGGGGATCGTTCACAGTTTCCCTGTGTCATGGAACTGTCAATATTTCAGCAATGAGGTATGCTGTCTTTTTTGACGCTGCCGAGCTTATTGCCGATGTCCGATACGACACCCTTGCTGGGCCGGGACGACCCCGCTGTCTTCGACGTTGAGCGCCCGGAGGGCACTTCGCCCTTCCTGCTCATCGCCGATCACGCCGGTCGCCACATTCCCCGCCAGTTGGGACAGCTCGGGCTGACACCGGCCGACCTGCAACGCCATATCGCCTGGGACATCGGTATTGCCGGACTGGCCGGGCAAATGGCGGCGCGGATGGACGCCTGCCTCATCCGCCAGAACTACTCCCGGCTGGTCATCGACTGCAACAGGCCGTTGCTGGCGCGCGACTCCATCGCCGCGCTCAGTGAAAACACGGCCATTCCCGGTAATCAAAACCTGACGCCCAGCGAAGGCTCGGTGCGGGCGCACGCCATCTTCCATCCTTACCACAACCGCATCCGTCAGGAATTGCTGGCCCGCAAGCAGGCGGGGCGGGTCACCATCCTGATCTCGCTGCACAGCTTCACGCCGGTCTACCAAGGCGTCAACCGGCTATGGCATGCCGGTGTTCTCTACCACCGCGATACCCGGCTGGCATTGCCGTTGCTGGACCTGCTTCGCCGTGAACCGGGGCTGGTGATTGGCGACAACGAGCCCTATGCCGTCAGCGACGCCAGCGACTACAGCATCCCCGTGCATGGCGAGCGCAACGGCCTGCCGCATGTCGAACTGGAAATCCGTCAGGACCTGATCAGCACCGCCGCCGGGCAACGCGCCTGGGCTGACCGCCTGATCCGCCTGCTGCCGCTGGCGGCGGAAATCGCCTTGTCCCAAAACGCCTGATCCGCCATCCCGCCGTCCTTTCCGGTTGCAATGACCGGAAACTGGCCCCGTTCTTGCTTCACTCTTTACAGTTCTTCAATCCTTCAAGCACCAATCGCCCCAGAGGTTTTCCCCATGCAGCTCCGCGTTGGTTACGAATTGGTCTACCAGTGCCCCCAGCCCACCCCCATGATCCTGATGCTGAACATTCATGACAGCCGCTCCGGAGACATTGTCATCCCGGACCAGCTGATGACCGAACCGGCCATTCCCTTTACCACTTACCGCGACGGCTTCGGCAACCGCTGCACGCGCATCATCGCCCCGGCCGGACGGTTGCGCCTGACCACCGAAGCGCTGGTCAACGATACCGGGGTTCCGGATATCCTTGTCCCGCAAGCCCCGCAGCACAGCATCCAGGATCTGCCGCCGGAAACTCTGGTCTTCCTGCTGGGCAGCCGCTATTGCGAAACCGACGTCCTGTCCGCCACCGCCTGGCAGCTGTTCGGCCAGACGCCGCCCGGCTGGGCGCGGGTGCAGGCCATCTGCGATTTCGTGCACCACCATATTGCCTTCGGTTATGAACACGCCAGCGCCACCAAGACCGCCTTGCAGGTTTTTCACGAGAAGAGAGGTGTCTGCCGCGATTACGCGCATCTGGCCATTGCCTTTTGCCGGTGCATGAACATCCCGGCGCGCTATTGCACCGGCTATCTGGGTGATGTCGGCATGCCGCCCCCATACGGCCCCATGGATTTTGCCGGCTGGTTCGAAGCCTACCTGGGCGGCCAGTGGCACACCTTTGACGCCCGCAACAACATGCCCCGCATCGGCCGGGTGCTGATGGCGCGGGGACGGGACGCCTCGGATGTCGCCCTGACCACCACCTTCGGCCCCAATGTGCTGGAACGGTTCATCGTCCGCACCGATGAGGTGCTTCCCACGGCGGCCGCCGCCACAGCCTGACCGCTTTTAGGGTTTGTCCGGCCTCCGGCGAGCGGCATTTATGCTACATTCGCCGGAACACCCGCCGACCGAATCCATCACGATGCTGCATCCCGAACTTGAACGCGCGCTGCTGATGCTGCCCGAAGACAAGCCGGTCATCCTGCTGACCCGGCACTCTCTGCGCGAAACCACCCAGGATCCCAACGGCGTGCCCGGCTACGACCTGCCGCTGACCCCGGAAGGCGTCGCGCTGGCGGAAAGCTGGGGCGGACGGCTGCCGCGTCCGGTCAGCGCCTTTCACAGCAGTCCGGTCGGCCGCTGCGTCGACACTGCGTTGGCCATGGCGCGCGGCGCCGGAATCTCGGAACCCGAGGTGAAAACCACCTTCCTGCTGGTTGAACCCGGCTGCTATGTGCAGGACATCCGCCGTGTCGGGCCGCTCTTCCTGAAACTGGGACCGCTGGCCTTCGCCAACCACCACATCAACACGCCGCAGGAAGGCCTGCTCAGCCCGCGCGAGGGCGCGGCGCGGCTGATCCGCCATCTGTGCGAACACCAGGGCGGGGCGGGCGAACTGGCGGTTCATGTCACGCATGACACCATCCTGGCCGCTTTCATATATCATCTGCTCGGCCGCACCGAACTGCGCGACGAAGACTGGCCCTGGATGATGGAAGGTGCCTGGCTCTGGTTCGATGACGACCACCTGCACTGGATCTGGCGCGGCCAGCCCGGCTCCCGCGCCCTCGACCTTTATCTGTGAGACCCGTATGACCGAGGCCTTGATCCTCCGCGACCTCAGCAAGACCTACCGCAACGGCTTTCAGGCCCTCAAAAGCATCGACCTGACCGTTCAGGAAGGCGATTTCTACGCCTTGCTCGGCCCCAATGGCGCGGGCAAATCCACCACCATCGGCATCATCAGCTCGCTGGTGCAGAAAACCACCGGCTCGGTGAAAATCTTCGGTTATGACATCGATACCGACCTGTCGCTGGCCAAACAGCAACTGGGCGTCGTGCCGCAGGAGTTCAACTTCGGCATGTTCGAGAAAGTGATCGACATCCTGGTCACGCAGGCCGGCTATTACGGCATCCCCGCCAAGCTCGGCCGCGAACGCGCCGAAAAATACCTGCACAAACTGGGACTGTGGGAAAAGCGCGACGTGCCCGCACGCATGCTGTCCGGCGGCATGAAGCGCCGCCTGATGATCGCTCGCGCCATGGTGCACGAACCGAAGCTGCTGATCCTGGACGAACCCACCGCCGGGGTCGATATCGAACTGCGCCGCTCGATGTGGGATTTCCTGACCGAGCTGAACGGGCAGGGCACCACCATCATCCTGACCACGCACTACCTCGAAGAAGCCGAAATGTTGTGTCGCAATATCGCCATCATCGACAAGGGCAGCATCGTCGAGGACACCGACATGAAGTCGCTGCTGGGCAAGCTGCAGGTGGAACACTTCCATCTTGACCTGCGCACACCGCTGAGCGCCGCTCCGACACTGGACGGCTACGAGGTGCGCCTGCTGGACGAGAACACGCTGGAGATCGCCGTGGCCAAGAGCCAGTCGCTGAACCGCGTGTTCACGCTGCTGAGCGAACAGAACATTGAAGTATTGAGCCTGCGCAACCGCGCCAACCGCCTGGAGGAACTGTTTGTCTCCATGGTGGAAAAGAACCTGAAGACGGCCTGAGTTTCCATGAATCGCGACCAAACCCTGATTGCCCTGCAGACCATCCTCGTCAAGGAAGTGCGGCGTTTTACCCGTATCTGGCCGCAAACGCTGCTGCCGCCGGCCATCACCATGACGCTGTATTTCGTCATCTTCGGCAACCTCGTCGGCAGCCGCATCGGCGAGATGGGCGGCTTCCACTACATGCAATACATCGTGCCCGGCCTGATCATGATGGCCGTCATCACCAACTCGTATTCCAACGTCGTCTCCAGCTTCTACAGCGCCAAGTTCCAGCGCAGCATCGAGGAACTGCTGGTGTCGCCGGTGCCGCATCATGTCATCCTCTGCGGCTATGTGCTGGGCGGCATCGCGCGCGGACTGGCGGTCGGCGCCATCGTCACGGTGCTGTCGCTGTTCTTCACCAGCCTCGACATCCACCATCTTTTCGTCATCATCTACACCATCCTGCTGACGGCGGCGCTGTTCTCGCTGGGCGGGTTCGTCAATGCGGTTTTCGCCAAGTCCTTCGATGATATCTCCATCATCCCGACCTTCGTGCTGACGCCGCTGACCTATCTCGGCGGTGTCTTTTACTCGATGGACCAGCTGTCCCCGTTCTGGCAAACACTGTCGCTGCTGAACCCGATCGTGTACATGGTCAATGCCTTCCGCTACGGCATCCTCGGCGTCAGCGATGTTAATGTCTGGGTGTCGCTGGCGATGGTGACGCTGGTCACGGTCGGCCTGTACATCTATTCCTACCGCCTGCTGAAAAGCGGTCGCGGCATGCGGGAGTAAGTCATGGCCTGGTATGAGAAGACGCAGCTGGGCGTCAAGACCGACTACATTCATGCCTACGATCCCGGCCTGCTGTGCCCGCTGGAACGGCGCGAGGGGCGCGAGGCCCTGGAGCTGACCGGAGCGGCGCTGCCGTTCCGCGGCGTCGATATCTGGCATAACTACGAAGTGTCGTGGCTGGACCCGCAGGGCAAGCCGCTGGTCGCCATCGCCCGCATCACCGTCCCGGCCGACTCGCCATGCCTGATCGAATCCAAGTCGATGAAGCTGTATTTCAACTCACTGAACCAGCATCGTTTCACCGACCGCCAAGCCGTTATCGACTGCGCCGCCGCCGACCTCAGCCATTCGGCGGGGGCGGGCGTCACTGTCGAACTGCTGCCGGTCAGTCGCGCCTGTAATCTGGTAACGCTGGAAGGCGAGTGTCTGGATGACCTGCCGTTACAGGATTGCGACTTCACGCCCAATCCCGGCCATCTGAAGTCGGACCGTTCAGAGTTCGTTGAAGAAGCCCTGCATTCCAACCTGCTGCGCAGCAATTGCCCGGTCACCGGCCAGCCGGACTGGGGCAGCGTACAGATCCGCTATTCCGGGCCAAAGATCGATCGTGAAGGGCTGCTGCGTTACCTGATTTCCTTCCGCGAGCACAACGATTTCCATGAGCAATGCGTCGAGCGGATTTACCGCGACATCCTGCGTCATTGCGCTCCGGAACGACTGACGGTTTTCGCCTGTTACACCCGGCGCGGCGGGCTGGACATCAATCCCTGGCGCAGTAATGCCGAGCCCTTGCCGGACAGCCTGCCGCGCCTGCCGCGGCAATAAGAAGAACGATTGAGAATACTTGCCATTAACGGGTACAGCCGCCACAATCACGCCTGACTATTTAACCGAAGCAACACCCAACAGGGAGAACGCCGCATGACCGCCTACCTCGGTTTTGTACCCAGCGAATCGCTGCAAAATGACATCCGCACCTTGCTGGGCAACCTGGATCGCAAGGTTGCCGACCCTCAATTCCATCTGGCCAACGGCATCGCCAGCAAGATGACGGACGAAATCATCGATAACCTGTTGCTGAACATGGTCAACAACATGGGCAACGGTGAAGGCAGCAACATGATCAACTTCCTGGGCGGTTTCCTGAAGAAGACCATGCATGTGATGCTGAAAATGATGCTGGGCAAGGCCAAGAACGACGAAGTCGCCAAGCGCGCTGTCTTCATCCGCGCCCGCTTCCTGAACTTGCCGAATGACACCCCGCGTCTGGGCTTCCCGCTGCCGCACGACCTGTACGACGAATTCCAGAAGCATTTCGCCGCCGTGGACGCCGGTCAGGGCCGCGAGCATATCGAAGGCATCGTCGCCGCCATGATGCGTTTTTCCGACCTGTCGCTGGTGCACTACTTCGATGAATTTGTCGCCACCCTCGACTTGGGCATGATCCTGCGCAAGACCACGGAAATGACCCGTTCTGCCCTGCACAAGGAGCTGCACTCGGTCCTGCCGAAAATGGTGCGCGCCCTCAAGAACGATGAACTGAAGCATCTGGCCGACTACATCCGCGGCATGCTGGTTGAGCGTTAAGGAGCGGCCATGATCACGTATTACGCGATTCCCTGCCCGGACAAGCTCCGCGACAATTTTGCCCGGCTGATCGACCATCTGGATCAGGGAACGCGTGATCCGCTGGCGCCGTTGCTGATTGACGTCGCCAATGACTACACGGACGTCATCGTGCAGGTGATGGTGCTGGGCAACAGCGAAATGATGCCGCCGGGCAGCATGGCGCGAAAGGTGCTGGAAGGGGTGGCCTCAATCATCAAGGGCACCTCGCACACCATGAACCGCCAGGTGCTGCACAAGATGTCGAATGCCGACATGACGCCGGTGGCCAACCAGATCCGTAACCGCCGTCTCGAAGTTGATGGCAAAACCTATATCAGCTTTCCCGTGCCCGCCGATCTGGCCGCCGCATACCGCCGTTGTTTTGTCGCCATCCGCGCCGGGGATATGTCGGTGCAGCGTGATTTCACCGACGCTGTATTGCGGTTTTCACGCCTGGCGCATCAACACTTTTATGTGGAATCCATGCATTCCCTGAAACTGGGAATGATTGCGCGCAAGCTGGTGGATATTGGCGGCGCTGGCATTGAAAAGGCCTCGGAAGCCGCCATTCGCAAACTGGTTCCCGCCCTGAATGCCGAAGAATTACTGGGATTTGTGGATTATCTGGAACCGCTGTATCTGGATGTTGCCTGAGCCTTTCAACCCGCGCCCCCGATTACCCGCGGCCAGCGGTCGCTGACATGGCGATAGGGGGCGGGGGTATCCACCGTCACGACATAAACCCGCTGCTCTCCGCCCACCGTCGCCACCAGTCCCTGCAGGTATTCTCCCGCCGCCAGCTTTACCCAATAGGGTTTGTTACGGGCATTGCGCTCCATGTAACGGTTTACCGCCAGCTTGACGGGGACCGGGCCATAACGGTCCCATTTCCCGCTCAGGATGCTGTCCAGACGGGCACAAGGGCCGGGAACCCACGCCGAGGGCACACCGTGCCTTTCCCCCCAGCGCAGCCATTGCAATTCGCCGTTCCGTAATACCACCGGCAACAGGTCGTGATCACCAAACCCGATAATGCGTTCACCCACCTCAACCGCCGAACACATGAAAACTCTCCGGATTTAATCGTTTACCAGACAAGGTTTCTTTCTACGCCCGGCCAGATAAAAAGCACGCACTCTTATAATAACGGTATATTATGCCGCGTGATTATTCGGGTTTACACCGGAATAACTCCGACAAGCGGAAGCCATGGTCTTCCGGATGTGACATTTTGTCCTTATAATCCGTGCACCACGTCATAAATCATATTCAGGATTTTTCCATGAGCCGTGAAACACCGTCCCGGTTTGGCCTCGATGAACTCTCGTTTCAGGAATTGCAGGAAATTATTGTCGAAGCCAGGCAAATGATCGAATTGAAAGAGCAGGCGGAAATCCGTAAGGCCTATATTGATGTATTGCAAATCGCTTCCCGCGCCGGGTTGGGCATCGACGAACTGATTGCCTGGGGACGCAAGGACCATCGCAAGCGCGGCTCAAACAAATAATACACCGTTCAATCGAACAGGGAGGTTTGGGTTTTTAGCGGGAAGGGCGTTGGCACAAATCGGTGGTGGTGCCTGGAGCCGGAATCGAACCGGCACGACGGTCACCCGTCGAGGGATTTTAAGTCCCTTGTGTCTACCGATTTCACCATCCAGGCAGGACAGTCATGCGAAGAGAGGAGTGGAGGCTGGGACCGGATTCGAACCGGTGTACGCGGAGTTGCAGTCCGCTGCATGGCCTCTTTGCTACCCAGCCAAGAGACGGTGAATAATAGTAACGCCTCTTTGTCCCGTCAAGAAAAAATCGTTTTTTCAACAATCAATTGCATAGGATTTGGCCCCTGGCGGCCGGTTATGCGACAATTCGCGCCCATTGCCGAAACCGGTTGTATTTCAGGAACCTCCCATGTCCCCACTCATTCTTGACGGAAAGAAACTGGCCGCTCTGGTCGAACAGGATTTATCCGCCCGCGTCGCCGCGCTGAAGGCGCGCACCGGCCGCACCCCCATCCTCGCCACCATTCTTGTCGGCGACGACCCGGCCTCCGCCACCTACGTCAAAATGAAGGGCAACGCCTGCCGCCGTGTCGGCATGGATTCGCAGTCGGTGGTCATGCCGTCCACGACCACCACCGAAGAGTTGCTGGCCCGCATCCGGGAACTGAATGACGACCCGCTGGTGCAGGGCATTCTGCTGCAACACCCGGTGCCGCACCAGATTGATGAGCGCCTCTGCTTTGATGCTATCTCCATCGAGAAGGACGTGGACGGCGTGACCTGCCTCGGTTTCGGTCGTATGAGCATGGGCGAGCCCGCCTACGGCTCGGCGACGCCGCAGGGCATCATGACCATTCTCAAACACTACGGTATCGAGATGTCCGGCAAGCATGCCGTGGTGGTGGGACGCAGCCCCATCCTGGGCAAGCCGATGGCGCTGATGCTGCTGGCGGCAGACGCCACCGTTACCGTCTGCCATTCCCGCACCCGCAATCTGGCCGACCATGTCCGTCAAGCGGACATTATTGTCGGCGCGGTCGGCAAGCCGGAATTCATCAAGGCGGAATGGATCAAGGACGGTGCGGTCGTGGTGGATGCCGGTTATCATCCCGGCGGTGTCGGTGACATCCAGCTGTCCGCATTGGGCGACCGTATCAGCGCCTATACGCCGGTTCCGGGCGGTGTCGGCCCGATGACCATTGCCACGCTGATGACCCAGACTGTGATGGCGGCTGAAAAGCAATGGAAGTAAGCCTATCGTCGTCATGAAAAACGGGAGCATCAGCTCCCGTTTTTCATGACGACACAAGCCGCCTCAACTCCAGAAATAACTCCCGGAACGGCGGATGATGTTATCGGCAATATAATGTGCCATCGCCGCCACGGTCAGCAGCGGGTGCTGCACCGAAATTGACGGCAGGATGCTGGCGTCCGAAACGAACAGGCCGCTGATCTCGTAGGTTTCCCCGAAAGGATCGACGATGGCTTGGGCGCGGTCAGCGCCCATGCGGCAGCTGCCTTGCGCATTCAGCGACAACAGGCGCATCGAGAAAATACCCAGCGAACCGTAATCAATGGCATCCACCACCTGATCCAACTCCTCCAGCGAGGTCGCCTGGATACGCTGATAGGTGGGCATGTACACCCGCTCGGCGCCCGCGGCGAAGAAGATGCGTCCGGCGCGTTTCAAACCGATCTTGAACTGTTCAAACTCGTCGCGTGTCATGTTCCATTCAATACGGCGCGAGCCGCCGCGCACCGGACCGCTCCAGTGCACAAAGCCGTGGTTGCTGTCCGGCACCAGGATGTTCAGTGCCGACAGGTACTTGAATTCCTCAATGAAGCGGATATGGTCCACGCCCATCGACAGCTCATTCTGCGCCATCAACTGTACCGGCGCGGCCAGGCCGGACTCCATCAGCATCCGGCCTTCTTCCTCGGACAGGAACTCATCGACATGCATGCCTGAGAAAGCGCCCCGGAAACCGTACACCGGCACCGGGAATTTGCCCAACACCACCACGACCGGGTGCAGCGCCAGATTGCGGCCCAACTGGTTACTCTTGTTCGGCAGGCCGCTGCGCTGCAGCAGCAGGGGCGTCTGGATGGCCCCGGCGGCTGAAACGACCAGCTGCGCGTTGACCTTGATATTGCAAACGATATCGTTGCTGTCCGGATCGCGCACCACGCCGGTCACGCCCATGGCGCGGCCGTTGCGCACGATGACCTGCTCGACATAGGTGTCGGCGAAAAGGCGGGCGCCGGCGGCAATGGCCCAGGGGAGATAGCTCACCTGCATCGATGTCTTGCGGTCGGAAGGGCAGCCCGCGAGGCAATGGCCGGTGAGGGCGCATTGCTTCACATTGCGGGATTGGGGACGCCAGGACCATCCCAGAGCTTCACAACCACGGATGATGGTGTTGGCGGTATCGTTGATTTCGTGGGGTTCATTCAGGTGGACATGCAGCCGCTTTTCCACCTTTTCGTAATACTTGGACAAGTTTTCCGGAGAAACCCCCGGAATACCATGCTTGGTCGCCCATTCCTGCAGCACATAGTCCGGCGCGCGGGTGGCGATGGCCGCCGAGATGACCGAAGAACCCCCGACACAGTTGCCTTCCAGCACCACCATGTCGCCGATGGTGTTTGTCTGGGTGCCGACGTCCTTGTACAGGTTTTCCAGTGACCAGGCCATGTCCTCGGTAAACTGGCTGCTGGGAATATAGCGCCCGGCTTCCAGAATCACGACGCTCTTGCCGGTCGCGGCCAGTTCGTGGGCAATCACCGCGCCGCCGGTTCCCGAACCGACCACGACCACGTCAACGTTGAGCACGATATCATCGCTGGTGCGCAGGTCACGGGCCTGGGTAACGTTCAGGCCTTCTTTGGGCATCTCTTTATAAATCATATTATTCCGGTTCCTTCTTGATCGGGACCATTAAACGTTCAGATCGACTTCCGTTTCCAGCGGCAGGGGCAGGTTGCCCAAGCGGCGGATACCCCATTTGGCGGAGACCGGACCGTCATAATCCAGGGCTTCCCAGGTGCGGGGGTCGCGCCAGTAGGCAATACCCACCAACGTCTTCATCGACACCACCAGACCGCCCTGAAAGGAAATGCCGGACTGCCAGGCGCGAACCTGATTGAGCGCCTGTTCGTCATTCAGGCTGGAAAAGCGGCGCAGCTTGTAGATTGTGGCGTATTCCAGGGTCCGCGTGCCCAACGACAGCAGGAAGCGGGTGTCGCCATTCAAGCGGCCAACCATGCGGTCAAGGTTTTCCATGACCGGTACCTGTGAGGTGCTGGGCAGGCCTTCAAAGCGCTGGGTTGGCAGGAAAATGGTGCGCAGCCGGTCGAAGACACGGTATTCGAGCAGGCTGAGATGACGGATGCCGATGGGCAGGGCGTCGTCAGCGAGGGCGCGAACGGGGAAAGTCAGGGCGGAGGCCGCGGTTGTACCGATCACCAGACCGGAGGTCAGGAAACGGCGTCTGGAGAGACTGGCCAACTGTGTTTCCAGCTGGGCAAGCGCGGGATCTTGCTGCGACATGGTCATCCTCGACAATTTGGGGCTGCCGGGAGGCAGTAAATTTCTAGTTATTCAAGCCGGGTTTCCAAGTCTAGCCCAAACTCCGCAACTATTTAAGCCTTGACCGGCGTTTTAGCCGCCGATTGTGTCGTCTTTCGGTTGCCGGTCAGCGTGCAGCCGTATGGGAAAGGGCTCCAGAATACCGGAATTGACCGTCACCTGCGGAAAGGGAATCTCGATGCCGTGCTCATCAAACGCGCGCTTGATCGCCTCCTGCAGCGCATCACGGACTTCGGAATGACTTTCCTTGCGCGTCCAGACCGTGAACTGCAAATCAATCGAGGAGGGGGCAAAGGCCTGCATCGTTACCTGCGGCAAGGGCTCATCCAGCACCAGCGGATGGCGGTCGGCCAGATCCAGCAGTACTTTCCGCACCTTGGCAATATCCTCCTTATAGGCCACGCCCACCAGGATCGGAATCCGGCGGATGGCAAAACGGGTCAGGTTGCGCACCTCGGACTTGATCAGTTGTTCGTTGGGAATCCGGACATAGACGTTGTCCGGAGTGCGCAGTTTCACGGACAACAGATCAATCGACATGACCTCGCCCTGCGTCGCACCCACCTGAATGGTATCGCCCACTGTAAACGAGCTTTCGCCGATCAGGAACAGGCCGCTGATCAGGTTGGAAGCGGAGGTCTGCGAGGCAAAGCCGATAGCCACGGTGAACACCCCGGCCGCTCCCAGCAACACACTGATCTTGAACCCCATTTCGTGCAAGGCGGAAATGGCAAACAACAGGAAGAGGAAGTAGAAGATGGCTCGGCGCCAGACCAGCAACTGGTGCGCGTTCAGCCGGTAACGCATGGTGCGGATGAATGCGCTGGTCGCCAGCCAGGCCAGCACATACCCCAGCACCAGCAGAAAGCCTCCGATGATGAAGCCTTCGGTACGGTCACTGACCGGCAAATTGATGAGACGGTCCAGAAAGCTTTCTTTGACAGCCATGGCGATCAGTCCAGAAAATGTTCAAACATGCGGGAAAGCGTGTCTTCATCATGCTCGCGGGCGCGGCTGAGCAGACGGACCACACCGGCGGCGGCATGCATGCGGGGATCAATCCGCACCCGCGGCTGCCGCGACCCCGGCTGGCGGTCAACCAGCAGTCCGTGCGTCCAGAGGCGGCCATCCGGCGCGCCGAACAGATCGAGCGAGGGCACCGGCATGCTCAATCGCTCCACCTGCATGATGTCGGGTGAGTCATTCGAGATCGCCACCGGCGTTACCGCCCGGAAGGGACGCAGGGGCAGGGCGGAGAGATCGGTACGCCCGAAGACCTTGGTGCCATAACAGAGGCGGCCCTGTGCGGGCGTTGCCCCGAACCAGGTGTCGCTGGGGCGGATCACCGGCACATCCATCAACGGCGACTCCAGCCCCTCCACCCGGACCTGCGCCCAGACCGGGGTGCTCACGAACAGGGTCGCCGCTTGGCCGGAAGGGATGTACAGCGGCGTCACCGGCTTGATGACCACCGAGCGATCCGCCAGCGCGGGCAGGAGGCGGAGCTTTTCCCCGGTACGGTTGAACAGGAAGCGGCTGGGCGCCGCGCCCTCGGGGGCGGCGGGGGACGGGGACAGCAGCTCCCAGTCCTGAATATCCTCGTGCTGTGCCGGGCTGCGCAGACTTTCCAGAATCCACTCCCGCTCGTACCGGCTCAACCGCAGGTCCAGTCCGGCCAGACGCCACAACCGGCCTTCACCGGGATCAAAACCGAACTCGCCCCACCACAACAATGGTTCCACGCCTGACACCCGTTGGTTGTTTGCCGCCAAGACTACGCAAGCCCCCCGAAAAAACAAGGCTGATTGCGCTTTCCCTCAACAAAAAGCCACCATGCGCGGATTGAGGATACGGGTATTCATCCAGTATGCTTGACCCTTGCACACATGCCGTAAAACTACGAGAACAGCGCCATGTCCCGTCAGGGTCAATTACCCTACAGTTTCGCCAAACGCCACGGTGTCCTGCTGGTCAGCCAGCCCGACCAGCCGCCAACCCTGCTGGTCCGCGAGGACGCGCGCCCTTCCAGCCTCATGGAAATCCGCCGGGCCATGGGCACGGCTTTCACCTACGAAACCGTCAGCGCCAATGATTTCAATACCCGGCTGGCCGGCGCCTATCAGGGCGATGGCGGTGAATCGCAGCAGGTCGCGGCCGGTCTGGAGGATCACCCCGACCTGGAAAGCCTGGCGGAGTCGGTTCCTGAAACCGAAGATCTGATGGAACAGGAGGATGACGCCCCCATCATCCGCCTGATCAACGCCATGCTCAGTGAGGCCATCCGCCTCAACGCCTCCGACATCCACGTGGAGTCCTTTGAAAAGCGGCTGTCGGTACGCATGCGCGTTGACGGCCAGCTGCGCGAGATCGTGCAGCCGCGCCGCGAACTGGCGCCGTTGCTGGTCTCCCGCATCAAGGTCATGGCCCGCCTCGACATCGCCGAAAAACGGGTTCCGCAGGACGGCCGCATATCCCTGCGCCTCGCGGGCCGCGAGGTTGATGTCCGGGTCTCGACCATGCCCGCCAGCCATGGCGAGCGGGTGGTCATGCGTCTGCTCGACAAGCAGGCCGGTCGCCTCGACATCGGTCATCTCGGCCTGCTGGGACACGACCACAAGCGTCTGCGCGAACTGATCTACAAACCGCACGGCATCATCCTGGTCACCGGACCGACCGGCTCGGGGAAAACCACCACGCTTTACGCCGCGCTGACCGAGCTCAACGACCAGACCCGCAACATCCTGACCGTGGAAGACCCGATCGAATACCAGCTGGAAGGCATCGGCCAGACCCAGGTCAACACCAAGGTTGACATGACCTTCGCCCGCGGCCTCCGCGCCATGCTGCGCCAGGATCCGGACGTGGTGATGGTGGGGGAAATCCGCGATATCGAGACCGCTGAAATCGCCGTCCAGGCCTCGCTGACCGGCCACCTGGTGCTGTCGACGCTGCACACCAACTCCGCCGTCGGCGCGGTTACCCGTCTGCAGGACATGGGTATCGAACCCTTCCTGCTGTCATCCTCGCTGCTGGGTGCGCTGGCGCAACGGCTGGTGCGGGTGCTGTGCACGCATTGCCGCCAGGCCGTGACCGCCGATGCCGAGGAGTGCACGCTGATGGGCATGAATCCCTTGCATCCGCCCACCATTTACCGCGCGGTCGGTTGTGACAAATGCAATTTCAGCGGCTATCGCGGCCGGGTCGGCATCTACGAGCTGATGGTGGTGGATGACACCATGCGCCGCCTTATCCATAGCAACGCCGGTGAGCACGAGCTCGAAGCCCATGCCCGCACCATGGGACCCAGCATCCGCGCCGACGGGCTGCGCAAGGCCGTCATGGGCGTCACGACGCTGGAAGAAGTCCTGCGCGCCACGCGTGAAGGATAACCACCGATGCCAGCCTTTGATTATGTAGCGGTAGACCCCCAGGGACGACGGCAGAAGGGCGTGCTGGATGGCGACAGCGCCCGCCAGATCCGGCAACAGTTACGCGACAAGGGCCTGCTGCCGGTGTCCGTCGACCCGGCCGCCAACGAGCAGACCCGCGAGGAAAAAACCGGCATCATGCAGTCCCGACGGGGGCTGGGTGCCTACGAGCTGGCCCTGGTCACGCGTCAGATGGCCACGTTGATCCAGGCCGGTATTCCGCTGGAAGAAACCCTCAAGGCCGTCGCCCGCCAAACCGAAAAGCCGGTCACGCAAAGCCTGTTGCTGGCCGTGCGCGGCAAAGTGCTGGAAGGCTATCCGCTGGCGCAGAGCATGGCCGGTTTCCCGCGCGCCTTTCCCGACCTGTACCGGGCCACGGTGGCCGCCGGTGAAAAATCAGGCCATCTCGACCTGGTGCTGCAACAGCTGGCCGACTACACGGAAAACCGTTACAACACCCAGAAGCAGATTCAGGGGGCCATGATCTATCCGGTCATCCTGACGACGCTGGCCATCCTGATCGTGGTTGGCCTGCTGACCTACGTCGTGCCCGATATCGTCAAGGTTTTCAAGAATTCCCA
This sequence comes from Fluviicoccus sp., assembly GCA_036279775.1. GTDB lineage: Bacteria > Pseudomonadota > Gammaproteobacteria > Pseudomonadales > Moraxellaceae > Fluviicoccus. The sequence goes on along the minus strand of DASUIM010000046.1, from coordinate 17,612 downwards.
TCATGAATTGCCGGCGCTGACCCGCGGGCTGATCGCCCTCAGCAACGGCGCCAAAAGCGCCGGGCCCTACCTGCTGGTGCTGATGATCATCGGCGGCTGGCTGGGCAAACGCTTTATCGGCACCGAAAAGGGCCGGTATGCGCTGGACCGCCTGCTGTTGAAATTGCCGCTGGTAGGGCGCATGGTGCGGGGGGCCAATGCCGCCCGCTTCGCCAGCACGCTCAGCATCCTCAGCAAGAGCGGGGTGCCCTTGGTCGAAGGCCTGCATATCTCGGCCGCTGTCAGCGGCAACTGGCTGATTCGCGACGCCATCAAGGATGCCGCCCTGAAAGTGACCGAGGGCGGCAGCCTCAGCCACTCCATTGAGAAGTGCGGCTACTTTCCCCCCATGATGGTGCAAATGTTGCGCAGCGGTGAATCCGGCGGCGACCTGGACGAAATGCTCAGCCGGGCCGCCACCATGCAGGAACGCGAGCTTTCGTCACTGATCACGACCCTGGTGGGTCTTTTCGAACCGATGATGCTGCTGGTCATGGCCGGGGTCGTGCTGATGATCGTACTGGCCATCATGCTGCCCATTGTCAGCATGAACAATCTGGTTCACTGAAATCGTAAATTACCACTCTCGTCGGACTGAACGATCCGGCCTGGATATTCGAGGTTTGATATGTCGATGCAACGCGGTTTTACGCTGATTGAAGTCATGGTGGTGGTGGTCATCCTGGGCATCCTGGCCGCCGTGATCGTGCCGAATGTGATCGGCAAGGACGAGCAGGCCCGCATCACCACCACCAAATCCAGCCTGGCCAGCATTGCCAACGCCCTGGAAATGTACCGTCTGGACAATCATAAGTACCCGACCACCCAGGAAGGCCTGGATGCCCTGGTCAACAAACCGGCCTCGGCCAAGGTATTCCCGGATGGCGGCTATCTGAAAGGACTGCCCACGGATGCCTGGGACAACCCGTTCCAGTACGTGTCTCCGGGACAGGGCGGCAAGAAATATGACATCTACTCCTTCGGGCCGGACGGCCAGGAAGGCGGCGAGGCGGAAAACGCCGATATTTACCATCAGTGATACACCGCTTCGTGGCCATTGACCGCGGACACCGGACCGGAGCCATGACCTCCCGGGGCTTCACCCTGATTGAAGTCCTGCTGGTAGTCCTGCTGATCGGCGTAGTCAGCGGCCTGGTGCTGATGGCTGCCAGTCCGTCCGATCCGGCCCGGCTGGTCGTCAGCGAAGCCGACCGGCTGGAAGAAGCGATCAGCCTGGCCCAGGATACCGCCGTCAGCGACAATGTACAGTTCGGCCTGATGGCGACGGATGAAGGCTACAGCTTCCTGGAATACGACGATGCCAGCCGCCAGTGGCTGCCCAGCCGCAATGAAGCATTCACTCCGTACAAGCTGCCCGAGGAAATTTCCCTGACGATCAGCGCCGCCGAAGCCAAGCCCGGTGGTTCCCCGTCGCAGCCGGCATCCATCCCGCTGCGGGATAACAACCGGAAGGATAGCCCCAAGCCGCAAGTGCTGTTGCTGTCCAGCGGGGAGTCCACGGCGGCGCGTCTCAGCATCACGGCCGAAAAAGCCCCGCCGGAAATCCTGGCGCTGGACGATATCGGCAACCTGCTGCGCAATCCGGAAACGAAGCCGGAGGCCGGACCATGAACCGAAAGCCGGCACAGGGCTTTACCCTGCTCGAAGTCTTGGTCGCCCTGGCGGTGTTTGCGGTGGCCGCCGTATCGCTGATGAGCGTCAGCGAATCCCAACTCACCCTCAGCCGCCAGATCGAGGACAAAACCTTCGCCCACTGGATCGCCCTGAACCAGATTACCGAAATGCAGTTGCGCCAAGTCTGGCCGGACGCCGGAGAAGAGCGCAGCCGCGCGCCGATGGCGGGCCGCCAGTGGGACATTATTGTCAAAACTTCGCCAACGACCGCCGCCGCCATGCGCCGCGTCGAAGTTTCCGTCAGTGAAGCCACGGATGACACTACCCGTCCCATGCCGGTGCTGACCAGCCTGACCGCTTTCCTGGAACGTCCCAAGGTCGGGGGAGGCAGTTGATGCGTCGTCTCCCGGAACAGCCGAAGGGTTTTACGCTGCTGGAGTTGCTGGTGGCCGTCGCCATTTTCGCCATGCTCGGCATTGGCAGCTACCGCTTGCTGGCCACCACCATTGCCACCCGCGATGCCGCCCGCACCCACGACACCGACCTGATCCGGCTGCAAAAGATTTTTACGGTGTTGAACCGCGACATCGCGCAGGCCATCGCCCGACCGGTGCGCAACGATTACGGCGACCCCGAGGCCGCGCTGATCCTCAAGAACAATACGCTGGAGTTTTCACGGCAAGGTTGGCCAAACCCCTTGCTGTCCAGCCGCAGCGAGTTGCAGCGCATTCGCTATGAAGTCAACACCAAGGGTGAATTATGGCGACTGGCCTGGTCACAGCTGGATCGGGAGCGCGGCATGGAGCCGGGCCGCAGCTTGCTGCTGGAAAAGGTTCAGGGCCTGCAAATCCGGGTCATGGCGGCCAGCGGCCAGCTTGAAACCGATTGGCCGGAGCAGCGCAACCAGAGCCAGCCCAATAGTGACGGAGCGCTGAGTGAGTTGCCCACGGGCGTTGAACTGATCCTCAACGTCAAGCCCTGGGGAGAAATACGCCGGGTTTTCCGCATGCCGGATACACGCGAGGCCGAGTCGAATGAACAGCCTTCCTAAACAGCAGGCGGGCGTGGCGCTGCTGACCGTGCTGCTGGTGGTGGCCATGGCCAGCATCCTGGCGGTGTCGATGATCAAGGCCCAGCAATCCCTGCTGCAACGTTCGGCCAGCGTCTTCACCCAGGACCAGGCCTACCTGTATACACTGGGAGCGGAAACCCTGGCGCGGACGGTGCTGCAGGAAGATGCGGACAATGACAAACAGGGACAGGCACAGGACAGCCTGGGCGAAGACTGGGCCCGGAAAGTCCCGCCTTTTCCCGTGGAGGGCGGGGCGGTGCAGGCCCGTCTGGAAGATCTGCAAGGTCGTTTCAACCTGAATTCGCTATGGCAGGACAATCAGGTCAACATGGCCGCCTACGGGGTTTACCAGCGGTTGCTGGCGCAAGTCGGCGTCTCTACCGGACTGGTGTCGCCGGTGATTGACTGGCTGGATCCGGACAGCCTGCCTTACGACAGCGAAGGCGCGGAAGAAGACTGGTATCTGCGGCTGAAACCCGCCTACCGTAACGCCAACCGGCCCTTCGCCAGCATCTCGGAACTGGCGCTGTTGCGCGGCTATACCCCTGAAATCGTGCAAAAAATCGCGCCTTATGTCTGCGCGCTGCCCACCGTCACCGCCATTAATGTCAATACCGCCGCCCCGATGCTGATCGCCTCATTAAGTGATAGTATCAGTTACAACATGGCCAAGGAGATGGTCAAGGAGCGCCCCGGCAAGGGATACGGATCCGTGGACAACTTCCTCCAGCAACCTGGCTTCAGCAGCATGGCCGCTGATGACCGGCAGGCGCTGGCCAAGTTGCTGGATGTGCGCTCCCGGTTTTTTGAAGTTCGCGCCGAAGCGGAAATTGACGGCAAGCGACGCGTGCTGTCAGCCCGGCTGATGCGCACGGACAATGCGGTCAAGACCCTTGATCGCGACTGGAGCCGGCAATGGAACCTGGCAACTCCCACAGACACTTCCAACAAGAAAGATAATCCGTGATGGAAACCCTTTTTATCCGTATTGCCTCATTGGGCGGCCGCTGGCAAGGCTGGCTGCAGAAGCCGGCCGGCATGGTGCCGCTGACTGAATCCGATCTTGAATCACTGATGTCCGGCAGCGCCGATGGCCGCCAGGTGGTGCTGCTGGTGCCGACCACGGCCGTGCTGCTGTCCACCTTGCCGGTCTCGCGGCAACAGTTGCGGCAGATCGGCGAGGAAGAAGTGCTGTACATGCTGGAAGACCAGACGCTGACCCCGGTGGAAAAGCTGCACGGGGTTTTCCACGCCATCAGCGACACCCATATCCAGATCGCCGCCATCGACCAGCAACAATTGCAGTCGTTGCTGGAGCCGTTCAAAGCCGCCAACTGCCGCCTCACCGCCGCCATCCCGGATATTTTCCTGGTGCCGGCGAATCCCGACGGCTGGACGCTGGCGGTTGACGCCCTCGATTGCTGGGTCCGGTTTTCCGCGTATAACGGTATCCGCCTGGAGGCCATCAACGCCGTCAGCCTGCTGCAGGCGGCATGGCAGGAAGCCGCACCCGCATCCTTGCGGGTCTACGGTGAATTGCCCCGGGAAATTACCGACTGGCTGGCCGCCCGCGAGGAAGCCATCCCCGTGGAACACCTGCCGGAGCTGGAATGGACCGAAGAGTTTGCCAATCTCGGCAACCGCCATCCGTTCAACTTCCTGCAGGGAGACCATGCCGTCAAGACAGCCCGCTCATTGTCGGGCCACTGGCGCTATGCCGCCATCTTCCTGGCGGTGGCGCTGACGGTGCAACTGGCCTATGACGGGCTGCGCCTGATGCATTTCAAGAAGCAGGGCCTGGCCAGCAAGAACGAAGCCATCCAGCTCTACAAGAGCTGGTTTCCGGAAGAGCAGCGCATCGTCAATCTCCGCCGTCAGGCGGAAGCACGGCTGGCGGAAAGGCAAAGTCACGGCGCCGGCTTCATGCCGCTGATGACCCGGGTCGGACAGGTGCTGAATCAGGGTAACTGGCAAACCCGCCGCATTGATTTTGACGACAATGGCCTGCTGCTGGAAGTGGATGCGCTGAGCATCAGCGAACTGGACCAGCTGCGGCAACAACTGAACGGGCAAGGGGTCACCAGTGAAACCCTGAGCGCTAACAGCCAGGGCGGCGGTGTTCGCGGCCGCCTGCGCATCAGTGAGAACTCCTGAGATGCTGACCGATATCCGTAAATACCTGGACGCGCTTCCGCCCCGTGATCGCATGGCGCTGATCGCGCTGGTCGTCTTCAGCGCTGTTTCCCTGATCGGACTGGGCTCACTGAAACTTCACCGCGCGGCCGACAAGGCCGAACTGCAGGCCGGGCAGGAGCGCGGCACGCTGGCCTGGTTGCAAGGCATCGGTCCGCAGCTTTCGGGAAGTAATCTCGGCGACAGCAGCCTTTCCGTGCTGGACATGGTCAGCAGCGCGGCGGCGGGGCAGGGAATTACCATGCAGCGCTTTGAACCGGACGGTAACCGGGTGCGGGTCTGGCTCGAAAACGCGGATTTCGCCAAGGTGGCGGCCTGGATGGACATGCTGGAACGGCAGGGCGTGAAATCACAGGAAGTCCATTTCGAACAGTCCGACAAAGGACTCAATGTCAGGTTGGTCTTCGGACGCTAAACGATCAGGGACCGGCTTTGGCCGGTCCCCCGCGGTATCAGGCGCCCAAGGACGCCAGCCTCTCGACGTCCGCTTTCGGTATGGCCGCCCAGAAGCCGCCGTGCTGCACCATAATGGCGTCCAGTCCCTCCTTCAGCACCAAAGCGATCACGTCCTTGCCCTTCATGCCGACGGCAAACATATCGGACTTGGCCGCCTTCACGTCCGCTTCATCACAGAAAACCATCAGACCGCGCGAACCATCCGCTGCCTGGGCCACCATCAACGGCAGCCGGTAATCACGATCCGCCCGACCAGAAGCGGCCAGCCAGTCCGCCGGTAACATGGGTGTTGCAAAATACACAAGCGACTGGGGAAAAACCGCGTGAAAAGCAGCACGCACACCCGCGTCCGGCGCGCCTTGCAACTGGGCCAGAATATCTTTCAGACTGTTGTCATCTTGCTTGATAACGGTATTCATCAGCAGGTTTCCCTTGTTTCATAAAGTACTGACGCTAAACCTGTTCGGGAACCGGCGTCAATGCAAACCGTGCCGGAACACCGCCCTCCGTTCATTCATCAACTTGTCGTGATTCTGTCATGGCACGTTCATTGCTTGATTTTTAAATAGCCCTGTCAACCCCAAAGGAGAACGATCGTGGAATTTGTCGAATGGCGTGATGAACAACTGAATGATGAACAGATGCTGGCGGATGAGAGCGATTATTATCTGGATGATGCTGTCGAACTTTAAGTCGCCCGGGATCACCGCTGTCCTGATTTTCAGGGCATCAAAACGCGAATGAAACACGAACCTTTTGTTTAGGTTCAGCCTCTTGTCTATCCTGAAAGTTGCGGATATTGTCGGACAACCCTAACAAGCGCTTGCTGAGGTTTTCCATGTCCCATTTTCCGCATCTGTTACAGCCTCTGGACCTGGGCTTTGTGACTTTGCCCAATCGTGTGATCATGGGATCCATGCACACCGGCCTTGAAGAGTTCCCCCCGGAACGGCAGGCCGCCTTTTTCGCCCGACGCGCCGAAGGTGGCGTGGGCCTGATCATCACCGGCGGCATCGGCACCTCGGAAACGGGCGTCCTCGGTCCCGGCATGTGCAAGCTGACCAACGAAGATGAAGCCCGCAAGCACAGTGTCATTACCCAGGCGGTGCATGACGCAGGCGGCCGTATCTGCATGCAGACGTTGCACGCCGGACGGCAGTCCTACCATCCACTGAATGTATCGCCCTCGGGCAAGCGCTCACCGATCTATCCCTTCCCGCCGCAACCGATGACGGTTGAAATGATCGAACAGGAGCTCGACAGCTGGGTCAATTCCGCCGCGCTGGCGATGCATGCCGGCTATGACGGCATCGAAATCATGGGATCCGAAGGTTATCTGATCAACCAGTTCCTGACCACGCGCGGCAACGAGCGCGATGATGAGTGGGGCGGCGACTTCCAGCGCCGCATGCGCTTCCCGCTGGAGCTGATCCGCCGCATCCGCGCCCGCGTCGGTGAGAAATTCATTCTGGTGTACCGGCTGTCGATGCTGGATCTGGTGCCGGACGGCCAGACCTTCGACGAAGTGATCCTGCTGGCGAAGGAAGTGGAAAAGGCAGGCGTCAACATTATCAATACCGGCATTGGCTGGCACGAAGCCAAGATTCCGACCATCGCCACCATGGTGCCGCGCGGCGCTTTCACCTGGGTTACCCGCAAGGTCAAGGAAGCGGTCAACATTCCGGTCTCGGCCTCCAACCGCATCAACATGCCCAGCCATGCCGAAGATATCCTTGCCCGGGGTGATGCGGACATGATCTCCATGGCGCGGCCGATGCTGGCGGATCCGGACTGGGTGCGCAAGGCCGCCGCCGGTCATGAAGAAGAAGTGAACACCTGCATCGGCTGCAACCAGGCCTGCCTGGATCACACCTTCCAGTTGCTGCAATCCACCTGCCTGGTCAATCCGCAGGCCTGCTATGAAGACCAGCTGATTTATGTGAAGACCGACAAGCCTAAAAAAATCGCGGTGGTCGGCGCGGGACCGGCGGGGCTGTCATTCGCCACGGTGGCGGCCGAACGGGGTCATCAGGTTACGCTGTTCGACGGCGATACCCGGATCGGCGGCCAGTTCAATATCGCCAGGCAGGTTCCCGGCAAGGAAGAATTCAACGAAACCCTGCGTTACTTCGGCGCCATGATCACCAAGCACGGTGTCCGCCTGAAACTGGGCAAGCGGGTCGGCGCCGCTGATCTGGCGGATTTCGATGACGTGGTGCTGGCGACCGGTATTGTGCCACGCAAGCTGGATATTCCGGGTCTGGATCACCCCAAGGTAATGAGCTATCTGGACGTACTGCGCGACAAGAAGCCGGTCGGCAAACGGGTGGCGATTGTCGGCGCGGGCGGCATCGGCATGGATACGGCCGAATATCTGGTTCACGATCACCGACATGTCCCGTCCAGCCTCGATATCGCCGAATTCTGCAAGGAATGGGGCATCGACATGTCACTGACCTCCCGCAGCGGCATCGAGGGTGTCGCTCCGCAGGTCAGCCCCAGCCCGCATCAGGTCTGGCTGTTGCAACGCAAGAACAAGAAGATTACCGGCCCCGGCAAGACAACCGGCTGGATTCATCGTGAAAGCCTGCTGAAAAAGGACGTGCGGATGGTCACCGGCGTTGAATACCGACGGATTGACGATGAGGGTTTGCATATCACGGTCAACGGCGTGGAGCAGGTGCTCCCGGCCGATTCCGTGGTCATTTGTGCCGGCCAGGAGCCGCAACGGGAATTGCAGGCGGCCTTGCTGGAAATGGGCAAGACCGTTCACCTGATTGGCGGTGCCGATGTGGCTGCCGAGCTGGATGCCAAACGGGCGATCGGGCAGGGCGCGCGTCTCGCCGCCACCGTCTAGCGGTCTGCCAGGGCTGCGGCCTCCTCGGGAGGCTGCAGCCCTTATAACTTTTCCTGCTAATGTTATTAGGAATTATTTCTTATTCCGTTTCATCCGATCCGCTATCATTACCATACCGCATTCCCTGAATTCCTGACTCCCATGACTGAATCCAAGCTGATTTCCAGCAGTAGCAATACCGCCGGGCTCTCACCGGAAGCCATTGCCGAACTGAACCGGATATATGCTCCGCTGGATTTCGAAGCCCGCATCCGCCGTCTGTATGACGACTTCAATCCTGCCAAGGTGCTGGTGACGTCCTCGTTCGCCGCCACATCGGCCTATTTCCTTCACATCATTTCGCGGATGCGCCCGGAGCAGGTTATCCATTTCATTGATACCGGCTTTCATTTCACCGAAACACTGAATTATCGCGACTTTCTGGCGCGTGAGTTCAACTTGACGGTTGAAGACGTGAAGCCGGACCCGCATCACCACGCCTATGCGGTCAGCGAAAAACTCTGGGAAACCGATCCGGATTTCTGCTGCTCGGTCAACAAGGTTCAACCGCTGGATCTGGTCAAGACCCGGTATGACGTCTGGGTATCCAGCCTGATGAACTGGCAAACCGAGCACCGCTCCGGACTGGAAGTCTTTGAAGAACGTCGCGGCATCATCAAGTTCAACCCGATGATCAACGTCTCACGCGAAGAGCGTGACGCCTACATCCGTGAACACAACCTGCCGTTCCACCCCCTGGTGGCGGAAGGCTATTCCTCGATAGGCTGCACCCACTGCACCGCCAAGGGTGACGACCGCTCGGGCCGCTGGCAGGGCAAGCCCAAGACCGAGTGCGGCCTGCACCTTTGACGCCGTTCAGGGCTGACGGTGGTGCTTCCTGAAATGCATCACCGTCACCGCCAGCGCCAGCACCTGCATGACGGCGGACAGGAAAAACGTCGAACCCATCCGCCAATCTCCCGGTTCCAGATGCCCGACCCGCGCCAGAATGGACGTACCTATTAACGGCGCCAGCACAATCATGATGCTGTTGATCCCGTTCAAGGACCCCTGAACCAGCCCCTGCTCATTCGCCCCGGCCGCCCGGGAAATCAGTGTCTGCAGCGCCGGGGTAACGGCAAAGGACAGGAAATTGGCCATGATCACCGGGAATAACCACAGGCTGTTGGTAATCGTCCCGTACAGCAGATAGGCGCATACCGAAGACGCCAGCCCCATCATGATCAGCCGCACTTCGCCAAAACGCTGCAGTAACCGTCCCATCAACACTCCCTGCACCAGCGCGGAAGTCATGCCGACCACGAACAGTGCGACGCCATTCTGCCAAGGTTTCCAGCCAAAGCGGAATTCGGTATAGAGCACCCAGGTATTTTGCAGGACAAACTGGGCGAATGTGGTCAGCACAAATACCGCCACCAACGCCGAAACCCCTTTCAATCGGGCCAGATGCGCCAGGGCGGAAAGCGGATTTATCTTGCGGAAACTGAGGGGGGCGCGACGGTCCGGAGGCAAGGATTCAGGCAACACCAGCCAGCCATAGCAGACATTGATCAGCGACAGCACGGCGGAAACGACGAAGGGCAACCGCAGATCGACCGAACCCAGGACACCGCCAATCACCGGCCCGAAGACAAAACCGACACCGAAGGCAGCACCGATCGCGCCAAAGGCCTTCCCGCGCTGATCCGGAGCGGTAATGTCGGCGACATAAGCGTTGGCAACCGAAAAACTGGCGCCCGTCGCGCCGCTGACAAGCCGCGACATCAACAACAGCGTCAGTGACGAGGTGAGGGCGCTGACCACATAGCTGAACCCCAGCCCGGCCATCGAGACCAGCAATACCGGCCTGCGCCCGAAACGGTCGCTCAAGGCCCCCAGCAACGGCGAGAACAGAAACTGCATGACTCCGTAAGTGGTGGCCAATGCGCCAAACCACATCGCCTGTGAGTCCGGGGAAGGGGACATGGAGCCGACCAAGGTCGGCAGCACCGGAATCATCAGACCGATGCCAAGCACATCCAGGAACACGGTAACGAGTATGAAACGGAGACTGGCCCGGCGTGCTGCCGACATGGCGTTACCTGCTAAAGGGTGAATTGATCGCCAAGATAGACCTTGCGCACGGTTTCATTATCCAGCACTTCCTGCGGCGTGCCTTCGGCAATCATGACGCCGCTGTTGACGATATAGGCGCGCTCGCAAATATCGAGCGTTTCGCGCACGTTGTGATCGGTAATCAACACCCCGATACCACGCTGCTTGAGATGGGTGATGATGCTCTTGATGTCTGATACCGAAATCGGATCAACACCAGCAAAAGGCTCATCCAGCAAAATGAACGCGGGTTCGGCCGCCAGCGCCCGGGCGATTTCAGCGCGGCGACGCTCGCCGCCGGACAGGCTCATGCCCAGGCTTTTGCGGATATGGGTAATGTGAAACTCATTCAGCAAAGCTTCCATCCGTTCCACGCGTTGCTCACGGGTCAGCTCCTTGCGGGTCTGGAGGATGGCCATGATGTTTTCTTCCACGGTCAACTTGCGGAAAATGGATGCCTCCTGCGGCAAATAGCCAATACCCTTGCGGGCGCGACCGTGCATCGAGAGCAGGGAAATATCCTCGCCGCCCAACGAAATGCGGCCCAGATCCATGGGCACCAGGCCCACGATCATGTAAAAACTGGTCGTCTTCCCCGCGCCATTAGGGCCCAGCAGACCCACGATCTGCGCTTGCTCAACGGTCAGGCTGACATCCTTGACAACTGTGCGGCCCTTATAGCTTTTGGCCAGGTTTTCCGCCTTCAGCACCATCATGGCGCGGTCTCCCCAAGCTTCTTGCTGATCCGGGATTCACGCGGAGGAGGCGGAAACACCAGCTGGACGCGGTTCTGCTTGTCGCCCTTGGCTTCAATTTCCCCGCGTTCCAGGTTGTAGCTGATGCTGGCTCCCTGAAAACTGGCGCCTTCCTGTTTCAGCCGCGCCTTGCCGTTGAACATCACGATGCCTTCCACCGCCTGATAAATGACTTCCTGCGCCTCGGCGACGGCTGGACCATACTCAGGCCGGGTCTTCTGTTCGAAGGTAGCGGGGTTGCCGCGGGAAACCGCAGTAACGACCGTTCCACGGGCATCGGTCGTCACCACCAGTTCATCGGCGGTAATGCGGATGGTCCCCTGCTGGATGACGATATTGCCGCTGTAAAGCGCCGTTCCGGTCTTTTCATTGAAACTGGCCCGGTCGGCGGAAACCGATACCGGCTGGTCACGGTCAGCGGGCAAGGCAAACGCTGCCCCTGTCGTGGCGGCCAACAGCACCAGGTTAGCGAGACGGATATACATAATTTCCCCTGACTTGTGCCGGCAGTTCCAGAATGCCCTGGCGAATATCAACATGCAGCCCCAGGCTGCGCAGCGAGCTATGGCCGTTTGTGATCATGACCGGCTCGGTAGTGCTCAACGTCTGGTTGTCGCGGTCAGCCGTCAATGACGGTGCGGTCAGACGGATCGGCAAGCCCGCGCCCAGGGTTTCCGCCAGCACATTCCCCGCCAAGCGGATCTCGCGGTTTTCGCGATAGGTCAGGGCGCGATCGGCCGTCAATTGCCAGCGCAGGCTGCCGTCACGAAAATATTGCAGGACGGGTGCGTCAATTTCCCCCCGGTCGCCGTCCGGAAAATGGCGCAGCGATCGGGCGCTCAGGGTATCAGAAACCTGCCCGCGCGCATCGGTGCGGATAGCCCGGATACCGCTGACTTCGTAATCCGGCAGCCCCGTGGCGGCGACCGATTCCGCCGACAGCGGCGACTTGCCGAAACCGCCCCAGAAATAGCCGACAGCGCCCAGCAGCAGCAAGCCTCCGGAAAGGCTCACTACATTACGGATATCCATGGCTACTCCAGATAGGGCGCCAGCGCCTCGTCATAAAAACCCTGGGCTTCCAGGATCAGATCGCAGATTTCCCGCACCGCGCCTCGTCCCCCCTCTGCCAGCGTCACGAAATCCGCATAGCGGCGGACTTCCCGATGCGCATTGGCAACCGCGACACCCAGACCCGCCGCCCGGATTGCGGGCAGATCGGGCCAGTCGTCGCCGGCATAGGCCATTTCATCCAGCGGAATGTCCAGCTGCGCGGACAGCTCTTTCAAAGCCACCAGCTTGTCTTCGCGCCCTTGCAGCAGATGCACGATTCCCAGATTGCGGGCGCGGCGCTCAACCAGCTTTGTTGTGCGGCCGGTAATGATGGCGCACTGGATGCCGGCATTCTGCAACAACTTGATGCCATGCCCGTCCTGGGTGTCAAAAGTCTTGATTTCCTGGCCATCCTCCGTGAAATAAAGGCGGCCGTCGGTCAGGACGCCGTCCACATCCAGGGCCAGCAAACGGATATGGCGGGCTTTTTCGGTAATTCGTACGGACAGCATCAGACCACTCCGGCTTTCAGCAAATCGTGCATGTTCAGGGCGCCTACCGGCCTGCCGTCAGCATCGACGACAATAACCCCGTTGATCTTCTTTTCTTCCATCAGCGCCACCGCTTCAACCGCCAGCAGGTTGGGGGTAATGGTCTTGGGACGGGCGCTCATCACCTCGCGGATCAGGATATTGCGGATATCGGTATCCCGGTCAAGGCAACGTCGCAAATCACCATCGGTGTAGATCCCCGCCAGACGACCATCATCATCCACGACGGCGGTCATGCCCAGCCCTTTACGGGTCATCTCCAGCAGCGCGTCGCGGATGCGGGTTTCACCGGTGACCACCGGCACGCCGTCACCCTTGTGCATCAGGTCGGAAACCTTCAGCAACAGCTTGCGGCCCAGCGAACCGCCCGGATGCGACAGGGCGAATTCCTCGGCGGTAAAGCCGCGCGCCTCCAGCAGCGCCACCGCCAGGGCGTCTCCCAGCACCAGCGTCGCCGTCGTGCTGGAGGTTGGCGCCAGCCCCAGCGAACAGGCTTCCTCGCTGCGACCGATTTCCAGGCTGACATCCGCCAGTTGCGCCAGGCTGGAAGCGCCGTTGGCGGTGATGCTGATCAGACGGGCATGCATGCGCTTGATCAGCGGCACAATGGTCAGGACCTCACCGGTCTCGCCGGAATTGGAAATGGCAATGACGACATCCTGGCCGGTGATCATGCCCAAGTCGCCGTGGCTGGCCTCGCCGGGGTGCACAAAAAAGGCCGGCGTGCCGGTGGAGGCGAGGGTGGCGGCAATTTTGCTGCCGATATGCCCGGACTTGCCCATGCCGGTGACGACGACGCGTCCCTTGCAGGCCAACATCAATTCGCAGGCGCGACGGAACTGTTCATTGATTTGCGGCTTGAGGATTTCGAGCGCGGCCATTTCGATGGCAATGACCCTCAAACCGGCGGCCACGAAATTGAAATCGGACATATTGATGTTTTTCCTGCTGGCAAGACGCTAATTATCGCCCAGCGCCCCCATGGATGGTAGTAGCGTCGCGTTGCTCTCCTCTATAATTCGCCCCACAGGGTCATGGCAACTTCCGGAAGTAACAGCATGTTAATGATTTTCAACAGTGAAACCCGTCAGAAAGAAGAATTCCGGTCCATCCAGACCGGTCATATCCGCATGTATGTCTGCGGCATGACTGTCTACGATTACTGCCATATCGGCCACGCCCGCGTGCTGGTCTCTTTTGATGTCATTACGCGATACTTGAGGAATATCGGATATCGTGTTGATTATATTAGAAACATTACCGACATTGATGACAAGATCATCAAGCGCGCCCAGGAAAATGGCGAGTCCATTGACGCCCTGACTGAACGCTTCATTGCCGCCATGGACGAGGACGCCGCGGCTCTTGGCGTCGGCAAGCCGGACATGGAGCCCCGCGCCACCGCGCACGTGCCCGATATCGTCGACATGGTGGAAAAGCTCGTTGAAAACGGCCTGGCTTACAGCGCCTCGAACGGTGACGTTTATTTCGAAGTCGCCAAGTTTCCCCAATACGGACGGCTGTCGCGCCGCAACCTCGATGACCTGCAAGCCGGCGCGCGCGTCGAAGTCGAGGAGGCCAAGCGCTCACCGCTGGACTTCGTGCTCTGGAAGTCCGCCAAGCCGGGCGAGCCGTTCTGGCATTCCCCGTGGGGCAACGGCCGTCCGGGCTGGCATATTGAATGCTCCGCCATGTCTACCTGCTGCCTGGGCAAGCACTTCGACATTCACGGCGGCGGCGGCGACCTGCTGTTCCCGCACCACGAAAACGAAATTGCCCAATCGGAAGGCGCGACCGGCACCCGCTATGTCAACACCTGGATGCATGTCGGCTTTGTGCAGGTCAATGATGAGAAGATGTCGAAATCGCTGGGCAATTTCTTCACCATTCGCGACGTCCTGAGTCATTTCGCCCCGGAAGTGCTGCGCTATTTCATCGTCTCCAGCCACTACCGCAGCCCGCTTAACTTCTCTGATGAGGCGCTGAATCAAGCCCGCAGCTCGCTGGAACGCTTTTACCATACGATCAAGAATCTGCCGAAGGTTCCGGCGGAAGGCGGCAAGGAGTTCGCCGAACGTTTCCGCACCGCCATGAACGACGACTTCAATACCCCGGAAGCACTGGCGGTGCTTTTTGAGCTGGCGCGTGAAATCAACCGTCATGAAAAAGCCGGACAGGCGGAACAGGCCGCCGGACTGGCGGGCCGCCTGCGCGAGCTGGCGGAGGTGCTGGGATTGCTGCAGGATGATCCGCATCGTTTCCTGCAAGGGGAGTCCGAGCACGGCCTGCAGCCGGAAGATATCGAAAAACTGATTGAAGACCGACGGGTCGCCAAGAAAAGCGGTGATTACGCTGAAGCCGACCGCATTCGCGCCTACTTGCTGGAAATGGGTATCGTGCTGGAGGATACGCGGCAGGGTACCGGTTGGCGCCGCCAGTAATATCGAATGCCCAAAATACCAACAACCGAACACCGGCCCGACTTGACACGGGCCGGCAGACATCTAGAATACGCCCATCGAAATCTTCCTTAGATTTTAGATATTTGCGGGAATAGCTCAGTTGGTAGAGCACGACCTTGCCAAGGTCGGGGTCGCGAGTTCGAGTCTCGTTTCCCGCTCCAGATTCAAAAAAACCGGCCGGTCAAACGGCCGGTTTTTTTATGCCCGGATTTTGCCTGCTGTCCGATCGCAGGCTATCATCAGCCCCATTGCCTCTCCGGACACCCACATGCTTTCCAATACCGTTAACGGCCCCATCGGAGTGTTTGATTCCGGTTTCGGCGGCCTGACTGTGCTGCGGGAACTGGTGCGGACCCTGCCGGATTACGATTACCTCTATCTGGGCGACAACGCACGCGCCCCTTACGGTACCCGCTCGTTCGAAACGGTATACCGTTTCACGCTGGAATGTGTGCAGTACCTGTTCGCACAGGGCTGCCCGCTGGTCATCCTGGCCTGCAATACCGCTTCCGCCAAGGCGCTGCGGACCATCCAGCAGAACGACCTGCCGTTGATGGCGGACCCCTCCAGGCGCGTGCTGGGCGTCATCCGGCCCAGCGCCGAAGCGGTCCGCTCCATGACCTCCACGGGAAGCGTCGGCGTGCTGGCCACACCCGGCACGGTCAAGTCCGGCTCCTATCTGCTGGAAATCGCCAAACTTTACCCGGACATCCGGGTTTATCAGGAAGCTTGCCCGATGTGGGTGCCCCTGATCGAGAATAACGAGTTCAACACCCCGGGGGCTGAATACTTCGTGGCGCGGCACGTCAATGCACTGATGGCCAAATGCCCGGAAATCGATACGGTCATTCTGGGCTGCACGCATTATCCGGTGCTGGCGGAAACCATACGCCACTATTTGCCGGCGGGTGTCCGACTGCTGGAACAGGGACGGATGGTGGCGGACAGCCTGACCGACTACCTGCAACGCCATCCGGCGATGGATGCCCGGCTGACACGGCACGGCCAATGCCGTTTCCTGACCACGGACAGCACTGAACTGTTCAATAAACCGGCATCCCTGTTCTTTGGCGGCCCGGTTGAAGCACAATTGGTGTCATTGGGTTGATTTTTTAGTGGAAATGTGAAGAATTTCACTGTTTTCAACCCGTTATGGCTCACTTTTCAGTCGAATTATAAGAGTCGCTTCCCGGTGCTGCGACCCGTTAGACTGTTCAAGACCTGCATCGAGTGGTATTGTCGGATCAAAACTACGATACCGGATCAGGCCGACCGGCGGCTGCATCGCCGTGAGCCTGTGCAAATAATCCAGGAATAACCGCCCGTGACAGACAAGCGATATCAGGTCTTCATCAGTGCCACCTACGCTGACTTGCGAGAGGAAAGAGCAATCGTCACGCAGACGTTGCCTGCGCTGGGCTGCCTGCCCACGGCCCTGGAACAGCATAACCAGAGCCTCAGCACCATGGTGGCCATCCGCCGCCAGATCGATGAAAGCGACTACTACCTGCTGCTGGTCGGCAGCCGCTATGGCTCCTTGATGCCTTCCGGGGTCAGTTACACCCATATGGAATACGTCTACGCCGCCACCAAGCAAAAGCCGATGCTGATCCTGATGCACGAGAACCCGGAAAGCCGGGCCGCCGAGTTTCAGGAAAAAACACCGGAAGGCCGCCTCAAATTCGGCGATTTCCGCAAGCTGCTGCAACGCGAGCGTGAATCCATTATTTACTGGCGCGATGCCCGCGATCTGGAAATGCTGCTGCAGCAATTCACCCCCGAACTGATTCGCCGCCATCCCACCGCGGGCTGGATCCGCGTCGGCAAGCAGGGCGTCGACAAGACGCTGGACCTGCAACGTGAAAACGAAGGACTGCGCAAGCGCGTGCAGGAACTGGAGCTGGAACGCGAGAAGTGGCTGAAAAGCAACACACCCGCCAATGATACATTGGCCAAGGGCGAAGACCCCTTCGAAGCGCAGTACAAATGCCGGGCCTATGCTGGCGGTAATTGTCAAGATATATACGCCAAGAGCCGCCTATCATGGAACGAACTGCTGGTGAGTTTCGGTCCTCACCTGTTGCAGCCGCAGCCTGAAGAAATCATCCTCGCCAAGATCAATGAACGCCTGCAAAGCACTGCCTTGCCGGAAGTTCAGCGCGAATATCCGAAGACGCACGCCGTCGTCGATGTTCAGGTAACGGCTTTGTGCTTCAACACCATCAAGATGCAGTTCCTCTCGCTGGGTCACTTGCAGAAAGTGAGCAAGCCGGGGGACCAGCGCATCTGGTGGCAACTGACCGCTCCGGGCGAACGTTATCTGGCCAATGTGCTGAACGTGCGCCGGGTTACCAGCAGACCAGTCAGTTAACTCCCATACCATGAGGCTGATATGCGCCAATGGAACAGCTGGGGTGATAGCCGGGTTTCCATGGCCATACACCC
>DASUIM010000045.1:0-1862 GCA_036279775.1 Fluviicoccus sp. | reverse complement strand
GGCATGACACCCTCCGGCCAAATCGTTATAATTTGATTAACATATTTCGCGCCGAGCCGACGCCGCCATGGAAAACAAGACCGCCCGCCTCACCATCCTGATCGACCCGGTCAAGAAGCAGGCCCTGGAAACCCTGTGCAGCGCCCAGGACCTGACGCCCTCGCAGGTGGTGCGGCAACTGATCCGCGAATACCTGGACAAGCACGGCGTCGACTACAGTACCCGCAGCCCGCACGCCGTCGCCCGCGACAAGAACGGCGAGGCCTGAGCCCTCAGGCTTGCAGCGCCGCCGCCCAGGAGCGGCTGCCCGCCACCAGCTGACTGCAGAAGTGCGGCATCGGCAGTCCGGTGCGGTGCTTCAGGCGCTCGGCGCGTTCGTGCATCAGCGCATGCGGCAGCACGCGGCGGTTCTTGAAGGCGAACACCACCTTGTTGCCGCTGGTCTGCGACTTGATGATCAGCACGCGGCCCGCAAAGATTTTCCCCAGCCGCCCCAGACTCACCGCCAGCTGTTCATCGCCGCAATTGAAATTGGCCACCAGCACCCCGCCGTCGCGCAGCGCCTCGAAGCAATGCCGGTAATACAGCGGCGTGGTCAGCGCGTCCGGCAGGCCGTCCTCGTCATAGCCGTCCAGCAGCAGCACATCGGCGGCGTCGCGGTGCCGGGGCAGGTAATGCGTGGCGTCGTCCCGCACCACACGGAAGCGCTCGCTGTCGGCGGGAATGCAGAAGGTGTCGCGCAGGGCGATCACATCCGGATTGATCTCGACCGTGGTCACCATGCTTTGCGGCAGCAGGTAATGGCAGTACTTCGACAGCGAACCGCCGCCCAGCCCCACCAGCAGGATGTCTTGCGGCTCCGGCTGCACCAGCAGGAAGGCCATCATCGCCTGGGTGTAGCCGAACACCAGTTCCAGCGGCTTGTCCACGCGCATCTCGCTTTGCACATGCATGAAGCTGAAATGCAGCGAACGGGTTTCGCCGTCATCCATCAGCAAGGGCTTGTCGAACGAGGGACGCATGGCGGACTCCGGGCAGTGACGACGGGATCAATGACAACCACATTATAATAACATGATAATGAAATTGTCATCCTGCCGCGTGGCCGCGGGCCGATGAACCTGCCGTTTTCCTGAGCAGCGCGGCCTTCTGCTAGAATGCCGTCCCTATTCCAACCCCCGACTTTCATGAACACCTTTTTAAGGGACGAAAAACCCCTGCTGCTGGCCGCCGCGGTGGCCGCCGCCGCCTTCCCCCTCGAACACGGCATCCTGGCCGCCGGACAGGCTGCCGCCCTGCTGGCTTCCGCCGTGCTCATCGCCGCCATCCTGATGACCGCCCAGCGCGTCTCGCACCACGCCGAACTGCTGGCGATCCGCTTCGGCGAGCCTTACGGCACCATGCTGCTGACCATGAGCGCGGTGCTGGTGGAGGTGGTGATCCTGGCGATGATGATGACCCACACCGCCTCGCCGACGCTGGTGCGCGACACCATCTACTCGGCGGTGATGCTCGACCTCAACGGCATCCTCGGCCTGGCGGCCATCCTTGGCGGCCTGAAATACGGCGAGCAGGCCTACAACGTCGACTCCGGCAACTCCTATGTGGTGATGATCCTGACGGCCATGGGCGTGTCGATGGTGATTCCGGAATTCATCCCGGCGGCCAGCTGGCAGGCCTACTCGGTGTTCACCATCGTGGTGATGGTGCTGCTGTACGGCGTGTTCCTGAAACTGCAGACCGGGCAGCACAGCTATTTCTTCAATTACGCCTACGGCCCGGCGCACAGCGCCCATGAAGAAGGCTTCGACGGCCGCCGGATTCCGGTGAAGCGCCATGTGGCGCTGCTGGCGGCAGGCATC
>DASUIM010000044.1:0-27611 GCA_036279775.1 Fluviicoccus sp. | reverse complement strand
CCAAGTCATTGTTTGTGCTAAACTTATTAAGACAGCACCGCGTCAGCGTGGGGCGCATTATAGGCCCCATTACCACGATGTCAAAGACTTTTCCAAAGCACCCTGCCGTTCGCTCCCTTTATGAGCAATTCCAACTGTTTTACTGCGTTTTACGCTTCATGGCCTCGAAGAACTCATCATTGGTCTTCGTATCCTTCATGCGGTCCAGCAGGAACTCGATGGCAGTAATCTCATCCATGGGGTGCAAAATCTTGCGCAGGATCCAGACGCGCTTCAATTCCTCATCCCCCATCAGGCGCTCTTCGCGACGCGTTCCTGACTTCTTGATATTGATCGCCGGGAACACGCGCTTTTCAGCAATCTTCCGCTCAAGATTGATTTCCTGGTTACCGGTTCCCTTGAACTCTTCAAAGATGACTTCATCCATCTTGGAGCCAGTTTCAATCAAAGCGGTCGCAATAATGGTCAGTGAACCGCCCTCTTCAATATTCCGGGCCGCGCCAAAGAAACGCTTGGGACGTTCGAGGGCATGCGCATCTACACCACCGGTCAGCACTTTGCCGGAACTGGGGATAACCGTGTTGTAGGCACGCGCAAGACGCGTGATTGAATCCAGCAGGATAACCACATCCTTTTTGTGCTCAACCAGACGCTTGGCCTTCTCAATGACCATTTCAGCCACCTGAACATGGCGCGCGGGCGGCTCATCGAAAGTGGACGCCACGACTTCACCGCGAACCGTTCGCTGCATTTCCGTGACTTCTTCAGGCCGCTCGTCAATCAGAAGCACAATAAGATGCGCCTCAGGATTGTTGCGGGTAATGGAATGCGCAATATTTTGCAGCAACATCGTCTTGCCGGCTTTTGGCGGCGCCACGATCAGGGAACGTTGCCCCTTGCCGATCGGCGAAATGAGGTCGATGGTCCGAGCCGTCAAATCCTCGGTGGAGCCGTTGCCCAACTCCATCAACAACCGCGACGTCGGGAACAGTGGCGTCAGGTTCTCAAAGAGAATCTTGTTGCGGGCACTTTCGGGAGAGTCATAATTGATATGATTGACCTTCAGCAGCGCAAAATAGCGCTCCCCTTCCTTCGGCGGGCGGATGGTGCCGGCAATGGTATCGCCGGTCCGCAGATTGAAGCGGCGAATCTGGGAAGGACTGACATAGATGTCATCCGGCCCCGCCAGATAGGAACCTTCCGAGGAGCGCAAGAAGCCGAAGCCATCGCTGAGGATTTCCAGGACACCGTCGCCGAAAATTTCCTCGCCATTCATGGCATGGCGTTTGAGGATGGCAAAAATGATGTCCTGCTTGCGGTTGCGGGCCATGTTTTCGAGGCCCATCTGCTCGGCGATGCTGACCAGTTCGGCAATCGGTTTCTTTTTGAGTTCGGTAAGATTCATAGAGGTGCTGCAAAAGAAGGGATAGCGAATAACGCGCACGTACCGTCGTCATCAACCAATGTGTAGATAATGCGGGAACATTCAGTTGCGGTTCAGGCAGATTATGGGAATGATTTGCCTGATTCGGTGGCTTGCGTCGGACGACAGGTGCGACAGGTTTGAACCTATCGCACCGCTTTGCAATTATATATTGGAATCGAGGAAGGCTGTCAATTGCGATTTGGCCAATGCGCCCACTTTTGTTGCGGCAATTTGACCATTCTTGAACAACGTCAGCGTGGGAATCCCGCGCACGCCGTATTTGGCGGCGGTTGCCTGGTTATCATCGACGTTCAGCTTGACGATTTTCACCTTGCCATCGTATTCGGCAGCGATCTCATCCAGGATGGGAGCGATCATTTTGCAGGGACCGCACCAGGGAGCCCAGTAATCAACCAGTACGGGCGTATCAGACTGGATGACATCGGCTTCGAACTGGCCATCGGTGGTGTTGACAATCAGCGGGCTACCCATGAACTTCTCCGGGAATTAATGACAATCGCGGCGGATCATAGCAGCTTTACAGGCTTTTTTCCCGTACGCAAAGCTGTTATACCACCAACATCGCCTCATACTAGCACAGGCCGATTTGCCGTGCAGCGACAGGAACTCCATAAGGATCAGCATGAACAGCAAGCCCACTGAAGACCAACTGGTCGCCGCCATCGACCTGGGATCAAACAGCTTCCACCTGGCCATTGCGCGTCTGGATCACGGAGAGCTTCGCCGTATCGACAGTCTCTCCGAGAAAGTACAACTGGCGGCGGGGCTTGACGAACACAACCACCTGACACCCGCTTCCCAGCAGCGGGCACTGGCCTGCCTGGCCCGCTTTGCCCAGCGACTGCAGGCCATTCCCGCCAAGCGGTTGCGGATTGTCGCAACCAATGCCCTGCGTCAGGCCAATAATGCCCAGCGACTGATGGAGCAGGCGGAGCAAATCCTCCATCAGCGCATTGAAATCATCGCCGGACGCGAGGAGGCCCGCCTGATCTATCTTGGGGTTTCCCAGACCATGGTGACCCAAGGACGGCAACTGGTGGTTGATATCGGCGGAGGCTCGACCGAATTCATCATCGGCGAGGATTTCGAACCCCTGCTGACCGAATCCCTGCAAATGGGCTGCGTTGCGTATACCCAGCGATATTTTGCTGACGGGCAGATTCATGCCCGAACACTGGACCGCGCCATCATGTCGGCGCGGCAGGAAGTGATGGCGATTGCCGAGCAATACCGGGAAACCGGTTGGGACTCGGTGATCGGCAGCAGCGGTACGATCAAGGCAGCACGGCAGATACTGGCCCAGAATGGCTGGGCCTCCCCTACCGGCGGCATTTGCCGTGAAGGCATGGTCAAGGTGCGTGAGCAACTTCTGGCCTGCAAGCATGTCAGCGAACTGGCCATCCCCGGCCTCAAGGATGACCGCCGCGCCATTCTCCCGGCAGGTTATGCCATCCTGCAGGGCATCTTTGATGAGCTTGGCCTGGAGGAAATGGGCTATTCGGACGGCGCCCTGCGTGAAGGTGTTCTATATGACATGCTGGGACGCATCCGCCATGAGGATATCCGTGATCGCAGCGCCCAGGCCCTGATGCGGCGTTATCATGTGGATATCGCCCAGGCGGAGCGGGTTGCCGCAGCTGCCGATGCCCTGTTCCTGCAAACAGCCGCCGCCTTGCGGCTGATGGATGAGGATCGCGACATCCTGAGGCGGGCAGCATTGCTGCATGAAATAGGGCTGGCCATCTCGCACAGCAGCTTCCACAAGCACAGCGCCTATCTGCTGCAATACTCCGATGTGCCGGGTTTCTCACAAGTGGATCAGGAAAAGCTGGCGCTGCTGGTCGGCAATCATCGCCGGAAGATTCGCGAAGAACAGAAAATGCAACTGATCCGCAGCGGCAGCCTGTCCCTGCTTTATGTTTGCGTGCTGTTGCGGTTGGCGGCGTTATTGCACCATAGCCGCAGTCGCTTGCCGCTGCCGGATGTAATCCTGACCAGCGATGGCATTCATTTCGAATTGGTATTTCCGACCGGATGGCTGGCGGAACATCCGCTGACCGTCGCCGATCTGGCCGGAGAAACCGAGCAACTGAAGCATTGGGGTATTGAACTGCACACACGCTGACACCCCCGGAGAAACGTTCATGTTTTCAACTCCCCCAAGCCTGCCACTGTCGGTGAATGCCTGGCAACAACGCGGCCAAAGCTGCGAACTCGCTGGCATGGATATCTTCTATCGTGATACGGGCCCCCGTCTTGCCAAAGCCGCCGTGTTTCTGCATGGCTTCCCGTCCAGCAGCTATGACTGGCACCGCACGCTGCCGCTGCTGGAGAATCCGGGGCTGCGTGTGGTGGTGTTCGACTTTCCGGGATACGGGTTATCCGCCAAACCCGCCGGTTACAGTTATTCCTTGATGGAGCAGGCGGACATTGTGCAGATGTTGCTCGAAAAGCTGGGAATCCGACAGGTACAGCTGATTGCCCACGACATGGGCACCAGTGTGTGCTGCGAACTGCTGGCGCGGCGGGAACGCGGATTGCTGAACTTTCAGGTCACCTCGCTGCTGCTGATGAATGGCAGCGTCCATATCGACATGGCGCACCTGACGCCCTCGCAAAAAGTCTTGCTGACTCCGGCTGGCCATCTGTTCGCGCAGGTTTCTTCACGGACGATCTTCCGGCTGCAATTGCAGAAAATCCTCAGCCGCCCCCTGCCTGACGAGGAGCTGGATGCGATGTGGGCGCTGATGGTTCATCGCGACGGTAAAAACCGGCTGGCGAAAATCATTGGCTATCTCAGGGAACGCTCACGGTTCCGTGAGCGCTGGATTGGTCCGCTGACCCGGCTTGACATACCGGTCACCGTTTTGTGGGGACGGGAGGACCCGGTCGCAGTCGCCGCCATTGCCGAAACATTGGCGGCAGAGATTCCGGGGGCGAAACTGATCTGGCTGGAAGGTATCGGCCACTATCCGCAACTGGAAGCACCAGAACAGGTGGCGGCCGCGATCAACAGCTTCCTGAATTGATCAGAAGCTGAGGCCCATGCCAAGATTGAAGCCATCACCCTGGCCGCCGGGCTGGTTGGTCGACTGGATATCCGCCTTCAGCACTACCTGCGGCTTCAACCAGTAATTAACGCCGACATTGATCTGCTCATCGTCCGTCTTGCCGGGCGCGTTAGCGGCAGTGTTCCACTGGTTGTAACGCGCAAAAAGCCCCATGCTTTCCGTCACTTTCCAGGAGGGCTCCAGATAAAAACCTTCCATGCTGTCCGCGCCTGTCGCGCGAGCCATGCCTCCGTCAATATCCCACTGTGCCGCCAAGGCGCGAACCCGGAAGTCCCGGACCTGCCAGTCTGCGTGGATTTCCGTCAAGGTGGCGGACGCCTGCTCAGGAGTTACTGACTGGTCGTTGATATTATCCTGGAGCTGTACGCTGAGGCCCAGCTCCAGTCCCTGAATGCCCAGATACTTCACGCGCAGGGTATAGCCCATGTCTTCGGCGCGAGAGCCGCCGAATTCCTGGCGAAACTCCCGCAGGCCGTCACCGCCACCCAGCGTTGCCACGTCCCCGCGCAAGCCATTGTGCACGGCGAAATCGACGGCCACTCCATCCATGGGACGGGCGCGCACCATCAACCCCTTTTCCCACCAGGTCGCGGGGATGATTTTTTCTTCGACCGGATTCCGCTCAACCCCATAGAAAACATTGGGCTCATGGGTTTCGTTCAGCAAGCCTACCGGCAGCAGATACTGACCGATATTCAGTGAAACCTTGTCGGAAACCTTCCAGTCGATGAACAACTGCTCCAGTTCAGTCTCGATTTCACTTTCGTCAGCCGCGCCTTCAAACTCGACTTCGCTGTAAAAATGCAGGTTATCCGCAAACTCATGACTCAGCAGGATAACCGCGCGATGGGCGTGAAAATTGCTCTTGCCGATCACCGGATCCGGCTCGCGGAATGCGTTGTAATGCACTTCCCCGTAGAAGCCGACATGGGTCGCCGACATCACCCCGGCACCCGGCGACTTCTCCACACTCTCCGCCAGACTGTCCAACTGTTGCTGCTGCGCGGCAATCACGCTCTTCTGACGCGCCAGTTCGGCGCGCAGTTCTTCCAAACCGGCAGGCTCCGCCGCTTGTGCGGCGATGCCGGTCATGGCCAATGCCAGAGGCAGCCAGTTCAACTTCATCATTTTCATGCTCCGGATCAGGAAATCAGGGGGTAAAACCATCGGTCAGGGTATTCAGGAAGGACAGTAGGGCATCCAGCTCGTGTTCATGAAGGCGCAGATTGCCCAGCTCAGCGTGATTGACCGTTTCCGGCACCTCCGTCTGCCCTATCGCGGACCAGCGGGCGGGATCGGTATCACGGGTGTTGTAGAACTCCAGCACGGTTCGCAAGTCGGTGAAGACCCCGTTATGCATGTATGGCGCGGTAAGGGCGATGTTGCGCAGGGTGGGGACACGAAATTTGCCGCGCAGCGCGGGGACGCCCCCGGTCTTAGCCGTCGACGCCAAGCCCTCGGTGTCAGGAGTGGTAATGGCGTTGTTGCGGGGAACGCCGATGTTATCGTAGGTAAAGTCCGTGAACGCCGGCGACTCGCCATTTGGCCCGGCGCTCACGACATGACAGGCGGCGCAATTCCCCTTGTCTGCTCGTACAAACAAGCTCAGCCCTTCCAGCTCCAACGGCGAAAGCTTGGCCTTCCCTATGCGATATGCATCAAACTTTGAGGAAAACGGCATGAAGGCGGGCGTTCGCTCAAAGGCTGCAATGGCCATCCCGACGCGGGGCAACAGGCTGTCGATCCGGGCGTCATCCAGGGCATCGGCGCCGAATAGCGCTTTGAAGGCCACCGCATTGGGACTCACGCGCAACTTCGCCAACAGCATCACCGGGTCCGTGAGATTCATTTCATTGGTCTCGAAGAACGGCTTGGTTGCCTGCTCTTCGAGACTGTCCACACGACCATCCAGAAACAGGCCGCCCACCCACAGCACATCTCCATCATCCATTTCAGCATGCAGCGGCGGAATCAGTGCCGCATACGCAATGGAGGGCGTATTCCTCCGTCCGACCCGGCCGGAGACGGAGCCTTTGGAAACGGGCAGTGACTTGTCCGGATCGGAAAATGCGGCACCGGCATCATGGCAACTGGCGCAAGCCTGGTTGCCCTCACTGGAAAGCGTCTGATCATGGAACAACGCATCGCCCAACTGTGCCAACGCGACATTGGGGACCGTAGCAGAAGCCGCCTCTTCCTGATCCGACACACATCCGGCGAGAAGACACAGCATGGGAATTGCACTGAAAAACAAAGGAGCCCGCATGACCTTAACCTGACCAAACCATTTACAAATGATAAACGTTATCGTTTCGATTTGTAAATAGACGAAAGTCAAGCCGACGGGGACCCCCATGAAAAAGGCGCCCGCGGGCGCCTGACTGACTCCAATCCCCGACTGTCGCACTTCAGGTTTTGGCCAGTTTCTCCAGCAAGAGCGCTTGCGCCATGTGTGGCGCGCCATCGGGACTGATCAGCCGCTCCCAACGCCCATCCGGCAGCAATTGCCAAGCCAGTTGATTGTCCTGCATATAACTCAGCAAACCATCCTTGATGATGCGCTTCTTGA
Organism: Fluviicoccus sp.; assembly: GCA_036279775.1. Taxonomy (GTDB): domain Bacteria; phylum Pseudomonadota; class Gammaproteobacteria; order Pseudomonadales; family Moraxellaceae; genus Fluviicoccus. The sequence continues at coordinate 20,524 of DASUIM010000044.1, read as the reverse complement.
GCGCGGGATCATCAATGGGGAAACAGACTTCGACCCGTGAAAACAGGTTACGATCCATCCAGTCAGCACTGGCGCAATAGACGCGGGCATTGCCATCATTGAGGAAATAATAGACACGGGTATGCTCGAGAAAACGGCCGACAATCGAACGCACCCGGATATTCTCGGAAATGCCGGGAATCCCCGGACGCAAGCAGCAAATGGAGCGCACAATCAGGTCAACCTTTACCCCGGCCATGCCCGCCCTGAAAAGGGCTTGCAATAACTGCTTTTCGGTAATGGCGTTGACCTTGATGATGATATGCGCGGGCTTCCCCGCCTGTGCATGCTGGATTTCCTGCTCAATAAACGTCAATAGCGTGGAATGCAGGGTAAATGGCGCATGCAGCAGTTTCTTGAGCTTGGCGGCCTTGCCCATGCCCGTCAGCTCATGAAATATCTTGTGCACATCCTCGCTCAACTCGGGGTTGGCGCTCAGCAGGCCATAATCGGTATAGAGCCGCGCGGTGCCGGCGTGATAATTACCGGTCCCCAGATGCACATAGCGCACAAGACGGTCTTCTTCACGACGAACCACCAGAATCATCTTCGCATGCGTCTTGTAGCCGACAATGCCGTAAACGACGATGGCGCCCGCTTCCTGCAGCTTGTTGGCCACCTCGATATTTGACTCTTCGTCAAAGCGGGCGCGCAGTTCAATAACAGCCGTCACTTCCTTGCCGTTTCGTGCCGCTTCGGCCAGGACATTGACGATTTCCGAGTCAATTCCCGTGCGGTAGAGGGTTTGCTTGATTGCCAGCACCTGCGGATCGCGGGCCGCCTCGCGCAGCAGGTTAATGACAGGCGCAAAAGACTCAAATGGATGATGCAGCAGGATGTCTTGCAGGCGCAGGGCATCAAACATGCTTTCCGTTTTTTGCAGGATGGCGGGCAAGGTAGCCGTGAACGGCGTGTAGCGCAGCCGGGGCCGATTGAAGTTGGACAGCAGGCGCGCCAGGTTGACCGGCCCATTAACCTGATACAGGGAGTTTTCCTTCAGGGCAAATTTCTTCAGCAGGTAATCAATGATATGGCGCGGGCAATTATCCGCGACTTCCAGCCTGACCGCCTCGCCAAAGCGGCGTGAAAACAACTCTCCCTTCAAAGCCGAAGCAATGTCGTCGACATCCTCATCCAGCGTCAGGTCGGCATTCCGGGTTACTCGGAACTGATAGCAACCGGTGGCCGTCATGCCCGGAAAGAGTTCACTGACATGCTCGTGGATAATGGCCGACAGCATGACATGATGGTCACCCTGCCCTGTCAGCTCATCAGGCAGGCGCACCACCCGCGGCAGCGAACGCGGAGCCGGCACAACAGCGAGAGACATTTGCCGCCCGAACGCGTCCTTGCCTTCCAGGGAGACAATGAAATTCAGGCTTTTGTTGACCAATCGTGGGAACGGATGGGCGGGATCCAGCCCGATCGGGGTCAGGACCGGCAAGACCTGTTCGCGGAAATATTGCTTTACCCACGCGGATTGAGGGGCAGTCAGCTCATCACGCTTCAGGAAGCGGATATTCTCCGCCGCCAGCGCCGGCAGCAGATCCTCGTTCAAGATCCGGTACTGTCGTTCGACCGCGGCATGACACACCGCCGAAAGCCGTTCCAGAACCTCTTGGGCCCGCATCCCGTCAGGCCCGACGGCCCGTTCCCAGGATAGCTGCTGCAACAGTCCCGCCACCCGGATTTCAAAGAACTCATCGAGATTGCGGCTGAAGATCAACAGGAAATTCAAGCGTTCAAGCAATGGATGCAGGGGGTCGACCGCCTGCTCCAGCACCCTCAGGTTAAAATCCAGAATGCTGAGCTCGCGATTGATGTACAACTCTGGCTGGTTCAGGTCCACAATGGTTTCCTGGATCATGTTTTCTTTCCGGGTGATAGCTCTTTTCATTATACGCCTGCCGGATGACGCACCGATGACAGTCAGGGGTATTCCGCGTAATACATCCGCCTCTGGATAATTCGGGCCTTGCGCAACAGTTTGCGATCCAGACGGTGTTTGTCAAAATAACGGGGGTTCGGAACCATGGCGGCCAGCCGCGCCGCTTCCGCCGCATCCAGATTGCGGGCCGATTTGCGGAAATAGTGCCGGGATGCCGCCTCAGCCCCGAAAACGCCATTCCCCCACTCGATGACATTCAGGTAAATTTCAAAAATACGCCGCTTGCTCATCATCTGCTCCATCATGACCGTAATGATGGCCTCTTCCAGCTTGCGCCAAGGTGTCCGCTTGCCGGAAAGGAACAGGTTTTTGGCCAGTTGCTGGGAGATGGTCGAGCCACCGGCCACGACTTTCCCCTTCTTCAAATTCTTTTCCCAGGCCGTCTGGATACCCTCCCAATCGAAACCGTCATGATCCAGGAACTTGGCATCTTCGGAGGCGATCAAGGCACGCTTCAGATTGGGCGATATCTGGTTATAGGCTACCCAACGGTGGCGCAGTTCCGCATCCGGATTATCCTGCTGAAGCACCTCCAGACGGTCCTCCATGAAGGCGCTGGTTTCGGGGTTATGATCGACCCACCACCAGACATGCCCCAACAGCCAGAGCTGATAAAGGACGACAAAACCGGCCACAAACAGCAGCGCGCGCAGCACCAAGGTACGCCCTTTCACGTCAAGCTTTCCGAGCGCATGGATTTACCAGACATTTACACAACCTTCCGGAGAGACCGGGAACAAAACCTGCGGATAATGGCTCAGCGACGCACGCTTTCGATCATGATCTCGGCACCGGCGCCAAACGGCATGGATACCCGGCCCATGACTCCGATCGCGCCCTCCGCCATGGGACTCAGGGCAAGCTCGGTCCAACGCTCATGACTGGTGCCGGCATGTTCCGCGGAGAGCAGTTCATCGGCATACAGCATTTTGTCCAGCAAGGCCGCACCACTGTTCGAGTCAGCCCCCCACAGCTCATCAGCCGCAGCCGCCTTCTCAAGCAGCTCATTAGCCGCCTTGGCGAGTGGGAAACTGAACGACGTGGTTCGCTGGTAGCGCAGTCGGGCGGTATAGACCGGATGAATGAAATTCTTGGCTTTTTCCACGGCCTCTTCCATGTTTTCAGGGCCGGTAATTTGAAGGGGGGCGGGATATTCTTCGGAGAGCGGATCCATCATTTCGGAAGACGTCACCGCCAGCTCCTGCAGTGTTGAAGACACCGGCAAGACAATCCCCAAACTAAGCGGGGGTATCACCGGCGTATCCCTGAGGGCATGACGGTATGCCGTCATCGCCTCCAGAAAGCGGGAATACTCCCGATAATCCTCCAGGCGGGGGCGTTCCGGCCAACTCGCGGCCTGGCATGGCATACCTGACAGCATGCATGCCGCCAGCAGCAAGACAGACGTTATCCGGTCAATCAGCATGAGGCCAACCCGTACTCTGGTTTATTGTTCTAATGAATCCCGAGCGACGAATTTAACAGGAAGACGTCCGGCTGACAAACCGGCTCACGGCGCATGCGTCTGGGCAGGCTCTCGAATCGTCGCAAAATGCGACTTCTGGTAGCGGTCATCGCCAATCAGCTTGCGCAAGCCCTTCAGCGTATTATAGGGGTACTCCTGAATCAACAGATTGACCGCGCTGGTGGGGATGTTGCCACCGGGATCCGCATGCCCGGTCATGGTGATTTCAACCAAGCCGTTGCCTAAGGGCCTGAAAATCCACGAGCCCTCCACCATCGGCATCCGAACACAACAGGCCTTGGGCGGAAGCGTGGTAACACTGTTGCTGTCAATGCGAACCCTCAGGGTCTGGGGGTCCTGGGCGATCTGACCCGCGACCAATGCCTCACGATCACGAAATGGCCAGGGGAAATCGGTAATGACGCGCACGGAGAAATGCAGGTCCGCATCATTGCGCACGATCGGCTCCACCGACTTGGTCCGATAAATCCACTTGCGCGCATTTTCCGTATCCGCAATCAAGGAGACCAATCCGGACAGCGTGCTTTTTACCGTGGTGACGGCCTTGAAACCGTAAAGCGGATTATTGGGAACCTGATAGGCCCAAATACGAATACCCTGACGATCCAGCACCAGACGGGAATCTTCGGCGGGCGGGTCGTAGGCAAGTGCCGCACCGGAAAGGAGAGAAAACAGCACCAGCAGTCGGGAAAGAAAAAGCATGTTAGCGGTCACAAAATCAGGCAAGGCCGATAATAATCGAAACCTGCGGGGCGGAGATAATTTCCGGAGGCATTATGGTACCAGTTTTGTAGCGGATTTCATGCGCGGGACGACGGCTGCCCCCGCGATGATCACCGCCAGCAGCAGCCCGCCAGCAGCCCCCAACTGGTGTGCCTCGATCAGCACCGGGCTGCCGATCCACGCGGCGGTCGCGGCGGTCTCATCGGTGAAATATTCCATCGCCAACTTCACGGTCGTCAGGCCTATCAGCACCAGACCAAGATGCCTCTCCACCGGCATCCCCAGCATTCGCGCTGCTCCAAAGACGAAAATACCGTGCAGCACCCCCGACAGTCCGGCGTAGGCGGTCAGCCCCGGCAAGCCCCACCAGAAGCCGGCGCTGATGAACAGCGGCAAGAGCAGCAGGGCCAGGCCCCAATGCCTCCATGACAGGATTCCGGAAAACAACCCGGCCAAAAGCCACATGGCGACGACATTCATTCCCCAATGACGCCAACCGACATGGACAAAGTGGCCGCTGATGATGCGCCACCCCTCTCCGCCGGCAATTGCTGCCCGAGACCAATGCCATGTTTCGGGCTCGAACGCCTGCAGGATGGCCATACCTATCGTCATGGCGGCCATCAGCAATCTTATTTCCCGCCGGTTCAACGTCATGGTTCTTCCTGCCCAAAGAAAAAGCCGACACAAGGCCGGCTTTTCTTTTCATGTTACGTTGTTATTTCGCGTAGAAAAACAACGGCACATACGCCACCAGCATCAACGCGGTCGCCATGACGATACACGGTAAAATCCAGCGCTCATACTTATAGTAGAAACTGAGGTGGCTGACTTCCCCATCCGCGGCATCCATTTCCGCTTCACCCACTACCTGCCGTGTCAGCAATTGGTTCAGCGCCACCGGTGGCGACAGATAGCCCAACTCAAATGCGGTCAGCACAATCATCCAGAAATGCACCGGCTCGATGCCGTTGTTATAGGCAATTGGCGCAATCGTGGCTGACACCAGGATGACCGCGCCAAACGGGTCCATCACCATTCCGATAAAAACCAGCAGCCCCAGCAGCAATGATACCGCCAACCAGATATTGCCAAAGGTGGCCGGCACAGCATCCATCATGCCCGAGCGTTCAATAACGCCGCCGATACTGACCGACAGCGCCATCAACATGATCAGGGCACCAATATGGCCGATGGTATCGTTTGTGGCTTCACGCACCGCACCTTCAAAACCATGACGACGCTCCTGGATATCAGTCGCTACCGATGCCACCGGCTCGCGACGCACCTTATCAAACCAGACGATCGCCAGCATGATAAAGGGCAGGATCATCGGCGCCGTAAACTCATCGAGTTTGGTATCCAGGATATAGGCATAGACACCCACCACAATCATCGTGATGACGATATATGGGGATACCGGCACAAACGCACGGGCGGATAACGGCATCGCCACCGATGGCGTCGTGAGCTTGAATTTTTCCTTGGCCAACACCAGCGACGCAATCAGGAACAGTGTCGAGCTAAGGAAGAAGACGTAGGTGCCCCAGTCATACAACTGCGAGGTAGTCACCTGCTTGTTCAGGGCCGCAATCACCACAACCAACAGACACGGACTCAGAACAACCCCCATCGAACCCGACATGGCGGTTGCGGCCAAGGCATATTGACGCCGGGCTCCGGAACTGAGGATTTCCCTGTAAATAACCGCACCCGCAGCAATCACGAAGATGCCGGAGGCTCCGGTATAGGCCGTTGGAATCGCCGCCGCCACCAGAATAATGTAGGTCAGGACCTCCGGCGAGAACCCCCAAGGACGGACGATATTCAAGAACAAATCGACCACTCGGGTCTGCTTCAACAGCATTCCGGCCCACAGATACAGTGACAGGTTCAGGAACACCCCCGACAACTCCATCATCTGCCCCAGATAAATGGCCAGGCCGGAATAATGGCTCTGACTGAGGAAGGTGAAGCCGGCGTTCATGGCCATGAACGCATACAGGGGAATGGACAGCAGCGCCATGCCGATGGTCCCTCCCTCCTTGGCGTCCACCGGAGGCTTGAACAGCTGTTTCAGGCTGATCAGAATCAGAATGGCGAAGAAGCCACACCACAGATAATTAATAATCGGATGATCAATCGGGATGCCGGAATCGATCTGTAACTTCCAGTATGCCGCCGAGGAGGCAAACAAGAGCACGTTGGCAATAACCATGGCCACCGAATAAACCTTGTAATCGGTCTTCGTGCTGGGCGGACGCAGCGAAATATGATGAGTTCCCAGCGTGGTCAGCGTCGCCGCAATCACTACCATGAGAATCAGAATGACCGAACGGTTTTCCGTACCGAAACGGAATACGGTGAAGAAGGCGGTTTCAAAGGTGCGATAGGCTTTAAGTGCCGGCGTAATGTGATTTCTGACCAGAGTATAACCGGTCATCTTCTCCGAGCAGAGCTGGCTGGCCGTGATCACGGACTGACGGATCGCCGCCGGGTCCACCGGCTCGTCGGCAAACAGGGAGTCAATATCGTTCCCCGGCACTGACGACGCGCTGATTTGCTTTTGCACTTCCGCCTCAACATCCGGATTCGGATTGCAATCCGGCTTGGTCGGATCAGCACGAAGCATGAAATACTGGACGCCGGTTGCGGGGTCGCCAAACAGCTTTTCGCCTACCCGCAACAATTGGCCATGAATCATCTCTCCGGTACCGATAATCAATGTCAGCATCAGCAGACAAAATACCGGCAAACTGAAAAGCCACTCATGCAGGGAGCGATTCAAGAACACGGGTTTATTGTTCATACACCCCCCAACCGATTATTGCGGATTCTCACAGTCTTTCTCCTGATCCGACCTGAATAGACGCAGGCGCGGCAGGAAGTGAATCCTGTCGCGCCTGTGAGGCTTTGCTTGCTACTTGCTGTAGAAGAATAACGGTCCATACGCGACAATCAACATGCCAATTGTCATGACTATCACTGGCAGGTTCCAGCGTTCATAACGCCGGAAGAAGCCCAAGTGACGAACCTCGGCATCCGCCTTGTCCATTTCCTCCTCACCAATAACCTGGCGCGTCAGGATTTGATTCAGCGCTACCGGCGGCAGCAGATAGCCCAGTTCGAACGCAACCAGCACCATCATCCAGAAGTGCACCGGATCAATCCCGTTATGATACGCAATGGGCGCCAGTGTTCCGGAGACCAGGATAATGGCGCCGAAAGGGTCCATGATCATGCCGAGGATAACCTTGGTCACCACCAGGAAGGTCATGGCCATGTAGATATTCGCAAACTCCTTGGGCGCATAGTCCATGATGCCGGAGCGTTCCACCATGCCGCCCACGCAAAGCGACAGCGCCATCAGCAGGATCAGGGCGCCGATATGACCGATGGCTTCCGTGGTCGCCAGACGGATAGCCTGTTCGAAGCCGACACGGCGCTCTGCCTCGGGATTGTTGACCACGGCTACGACTTTGGGCTCGCGACGCATTTTATCGAACGCGACAATGGCGATCAGAATGAAGGGCAGGATCATGGATGCGGTAAATTCATCCAGTTTGGTATCCAGCACCACGCGATAGAAGCCCACCACCATGATGGTGATGACAATATACGGTGAAACGTTCGCAAAACCCTTCATCATCCCGGGAATGGCGTATTTGGGCGGTGCAAGCCGTATCTTGTCCTTGGCAAAGGCCAACGAGAATGCCAGGAACAATGTTGACGTCAGGAAGAATACATCCGTGCCCCATCCATATAACTGGGTGGTCGTCACTTCCTTGTTCAACGCCGCAATAACAACCACCAGCAGGCACGGGCTCAGCACGACGCCCATGGAGCCGGACATGGCCGCTGCGGACAGCGCATATTGACGGCTGGCGCCGGAGTTCAGTACTTCACGGAATACAATACCGCCTGCCGCGATGACGAAAATACCCGAAGCGCCGGTATAGGCCGTCGGAATGGCCGCCGCCAGCAGGATCAGATACGTCAGGATTTCAGGCGAGAAATTCCACGGCCGAAGGATACTGAGGAACATATCCACGACCCGTGTCTGTTTCAACAGCATACCGCACCAGATATACAGGGACAGGTTCAGGAAAATCCCGGACAGCTCCTTCATTTGCCCCAGATAAATCGCCAGTCCGGAGAAGTGGTGCTGCGTCAGGAAGAAGGTTCCCGCCGTCATGGCCATGGAGGCATAAATGGGCACGGAAAGCATGGATTTACCAAATGTGCCACCCGGCTCCGCAGTCTTCGGAACCTTGAAGAATTGCCAGATGTTCAGTGCGATCATCGCACTGAAGAAACAACCCCACAGATAGCCGATGCTTGGGTGTTCAACGGGAATGCCGGAGCTTTGTTCCAACCGCCAGTTGGCAATGATCGAGCACAAGAGCAGGGTATTGGCGATGACCATCGAGCCGGAACTGACCTTGAAGTCCAGCCGCGTGCGCGCCGGGCGCAGGGTAATGTGATGGTGTGTCAGCGTGGTCAGGGTTCCTGCCAGCACAACCATGATAATCAGGATGACCGAGCGGTTTTCCGTGCCAAAATGGAATACATCAAAGAATGCGCCCTCAACGGAGCGATACGCCGAGAGGAAGGGCGTGATCATTTTCTTGTTGCGTTCATAGTCAGCGTGTTGACCACGACATTCATCGCGCGCCGTAATCAACGACTGGCGGATAGATTCGGGATCGACCACATCATCGGCAAACAGGGCATCAACATCACTGCCGGAGCCGGAAGACGAGGAAGCCAGCTTTTGCTGGAGGTCGGCTTCAATATCAGGATCGGGGTTACAGTCAGGCTTCACCTGCTCGCCACGGAGCATGTAATACTGAACACCGGTGGCCGGATCACCAAAAAGTTTTTCGCCCATGCGCAACAACTGCCCATGAACCATTTCTCCGGCGCCGATCACCAGCGTCAGGATCAGCAAGATGAAAACCGGGAGACTGATCAGCCATTCGACAAACGAACGGTTGAGCAGCACCGGCTTCTGTTCTGGTGTCGCCATAAAATTCCCCTACCTCGTCCACAAATTATTGTTCATGCGACGGGTGGGACTCCCCTGCCCCGATACCGTCACATCACTCGCACCATCATTTGCCGGCCTTGTCTGAAAGCACTTCTATTCCAGATTTTCAGCACATTCCCCATTTGATGGCTCAAGCTGGCAGCGGACCCGCTTCAACAACGCCATCAGGCGCTTGTCATACAGGCCTTCTTTCGCCAGATTGATGCGGGACTCCCTCATCATCGCGATGTAACGGGCGCGATCCGCATCCGGGATATGAAACCAGTACCTGGGATCAATATCCTTCTCATATTTTTTGATAACCGACAAAATCCGGTCAAACTGGCTGTTGATGTATGCCCGGGAATTTTGACCAAACCCCGGAGGGAACTGGTTTGCCCGGAACACGATCTGCAGGGATGACTGCGCCAGCAGGAAATCCGGGATGCCACCCTTGCGGCCCAGCCCCCGGTATAACTCCAGCGGACGATATGCCGCCGCCGGCGCGAAAATAATATCCACCGCGCCGTTATTGAACTTGGGAGCGAAGTTGGTCACATCCGACGGCACCGCCTGGGCGCCGATCTGCTGCAACAATTTTGCCTGAGAACGGTCGTAATCAAAGAAAGCGATTTTCTTCCCGGCAAGCTTTCCGACCTCGTTGATATCACGATCATTCACATAAAAGTAAATGCCGCCAAAAGGCATGACGCCGCCAATTTCATAATCACCACTGACCATCAGCTTGGCGGCCTTGGGCGAACTGAGGGTGGCAATCACATATCGCAAATGCTCATAGGACGGGATCGTACCAATGGACTCCAGGCTTCCGGAGAAGCTATTGAAGGGTTTGGTGCGCAAACCGGTCATGACTACCGCATCACACTGCCCCACCCGGAAATCCTCGGCGGCAATTTTTTCCTCGCTGTAGGACTTGAGGGTGAAATCGACCCCCCAAGCCCGCGCAGCAACACGATAATCCTTCATCAGGTTGTAGGTTTCGCCGTTAGCACCCAGCAAATCCCAGACGCAGAGGGACTTCTGGACGGACGCCGAAGCGGCGCCCGCCCAGAGACCAGCGATCAGGCAGAGAACAGCATTGAAGGCATACCGCATCATGCTGGCGAGCACTCCCATGACTCAGAGCAGGTCATCAATCGAAATGCCGGTGCTTTCCGTGGAAGGCTTGTCATCCCAGAACTTGTTGAAGCCACCGTCCGGCATGCGCGTTCCGGTCTTTTCGGTCCAGTAACGGTCGGCGATGGTCTGCACCATCAGGCCGCCCATGACGTCAAAGAGACGGAATTTGGCGTTGACCGCCATGTTCGCGGAGTCACCATACGTACGCAATGCGTCACGCAGCAACTCTTCCTTGCCGGTCGCCTGAGCGGACAGGGCGTAAATGGCATGCGCCAGACGCACCCCTTTGCGCTCGCCGATCCGGGTGGCGTCCTTCATGGTGGTGAACGGGTCCGGCTTGCCTTCGCTGGCGCCGGGCAGCAATGCCCACACGGCCGCACGGGTTGCCAGGGGAACACCCCACCATTCGGCATTATCCAGGCAGGTCATGGCGCGATCGACGATGCCGGCGATATCCTTCGGAACCCCCACGGCGCCTTGGGAGGCAATGTCATTGACCACGGCCTGCATGCCCGAGGCCAAGCCGATCAGATAAACCATCTTCTCGAAATCGGTATGCATCGCCGGGCAGCTTTCACCCAGCTTGAAATTGAAGTTCTTCTCGTAGTGCTCGACAAAACGGCGGTAAGCCTCTTGCTGGCGACGCGCAGCCAAGGCCGACCAGCGCTTCTGGGCAATACGCGCATCCTGGGCGTCTTCAATCAGGTTGGCGCGCGACGAACGGACATAACGCAGTTCATGCTCCAATGCACGATCTTCCGCACAGAGGCCGGCGGATACATACATCAGCACCGCCATCTTGGCGGGATCAGCACCCATGCCTTCGGTCGCCAGGATCAGCGGGGTCAGGGCTTCGCCCGACGCGCACGCCATCTGGGCGTCGTCAAGCGCCATAATGGGAGGAACAATATTGTTTTCACTGAATTTAATGGCTACGATGGCGCCGGTTTTAACGACCTGGGAACACCCTGAAAACAGGGCGGTAACGCTTACCAGGGAAGCTATGGCGCCAATACGTAATGCACGCGGAAATTTCATGCCCTCTATCTCCTGCCTTGTTGTTTTTCAGGGGGTTTCCATTTGACAAGCAAAGATACCATCAACTGCTATCATCACCAAGCAGCTGACAGCATCATTGGCTGAACTGTCTTTTATTGTGGTAGACGGGCCAACCCCTGGGGTGACCCGTCCCGGACCAGCCGGATTACACTTCTTTCATCGACAGCTTGATACGGCCGCGCTGATCGATATCCAGCACGCGCACCTTGACCTTCTGGCCTTCCTTAAGGAAGTCACCGACATTCTCGACGCGCTGGCTGGCGATTTGCGAGATGTGAACCAGTCCGTCCGTACCGGGCATGATGGTCACGAAAGCGCCGAATTCGACGATACGGGCAACCGTGCCTTCGTAAATGGTGCCGACTTCCACTTCCGCGGTAATCGACTGCACCTTGGCCAGAGCAGCCTGCGTGGCGGCCTTGGTTTCGCCATAGATGCGCACCATACCGCTGTCTTCGATATCGATGCTGGCCTTGGTTTCTTCGCAGATGGCGCGAATGGTGGCGCCGCCCTTGCCGATCACATCACGAATCTTGTCCGGATTGATTTGCACGGTCGCATACGTCGGTGCATTACCGCTGACTTCCGGACGGGCGGCAGGCAGAACGGCATTCATCGCCTCAAGAATGTGCAGTCGGCCGGCTTGCGCCTGACCCAGTGCAATCTCCATGATCTCTTCGGTGATGCCTTCGATCTTGATGTCCATTTGCAGGGCGGTGATGCCCTTGGAGCTGCCGGCCACCTTGAAGTCCATGTCGCCGAGATGATCTTCGTCACCCAGGATGTCTGAGAGGACGGCAAAGCGGTCGCCTTCCTTGACCAGGCCCATCGCGATACCGGCCACCGGCGCGCGCACCGGCACACCGGCATCCATCAGCGCCAGCGAGGCGCCGCAGACAGAAGCCATCGAGGAGGAGCCGTTGGACTCGGTGATATCGGATACGACGCGGATAGCGTAAGGGAACTTGTCGTTCGCGGGCAGCATCGGCGCAACACCACGACGGGCCAGGCGGCCATGACCGATTTCACGGCGCTTCGGACCGGTTTCGCGGCCGGTTTCACCCACGGAGTAGGCCGGGAAGTTGTAGTGCAGCATGAACGGATCGGTGTAGGTGCCCTCCAGCGCGTCCACCATCAGCGAGTCCCGGGCGCTGCCCAGAGTCGCGGTGACCAGCGCCTGGGTTTCACCCCGGGTGAACAAGGCAGAGCCGTGGGCGTTCGGCAGCACGCCGACCTGCACATCCAGCGCGCGCACGGTCTTGGTGTCGCGGCCGTCGATACGCGGCTTGCCGCTGAGGATATTGTCACGCACGGTGCGGTACTTCAGGTCTTCGAAACAGGCCAGCACATCATCCGCCGACACGTCGGAACCTTCCGGCGCGAAGCGGGCGACGGCCTCGGCCTGGATAGCATCCAGACGGCTGTAGCGTTGCTGCTTCTCGCTAATGGTGTAGGCTTCGGAAATGGACGCTTCGAAAGCCGCCTTCAGGGCATCCTTCAACGGCTGATTGGCGGCCGGAGCCTGCCAGTCCCAAGCCGGAGTACCGACTTCGGCGGCAAACGCCTTGATCGCGGCAATCACCACCTGCATTTCTTCGTGACCGAACAGCACGGCACCCAGCATTTCGTCTTCGCTGAGTTCCTTGGCTTCGGACTCCACCATCAACACGGCCTTGTCGGTACCGGCAACCACCAGGTCCAGATCCGAAGTCTCTTGCTCGGCATAGGTCGGGTTCAGACGGTACTCACCATTGACATACGCCACGCGGGCGGCGCCGATCGGCCCCTTGAACGGGATGCCGGCAATGGTCAGGGCGGCGGACGCGCCGATCATGGCGGCGATATCGGTGTCAGCCACGCGATCAGTGGAGATCACGGTCGCCGTCACTTGCACTTCGTTGTAAAAACCTTCCGGGAACAGTGGGCGGACCGGGCGGTCAATGAGGCGGGAAGTCAGGGTTTCCTTCTCGGTCATCCGGCCTTCGCGCTTGCCGTAGCCACCGGGGATGCGGCCGGCGGCATACGCCTTTTCCTGATAATTGACGGTCAACGGGAAGAAGTCCTGACCGGCCTTGACGGATTTGTTGGCGACCACGGCCACCAGCACGGTAACGCCTCCCATGGTCACAACCACGGAGTTGGCCTGACGGGCCACGCGGCCGGTTTCAAGCACCACGGTGTCACGGCCGTACTGGAATTCCTTGCGAACAATATTGAACATACGAGAGAGTCTCCGTTTTACTTTTTTCTCTATGGAGGCCACTAAGGCCTGAACTGCATGCAATTCAGGCCTTAGCAGCCTCATCCATAGTCATCGGGGGTGAATTAGCACAACGGGGAGCCTTTGCTCCCCGTTGCGGGTTTCCTTAGCGGCGCAGACCCAGTGTCTGGATCAGGGCGACGTAGCGCCCGCTGTCCTTGCCGTTCAGGTAATCCAGCAGCTTGCGGCGCTGGTTGACCATGCGGATCAGGCCACGGCGGGAATGGTGATCGTGCTTGTGGGCCTTGAAGTGGGATTGCAGGTCGTCGATCTGAGCCGACAACAGGGCAACCTGGACTTCGGGAGAGCCAGTGTCGTTTTCGCCGCGGGCGAACTTGGCGATGATTTCAGCTTTCTGGGCTACGGTAAGAGCCATGGTACTTTCTCCACGAGATGCAAAAGGAAATGCGTCTGGCCGTGCATCTCTACAGCCAGCGTGCGGGGTATTTTATATATTCGTTTCGGCGATTGCCATGCCTATTGTGTACGCAACAGACGGCGCGGCGCGAGCAGGCCGTCGGCATTGACAACGCCCAAGCCGAGGAAGCGCTTCTCCGGACCGAAAACCAGTACCTCCTCGCCGGAGGGAGGAAGGCCGCGAACCTGCACCGGTTGGCCGCGCAGCAGATAAAAGGATGCTGTATCCGATAACTCCAGCTTGGGGTAGTGCTCCAGCGCCGCCCAAGGCGGCAACAGACATTGGTCCAGCGCGGCCAGCCCACCCTCCCCTGCCAACCGCTCCAGATCGGCGATGGTTGTTCCGGCCTGCAAGCGGAACGGGCCGCTGGCCAAACGCCGGAGAGCCGCTACATGGGCGCCGCAACCAAGCGCCTCACCGATATCCTCGACCAGATTGCGAATATAGGTGCCCTTGCTGCACGCCACCTCGATCTCCCAGAACTCCGGTTCGACCTGAAGCAACTCCAACCGGTCAATCCGGATCGGGCGGGCTTCGCGTTCCACCTCAATCCCCTTGCGCGCCAACTCATAGAGCGGACGCCCATCCTTTTTCAGGGCGGAAAACATGGAGGGAATCTGGGTGATATGACCGCGGAACCGCGCCAGCACAGTTTCAATTTCGTCCCGGGTCAGGCGAGGCACCGGACGCTCGGCAATCACCTCGCCCTCAGCATCCGCCGTGGTGGTTTTCTGTCCGAGACGCATGCGCGCGCGATAGACCTTGTCGGCATCGAGCAAATGCTGGGAAAATTTGGTGGCCTCGCCGAAGCCGATCGGCAGCAAGCCGGTCGCCAAGGGATCCAGACTACCGGTGTGTCCCGCCTTTTCCGCCTGAAACAACCAGCGCACCTTCATCATGGCCTGATTGGAGGACATGCCTTCCGGCTTGTCGAGCAGCAGAATGCCGTCCAGCGGACGGCGCGGGCGTTTGATTTGTTTGTTCACGGAAAGTACCGGCAAAACAGGACTCAGGCTTCGTCAGTCCCGGAGGGATGATGAGCCTCGTCTTCGGCAATCGCCTGGTTGATCAAAGCGGACATGCGGTTGCCGCGCGAGGTGGCTTCGTCATAGTGGAAACGCAGGCGCGGAATCATCCGCACCATCAGACGACGCCCCAACTCACCGCGAAGGAAACCGGCGGCATTGTTCAGGACCTCGATACTGGGGGCAAAATCCTCGTCCAGCGTTCTGCCCATAACAGTCACATAAACATCGGCATAGCCCATGTCCTTGCTGACGCGGACAGCGGATACCGTGACCATGCCCAGACGGGGGTCCTTCAGTTCGTTGCGGATAAGGTCGGCCATCTCACGCTGGATCTGGTCGGCAATGCGCTGAATTCGCTGGCTCAAGGGTGTCTCCGGCAAAAACGGCCATGACCCCGCCGGGGTCATGGCCGTTTTGTGTGCTGCAGTTAAAGCGTGCGCTTGATTTCGTGCACTTCGTAGATTTCGATCTTGTCACCCTCACGGATGTCGTTATAGCCCTTCACAGCCATCCCGCATTCCATGCCGTTGCGAACTTCGTGGACATCGTCCTTGAAGCGGCGCAGCGATTCGAGTTCGCCCTGGAAGACCACCACTTCGTCACGCAGCACGCGGATCGGCTTGTTGCGGTAGGCATTGCCTTCCAGCACCATGCAACCGGCGGCGGCGCCAAAGCGCGACGAGCGGAAAACGTTACGCACCTGGGCAACACCCAGAATGTGTTCACGATGTTCCGGCGACAGCAGACCCGACATGGCCGCCTTGACGTCATCGATCATTTCATAGATGACGCTGTAGTAGCGCAGATCGATTTCATCCTGCTGGCACTTCAGGCGCGCGGCATTGTCGGCGCGCACATTAAAGCCGAGAATGACCGCTCCGGTGGACTCCGCCAGCGAAACGTCGGATTCGGTGATGGCGCCAACACCCGAACTGACAATCTTCACGCGCACATCGGCGACGCTCAGGTCATTCAGCGCCTGGGTAATGGCTTCCAGTGAACCGCGCACATCGGTCTTCAGGACAATATTGACGGAGGGAACTTCCTGCTTGCCCATCGTGGCGAACAGGTTTTCCAGCTTCATGCCCTGCGAGAGCTCCATCTTGGCCTGGCGTTCCTTGTTGGCGCGGAACTCGGCCACTTCACGGGCTTTGCGTTCATCATCCACAACCATGAATTCATCACCGGCGCCCGGCGCTTCCGGCAGACCCAGGATTTCCACCGGAATCGACGGACCCGCCGACTTGGTCGGCTGGCCGTTCTCGTCAATCATGGCGCGGACACGACCATAATGCTGGCCCGCCAACACCAGGTCGCCGGTACGCAACGTACCCTTCTGCACCAGCAAGGTAGCGACAGCACCGCGTCCCTTGTCGACACGCGCTTCAATCACGACACCCTGGGCCGTACCGTCTTCGACGGCGGTCAGCTCCAGCAGTTCAGCCTGGATCAGGATGATTTCCAGCAGTTCGTCCACACCTTGGCCGGTATGAGCGGAAACCTTGGCAATCGGCGTGTCGCCACCCCACTCTTCGGGCACAACCTGCTTGACGGTCAACTCGTTGAGCACGCGATCGGGATCCGCGGACTCCTTGTCCATCTTGTTGATGGCGACAATGAGGGGCACACCGGCCGCCCGGGCGTGATCGATGGCTTCCGCCGTTTGCGGCATCACGCCGTCATCCGCCGCCACCACCAGCACCACAATGTCGGTGGCCTTGGCGCCACGGGCGCGCATCGAGGTGAAGGCGGCGTGGCCCGGCGTATCCAGGAAGGTGATCACACCGCGCGGCGTGGTTACATGGTAAGCCCCGATATGCTGGGTAATGCCGCCGGCTTCACCAGCCGCCACCTTGGCGCGGCGAATGTAGTCAAGCAACGAAGTCTTGCCATGATCAACGTGACCCATGATGGTGACCACTGGCGGACGGGTCGTGGCTTCACCATCGTGCGCCATCGACTCTTTCAGCGAGTCTTCCATCGCCGTGGAGCTGACGTACTCGGGCTGATGCCCCATTTCTTCCACCACCAACGCGGCGGTCGCCTGATCGATCGGCTGGTTTTGCGTGACCACTTCGCCCATCTTCATCAGGACACGAGTCACTTCCTTGGCCTTCACCGCCATCTGCTGGGCGAGATCCGCCACCAGGATGGTTTCACCGATCTTGACTTTATACACTTGCTTCTCAACGGGCTTCTCGAAGCCGTGCTGCTTCGACAGTGCCGAACTCAGGGCGCGCTGGGCGGGGCGATAGTTCTGCTCCTCCTCGCGCTTCTTGCCACCCTTGTTCTTGCCACCACGGCTATTGTTGCCGCCACGACGGATTTCACGGTCCTCCTTCGCAAAAGAGTCCTCGAAGGCGCGGCCAACCAGACCGCGAGCCAGCGGCACATCTTCAGCAGAGGAGCCGGAGTCCGGGCGGGCGGCAAGATCGGCGGCAATTTTAGCGGCCTGCTCCAGCGTACGCTGCCGGGCTTTTTCCTCCGCCGCCTTACGGGCAGCCGATTCCTGAGCCTTGCGCGCCTCGTCAGCCGCCTTGCGGCGAGCTTCTTCGGCTTCGCGACGAGCCCTCTCCTCCGCCGTTTCCGTCTTCCTGGGCGCGGCAGCCGCCGGCTTCATCACCGCCAGCTTCTTTTCGCGGGCCGCTTCAACCGTCTTACGGCTTTCTTCATGGTTCGCCGGAGCGGCGACCTGCACATCCGCCTCAACCACCGCACTGCGGGCAGCCGCCTCGGCCGCGCGAGCCGCTTCCTCGGCCGCGAAACGGGCAGCTTCTTCAGCCGCCAGACGAACCGCCTCTTCCTCGGCTGACTTGCGCGCAGCTTCCTGCGCCGCCGCCTCATCGGAGGGCTTGACGAACGTACGGGTCTTGCGCACCTCAACACTGACCGTCTTGGCCTTGCCACCCGTGGCGGGCGTGGTCTTGATGGTGCTGACCGTCTTGCGCTTGAGGGTGATTTGCTGCTGCGACTCACTCGCGCCGCCGTGGCTGCGCTTCAGGTGGGAAAGCAACTGCTGTTTTTCAGCATCGGTCACCAAATCATCAGGACCACGGCTGGGCAGACCGGCCTCCTGCATCTGGGAGACAAGCGTTTCCACTGAACGATCAATGAGTTGCGCAAGTTGTTTGACAGTTGTATCAGCCATGTGGCTCATCACTCCAAAACAGGATTACCGGCAAGTCTTTGTTACTTGAACCAGGGTTCGCGGGCTTTCATGATCAGGCGGGCAGCCTTGTCAGCCCCCAGTCCCTCAATATCCGCGATATCATCAATAGCCTGCTCAGCAAGGTCTTCCATGCTGATCACGCCGCGTGCCGCCAGGGCATAAGCCAGTTGACGGGTCATGCCTTCCATCGACAGCAGGTCCTCGGCCGGCTCGGCCTTTTCCTCGGACACCAGCGCCTGGGTCAGCAAGGCATCCTTGGCGCGCTGGCGCAAGGTAGCCACAATATCTTCATCGAAATCGACAATGGCCAGCATTTCCTCGATGGGAACATAGGCCACTTCTTCCAGCGTGGTAAATCCTTCGCTGACCAGGATATTGGCAATATCCTCGTCCACACCCAGATCCCGAACGAAGGCTTCGGCAAACTGACGGGATTCCGTGGCCTGCTTGGCGTTGGCATCCTCAACCGTCATGACGTTCAGGCGCCAGCCGGTCAGCTCGGAAGCCAGACGGACATTCTGACCGGAGCGGCCAATGGTTTGAGCCAGCTGGTCAGCCTCGACCGCCACATCCATGGCGTGCGCATCTTCATCCATAATGATAGAGACAACTTCCGCCGGCTGCAGGGCATTGATGACGAACTGGGCGGGATTATCATCCCAAAGCACGATATCAACGCGCTCGCCGCCCAACTCCCCGGTGACCGCTTGCACGCGCGTTCCGCGCATACCGACACAGGCACCCACCGGATCAATACGATGATCATTGGTCTTGACCGCAATCTTGGCGCGCACGCCTGGATCGCGGGCAGCTCCCTTGATCTCGATGATTTCTTCGCCGATTTCCGGCACTTCCTTACGGAACAAGGAGATCAGCATTTCGGGGCAGGTCCGGGACAACAACAACTGGGCGCCGCGCATCTCGCCATTCACCGCATCCAGAATACTGCTCACGCGCTCTTTCAGGCGGAAATTTTCTTTCGGCAGCATCTGATCACGCGCCAGATAGCCTTCGGCATTGTTGCCGAGATCCACAATCACGCCATCCCGGGTAATCTTCTTGACTTCGCCGGTCAGCATCTCGCCAATTCGCTGACGATAGGCATCCACCACCAGCGCGCGCTCTGCCTCACGAACCTTCTGCACCATGACCTGCTTGGCGGTCTGTGCGGCGATCCGGCCGAATTCGATTGAAGGAATCTGCTCTTCAACCACATCGCCGATCTTCAGCCCACGCTCTTCCACGTCGCTGATCGCCAGTTGCTGCGCCGGCATCTCATGATCTTCATCAGCCGTCACCGTCCAACGACGATAAGTGTCGTACTCACCGGTCTTGCGATTGATGACAACTGATACATCCATCTCGTCAATGTTGTATTTCTTCTTGGTCGCCGCCACCAGGGCCTGCTCCAGCGCCTGGAAAATGGCCTCACGCGGCACACCCTTTTCATTACTGACGGATTCGACCACCAACAGGATTTCTTTACTCATGCTGCTGCCCTGAAACAAGAAAACTCAAACATTGGGAA
Organism: Fluviicoccus sp.; assembly: GCA_036279775.1. Taxonomy (GTDB): domain Bacteria; phylum Pseudomonadota; class Gammaproteobacteria; order Pseudomonadales; family Moraxellaceae; genus Fluviicoccus. The sequence goes on along the minus strand of DASUIM010000044.1, from coordinate 697 downwards.
CCACATTGCCTTTATCAACCTGGGCAAACGGCACTAGCACCACACGCCCCTCCGCCAGGATCTCCAGGATCTCGCCCTGAATTCCCTGCAGCACACCCTTGTAACGGCGACGCCCCTCCAGGGGAGCCAGCAGGCGAACCTGAATCTCGCCACCGATGTAGCGCTCGTACTGGGAGAGAGAGAAAAGGGGCCGATCCCAGCCGGGGGAAGAAACCTCAAGAGTGTATTCGCCGGCAATGGGGTCTTCCACATCAAGAATACCACTAACCTGATGACTGACCTTCGCGCACCCGTCAACCGACACACCCTCCGGCCCGTCGATATAGACACGCAGACAGGAACGCTTCCCCTGCGGAAAGAAATCAATACCCCACAATTCATAGCCACAGACCGTCACCGCAGGTGACAGCATATCCGTCAGCACTTGAACCTTTTGCGATACCGCCATGCACAAACCTCAAAAACGAAAAATGGGCACCAAGGCCCATTTCATGCACCCGACAAAAACACCGGACGCTGGCTGAAAAAAAGCCCACAAATGTGTGGGCTTTTTCATACCTCGGAATATGGTAGCGGGGGCTGGATTTGAACCAACGACCTTCGGGTTATGAGCCCGACGAGCTACCAGACTGCTCCACCCCGCAACAACAGGAGCGAGAATATAACCCCGCATCCTAATAAAGTCAATCACTTATTT